>CAJMON010000009.1 GCA_905214955.1 uncultured bacterium
ATTTTACACCTGTTTTATGAAATTTTGCTTGGCTCTGAACAGTTACCAATTATCTTTTAAAGGAGGATCACACTATGAACCGAAAGAAAGCACTGGCAGTTCTCATGGCCGCAGCAATGACCAGCAGCATCTTTGGCGCCGTTCCGGCAATGGCTTCCGAAGACAAACCTTTTGAAGGTCAGGAAATCACCTTCGCAGATACCGGCGGCGGCAGCTGGGATGAAAAACTGGAACCCATCATTGCAAAATTTGAAGAAGAAACCGGCGCAAAAGTCAACATGGAGCTTTACGCCCACTCCGATTATCTGGAAATGCTCCAGGTAAAACTTCCCTCTGAATCCGATGATTATGATGTCATCGGCGTGGACGTTCCCCTGGTTGCTTCTTACGCCACCAAAGGCTGGATCGCTCCAATGGATTCTTACTTTACCGATGATGAAAAAGCACAGTTTGCCTCCTCTGCACTGGATGCGGGTACGTGGGACGGTGTTTTCTACTGCCCGGCTATGAACAGTTCTTCCCAGCTGTTATGGTATAATACCGAACTCTTGGGCGAAGCTGGTGTAGAAGTACCCGAAAGCTCCGTGGAAAACCGTCTTACCTGGGAACAGGTGGTTGACATGGCGAAAAAAACTTTGGAAGTGGTAGATCCGGACGGAACCAAAGGCATCGGCGGCATCGCTTTTGAGCAGGTCAGCCGCACCTACCAGATGAACCAGATCCCCAACAGCCTTGGCGGCAAAAATATCGGGGATGACGGTTACACTGCCCAGGGCATTATCAATGACGATGCTTGGATTGAAGGCGCTACCTGGTACCAGAACCTGTTCAAAGACGGCATTGCTCTTCAGGGCTTTACCGCTGATGATACCGGTTCTTTCTTCCAGGCAGGAAAGATTGTCTTCCTAATCGGTGGAACCTGGACTGACACCAACTGCAAGAACGAAGAAATGGATACCTATGGATACGCCCCTGTTCCGGCGTTTGAAGGCCACGAAGATCAGGTGGGCACCCCTACCGGCAGCTGGCATTTTGGAATCCCGGTAAATGCCAAAAACAAAGATCTGGCTGCTGAATTCATCAAATACATGTCCATCGGTGAAGGAAACGAACTCTGGCTGGAAGCAAATGGTGACGTTCCTGCAACTATCGCCGGCGCTGATAAGATCATGAACGATGAAAACGCGGAAGAATACATGAAGATCGCTGCTTATGAATCTTCCAACACAGCAGTTCCCCGTGCACTGACACCTGGCTACACAGAATATGATACTATCATCCAGAATACCTGGGAAGATATTAAAAATGGCTCTGACGTAACCGAATCTCTGAACAATGCGGCTGAAAAAATTGAAGGCGCTATGGAAAAGCTGAAATAAACCACTACCACATGGGCCGTCCTGTACAGGATGGCCCTGTTTTTACCGAAAGGAGCAGCGCCCATGCTGAATTTATCAAAGAACATGCGGTTCCTTCCTTATCTTCTGATCGCACCGTCTTTTGTTCTCATTTGTGTTTTTAAACTTTATCCCATTGCGATTACACTCCTGGAAAGTTTTCTGTTAGATGGGCGTTTGACACTCTCCGCCTATCACGGACTGTTCACCGACGCTTCTTTCTGGAATTCTTTCTGGATTACCATTAAAATGAATCTGGTCATGATTCCCCTCCAGGTCGCCCTTGCTTTTATTGTAGCGCTTCTGGTAAATAAACGTCTAAAGGGAATTGGCATTTTCCGGACAATTTTTTATCTTCCTGTAACCATTTCTCTTCCCGTTGCCTGCATCGTCTGGAATGTGATGATGAATCCCAATACCGGCGTTCTCAACAGCATTCTCAATGTATTCGGCATCCCTTCCCAAGGGTTTTTCATCAACAAGTCCCAGGCTCTGTGGTGCATCGTACTGATTGCCACCTGGAAAGGCGTTGGTTATTGGATGATGTTTATTCTTGCTGGGCTGAAAAACATTGACACCTCACTTTATGAATCTGCCAAAATGGACGGTGCAAACTGGTATCAGACCATTTTCCGCATCACGCTTCCGCTTCTTAAAAAGGTACTTCTGTTTGTGTTTGTGGCAAATACCACTGCAAACCTTCTGCTGTTTGCTCCCATGCAGATCATTACCAACGGCGGTCCCCAGGAAAGCACTAATGTCCTGATGTTCGAAGCTTACCGCGCTGCTTTTAAATACGGCGACCGGCCAAGATCTTCTGCCATTGTTATGGTACTCCTAATTATGATCGTCCTGATCTCTCTGATCCAGGCAGCTGTGTTAAATGACCGGGACGGATCTCAAAAGAAACGGAGGGCTTAAATATGACCCGCACACAAAAAAAGAAATTACTTCACATTTTTCTCTATCTTGTTTTAATTTTTACTGCTATACTTACCCTGTTTCCTCTCTTCTGGGGAATTTCCGCTTCTCTTCGAAGCGATAAAGAGTTATACTCCTATATTATGCCTTTTTCCATTCATACCCTGATTCCTGTGGAATTTACGGTAAAATCCTGGATTCAGCTCTTTACCAAATACAAATTTCTGCAGCCGGTGCTGAACACCGTTTTCATCACTGCCGCCACCATCGTGTTTGGATGTATTTTAAATTCTATTGCAGCCTTTGCGTTTGCCATGTTTGATTTTAAAGGAAAAAAGATTCTGTTTGTACTGATTCTCCTTTCCTTTATGATTCCTTTTGAAGCGATTGCCCTCCCGCTGTATCAGGTAGCTGACCGCCTGAATATGGTCAACACCTATCAGGGAATGATTATACCGGGCATTGCCAGTGGACTGGTAATGTTTCTGTTTATCCAGTTTTTCCGGGATATTCCAGCTGAACTTCTGGAAGCTGCCCGTGTGGATGGCGCCAAAATCTCCATCATTTTCCTGAAGATTCTGATGCCCCTTTCCAAACCGATTTTTATTACCGCAGGGCTGATGTTGTTTATGGATCAGTGGAATTCTTACCTCTGGCCTCTTCTCATTGCCCGTTCCAAAGACATCCGCACCATCCAGATTGCACTTTCCGCATTTACCACAGAGCACAGCACTGCCTGGTCCGCACTTTATGCCGGTTCTATGTTTGCAGCCCTGGTTCCTCTGTGCCTGTTCCTGCCTCTGCAGAAATATTTTGTACAGGGTATCACCAGCAGCGGAATCAAGGGATAAGAGCCTTTGGAAAAATTTGATTTAGGAGGAACTGACATTTGATAAAATCCAATCCTACCATTTCTTATCGAAAAGATTATCCAAGACCCGGACTGGTCCGCAGCTCCTGGCTGAATCTGGACGGCAGCTGGGCATTTCTTACAGATGATTCGAAACTGGGCGAAAGCCTTGAGTGGCAGAAACATTTTCCTGATGCGTTCCAGACCATTCAAGTTCCGTTTTCCTATGAAACAGCCGCCAGCGGCGTTCACGACGAAACCGCTCATTCCTGCGTCTGGTACCAGCGGCCACTCACTCTTCCCGAAAACTGGAAATCCGAAAAAAAACGGATCCTCCTGCATTTTGAGGGATGCGACTACGAAACCACCGTCTGGGTCAACGGTCAGAAAGCCGGTACCCACATCGGAGGCTATACTCGTTTTTCTTTTGATATTACAGAACTTTTAAAAGAAAATTTCTCAAAGGAAAACATCCTTACCGTCCGCGCGGAAGATTCTTTTGACATGCGGCAGATGCGTGGAAAACAGCGCTGGAGGAACGAAAGCTTTGCCTGCTGGTATGTGCAGACCACCGGCATCTGGAAAACGGTCTGGGTGGAGGCTGTGCCTGCCATATATCTCTCTTATCTGAAACTGACTCCCCATGTTAAAGAACATGCTCTGTCCATGGAGCTGGAAGTGCAGGGCGGGCTTTCGGAATCTTCTTCCCTTTCGGCTATGGCAGAGATTTCCTTTCATGGAACTCCCATTCAAACAGCATCCGTTTCTTTTAAAAATACTGGCAGAACCTGCCGCAGTTCCATCACTGCAGATGTATTTCACATTGGAGAAAGCAGCGAACTTTCCGGCGTTCATCTCTGGTCTCCGGAAAAGCCAGACCTCTACGACCTGAAAATTTCTCTTTTCAAGGACGGCCATCTCTGTGATGAAATCTATTCTTACTTCGGAATGCGGGAAATCGAATCCCGGAACGGGCAGATTCTGTTAAACGGGGAGCCTTTGTATCAGAAGCTGATCTTAGATCAGGGATACTGGAAAGAGACCGGTCTAACCCCGCCTTCCGAGGAAGCGCTGATTACGGATATTTTAAAAACCAAGGAGCTTGGGTTCAATGGTGCAAGAAAACACCAGAAAACCGAGGATGACCGCTGGTATTACTGGTGCGATGTATTGGGGCTTGCGGTGTGGTGTGAAGCTCCTGCTGCCTATGTTTTCAGTGACTGCGCCATATCAGAAACAGTGCAGACCTGGACGGACATTGTGTGCCAGCATTATAATCATCCTTCCATCCTTGTGTGGACGCCCTTTAATGAATCCTGGGGCGTTCCCCAGATTGCCGCGGACCGGCGCCAGCAGCAGTTTACGGAGGCTGTTTATCATCTCATTCACTCCCTTGATAGTACCCGGCTGGTGATTTCCAATGATGGCTGGGAACATACGGTTTCGGATATTCTGACTCTGCATGATTATGAGGAAGATGCGGCTCGTTTTCTGGAACGGTATCTTGACCGGAAAGAAGAAATTTTAAGCGGCAGACTCTGCCATAATCTGTCCCGCGCTGCATTTGCGGATGGTTTTTCCTATCAGGGACAGCCTGTGATTCTCAGTGAATTTGGCGGAATTGCTTTTCAGAACGGCCAGGAAGGTTGGGGATATGGAAACAAGGTCAAAACAGAAGCGGATTTTCTGGAACGTTTCCGCTCCATCACCATGGCTGTGAAGCAGCTGTCTTATGTCTGCGGTTACTGTTATACCCAGCTTACGGATGTCCAGCAGGAAATCAACGGTCTCATGGATGAAAACCGTGTTTATAAAGTAGATCCTGCAAAAATCCGTGCTGTCAACGAGGAACTGCCATCTCCTGGACGCCTGCGATAAACTGTTAGTAGGAGGAAACCCTATGAAAAAAATACTTGTAATCGGAAGTCTGAACCTGGATATGGTGACGAATGTAGACCATATGCCGGCTGTAGGTGAAACCATTCTGTGTCCATCCATGCAGCTGATCCCTGGCGGAAAAGGTGCCAATCAGGCCTGCGCCGCTGCTTCTTTGGGCGCTGACACTACCATTTTGGGCGCTGTAGGAGCGGACTCTTATGCCGAACTTCTAAAAGAAAGTCTGTGCAGAGCCGGTGCGGACGTATCCCATCTCATCGTCCGTCCGGATCAGAATACCGGCGTTGCCCTGATCACCGTCAACCGGGATGGGGACAACAGCATTGTGGTGGTGTCCGGCGCCAATGCTGCCATTCACCCGGAAGACATTGAAAAGAAGCGTTATTTACTGGAAGCCAACGATATCGTGGTTCTGCAGATGGAAATCCCTCTGGAGACGGTGCTGTACAGTGCTAAGCTGGCAAAACAGCTTGGCAAAACAGTCCTTTTGGATCCAGCCCCGGTTCCCAAGGTATTCCCAAAAGAACTTCTTCAATATGTAGATATTCTGAAGCCCAATGAGACGGAACTTTCTATGCTTACCGGCATCGACATCACAGACAAGGACACCGGCGAATCCCATCTGGAAGAAGCTGCCGCATGGGTTCACAGCCACGGCTGCCCCCATCTGGTGGTCACCTTGGGTGAAAAAGGCGTTTATCTGCATTCGGATGTGGACGGCACCCCAGAAAACTGCCGTATCCCAGCCCGGAAAGTCCACGCCGTGGACACCACCGCCGCCGGAGATACCTTCACCGCCGCCCTGGCCGTGAGACTGTTAGAAGGAGCCAGTTTAAAAGACGCGGCCCTGTTTGCCAACTGTGCCTCCTCCATCGTCGTCACCCGAAAAGGAGCACAGTCCTCCATCCCCACCCGTGAGGAAGTGGAGGAGATTTTCTGACAACTTCTTTTGCAAAGAAATTTCTTGCATTTTAATTATAGTATAAGCAAATAAGGAAAGCCGGATACATGACCTGCTCCCTATTTATCAACAGCTACTTTTTATGCAGCCGTCACTGTTGGTCTCAGTGGCGGCTGCATAATTTCTTTTTCTCTTCTCTCGTCATCTGTTTGATCTCCCATTCCCGGTGCATGGCTTCCTGTTTGGTCTCAAAGGATTCAAAATAAACCAGTTTTACCGGCCCCCTGGAGCGGGTATATTTTGCGCCTTTTCCGGAATTGTGCGCCTTCACGCGTTTTTCCAGGCTGGTTGTCCACCCGGTATACAGCGTTCCGTCACTGCATTCCACAATGTATGTATAGTTATCCACTTTATTTCCCCCATCTGTTTTTCCTGCAGCTACTTTACAATATGTACCGCATGTGTCCTGCCTTTTCCCAGAATCACATGCTTTCTATATAAAGCAGCCCCCAAACCGTACTTCATCCAGGGCAGGCACCTCTGTTTTCGGCGCTTCTGCCATTTCCTGCCTGTAAAAATCGTTTACTCCTGCCAGCTGCAAATTTTCCATTTACCGAATTTGTTTTTTATACTATCATCATATACAGTTTCTGTCTTTCTGGTGTGGGTTTTTTCTGTATTTCCACTTTTCTTTTTTTCCAAAAAATTTTTATTTCAAATAAAAATCTTACATATTCCATTCTTTCTTTTTTTCTATTATACTAAAATCAGCTGCTGCAGATCAAATCTATAAAGCAGTCTGCTTCATCTAAAATCTCATAAAACAGGGAGGGTTTTACTTATGAGTTTTAAAGTCTCTTTTATCGGTGCAGGCAGCCTGGTCTTCGCCCGCACACTCTTCACAGACATCCTGTCCGTGCCAGAATTTCACAACATTCAAATTTCTTTTACGGATATCAACCCGGAGAATCTGGAGCGCACCAGGGCACTCTGCCAGCGGGACCTGGATGCCAACGGTATTCCCATCACCATCCACGCCACCACTGACCGCCGGGAAGCTTTCAAAGATGCGCGCTACATCATCAACTGCGTCCGCATCGGCGGCCTGGAAGGCTTCGAGACAGACATTGAAATCCCATTAAAATACGGTGTGGATCAATGTGTCGGCGATACCCTGTGTACCGGCGGCATCATGTACGGCCAGCGGGTCATCGCTGCCCTGCTGGATTTCTGCAAAGACATCCGGGAAGTGGCCGAACCTGGGGCCATCATGCTGAATTACTCTAATCCCAACGCCATGGCCACTTGGGCCTGCAACCGCTACGGACACGTGCGCACCATCGGCCTGTGCCACGGCGAAATTCACGGTGAAAATCAGATTGCCACCGTCCTTGGCATCCCCAGAGACGAACTGGATTTCATCTGCGCCGGAATCAACCACCAGACCTGGTACATTTCCGTCAAACATCATGGCGAAGACATGATCCCCAAATTGCTCTCCGCCTTTGAAGCACATGAAACCATCCGAGAACAGGAAAAAGTCCGGATCGACATTTTAAAACGCTTCGGCTATTATTCCACTGAATCCAACGGCCATCTTTCCGAATATGTGGCCTGGTACCGGAAACGTCCGGATGAGATCAAAGACTGGATCAGCACAGACTCCTGGATCAACGGAGAAACCGGCGGCTATCTGCGTGTCACACGGGAAGAGCGGAACTGGTTTGACACCGATTATCCCCTGATTTTAAAAGAACCGCCCAAAAAGCTGGACGGTTCCATGCGTGGAAAAGAACACTGCTCTTATATCATCGAATCTCTGGAAACTGGCCGCCGCTATCGTGGACATTTCAATGTCATGAACGAAGGATGCATCACCAACCTGCCCTGGGAATCCGTGGTAGAAGTTCCCTGCTACGTCGATGGAAACGGCATCAGCGTACCCAAAGTGGGCGACCTTCCTCTTGGATGTGCCGCTGTCTGCTCCCAATCTATCTGGGTACAGAAACTGGCTGTGGAGGCCGCTGTCCATGGAGATGTCAGCCTTTTAAAACAGGCCGCCCTTATGGATCCCCTTACCGGCGCTGTCTGCAATCCGCCGGAAGTATGGCAGATGATTGATGAAATGCTGGTGGCTCAGGAAGAATGGCTGCCCCAGTACAAAGATGCCATTGCCCAGGCAAAAAAACGTCTTGCCGAAGGCCCTTTACTTTCCACCAAAGACTATCACGGCGCTGTCCGTCTTCATGAAAAGACGCCGGAAGAAGTGGCTGCAGAGCGGAAAAACCGGGTAATTACCGCCTGACTGTCAGATCCCATGCTTCTCCAGTCAGTCCTTCCAGAATTGAGCCACACGCCCATGGCATCAGAGCAAACTAGGTGCTGGCCAGGCTTCCATCTGGATATCGTTCTTTTACCAGTCCTTCACTGTGGCAGAAGCGTTCAGATATCCACCCTTTTTTTCCATAACCAAATTCGCCGTCAAATGTATTATGGCGCTGACAGCTCCATGCTGCAGTGTCTTCCAGACGGCCTCGGATATAAGCATCTTCTTTTCTGGATAAATAGTAAAACATCTCATCAAGAATGGAAGAAGACATCGGATGAATATGCGGATTCACCACAGAGGTAATACTTCCGCCGCTGCTGGACCACCCGACAGATCCCAGCGGCGGAATCTTAATGGGTGAATTATAGCAGAACTTAAACGTATATTCATAATAAAGGGCATCCCGCATATGGTCTAAAAGGATTTCTTCTCCTGCGCCACTTTACCGTTATGATGCCGGATCTGTTTTTTGCCTCTGTCTGAACAATGGGCATCCTATTTCCAGATCCGGTAATTTCCGGACAGCGCCAGCAGTGCGAAGAAATACAGGCAGTTGTCATAGTACCGTCTGTCCCCTTTGCGAAGAGGTGTCTCCCAGAATTTCCGCACGCAGACACGGGCATTTTCCCCGCCTGCTGCCAGGGAGGCCTGGGCATTGGTAGCGGTAATGGCAGTAGGATGCAGCGCCCGTCTGTTTAACGCTGTTCCATCCAGCTCATAGACACCGTCCGTCTGTCCTTCCTGGGTCTCACAGAAAAACCGCTGCAGCTTCTCTGCAATCTCCGGCTCCTCTTCCTCTTTTCGGAACCACTCATAATCCAGTCCAATGTTGGCAATGGTCCGATAAGAATCACTATAATAAATATCTCTTCTTGGATGGCCCTCTCTGGTTTCCAACCTTGGCGTTCCGTCATACTCTGCATATTCCGGACTCAAACCCGTCACCGAATGACAGGCTTTTTTCAGATATTCCCGGCTTGCCCTGGCTGCTTCCTTCCAGAAAGGCCGGTCCTCTTCCTCTGCCCACAGTGCAAACAACTCATAGAAATGAGGCAGATGGTAGGAAGGATCGGTGTAATCGCACTCCGGAATAAACTTAATCAGATGATTCTTCGCATCCCACATAGAATATCCTTTTCCCGGAACATCCCCGTTGTGAACGCAGGCATGAAGAAGCTTTTTCGCCTCTGCTTCATAATTGAAAATGCCTTCTCCATTTCCCCAGCGGTGGGCCGCAAAAAACAGCGCCATGGCGAAAAATTCTTCCCCGTCCGGAGCCGGTCCATAGGCATTTTTCGTTCCATCCGTCTGGCAGGACCAGGCAAAATATCCGGCGTGAATGCCTTCTTCCATGTACATATAGGTCTTTGCCCATTTCCACAGGCGGTCAAATTCTTCTTTTTTATCCATCTGGACACACATCATCATGCCGTAGGACATGCCTTCCGTTCTGGCATCATGATTTCCTGTATCCTCCATATAGCCCATGTCGTCTCCCACCGGATGATAAATCCGTTCCTCCTCCGGTCCGTAAAACATGGTGGAAAATGCCTCTTCAATCTTGCAGTCAATGGATTCCTGGGAATAGCCGTTTTCCAGAAAAACATTCCTGTAAACTCCCGTTTCAAAGGCTCCCTGGCCTTTGGCCGAAATGCCTCTCTCCGTCTCTTTTGAAGCTGCAATCTCATCAAACAGGCGGGCGCAGTCCAGAGTGGTTTCATGAGGAACCACAGTACTTTCAATTTTTCCTGCCCGGACGCATTGAATCATTTCCTGAATCTCATATTCAAATCCATTTTTCGTCTCTTCGTCCACAAAATGCTCCGCCAGCGTGCCGTCTGCTCCATAAAGGAAACACTCAGAGGCCACGTGGGGACGTGGCAGAACAATGCGTCCTTTTTCACCATAAATGGTCATGCAGTCATCCATGGGCACAGAAAAGCTGGTCAGCACCTCTGCCAGAGTATCTGTAAACACAATGGAAATATGGTCTGTCAAATCCACGCCTGCCCTGCTCCATTTTGTGGAAACATCCGTGTGGCGGATCTTCTGCTGAATGATATATCTGGTGAGCTCGTAGGCGTACACCGTGATATCTTTTGCCGCGCCGCCTCCAAGAGCCGGATTCCGGTATCTGGAATTTTCATCCTTGGGAGCCACAAATCCAATGGCACACCGGGAAATTTCCGGCTTGCCGATGCGTTCTTCTGCCACCCATTCCCGGACTTTTTTCACTGCCGGAAGGAAGCGGCTCCACATGGCTTCCATAACAAACAGGCCCGTCTCTTCTGATTTTCGAAATACCGTCTCTGCCTCCTGGCTGTTCTGAAACATCGCTTTTTCACAGAGCACCGGGATGCCGTGTTCTAAGCACAGCATGGTCAGCCGGAAGTGGTCGTTTGGCGTCACTGCAATGTAAGCGCCGTCCGGCTTTTCCTTTTCCAGCATTTCCTCATAATCTCCATAGGCCCCCAAAATGTCCTGGGCTTCTGCAAATCTCTGAGCTTTTTCCAGACTCTTGCTGGCCACTGCCGCCACTTCACAGTCCGGAACCAGCTTCACTGCTTTGCAGAACTTTGATGCAATATTTGCCGCTCCTAAAATCACAAACCGAAATTCCATACCGTCTCTCCTTACCATTCAATATCTGCAATCTTTTCTGGTTTCTGGTTTACTTCAATGCTTTTCACGCCGCCGTCATGCATCCGGATCACCCGGTCTGCAATGGGTGCAATGGCAGCGTTGTGGGTCACAATAATCACCGTGGCTCCCCGCTTCCGGCACATGTCCTGCAGAATCTGCAGCACCTGTTTTCCGGTATTGTAATCCAGCGCTCCTGTGGGTTCATCACACAGAAGAATCTTGGGATTTTTAGCAATGGCTCTTGCAATGGCCACCCGCTGCTGTTCACCGCCGGATAACTGAGCCGGGAAATTGTTGATGCGGTTTTCCAGTCCCACATCCATCAGCACCTGCACCGGGTCCAGGGCATCCTTTACGATCTCTGATGCGAGCTCCACATTTTCCTTGGCCGTCAGGTTCTGCACCAGATTGTAAAACTGAAACACAAATCCTACATCGTTGCGCCGGTAAGCTGTCAGCTGTTTTGGAGTATAGCCGGAAATATCTTTTCCATCTACAATCACCTGCCCTTCATCGTTGGTATCCATTCCTCCTAAGATGTTCAGCACGGTAGATTTCCCTGCTCCGGAGCTTCCCAGAATAATGGCAAGTTCCCCTTTTTCAATGGAAAAATTCACATCCCGGTTGGCTGCAATCTCTGTTGTTCCCATATGGTAACGCTTGTAGCTGTGCACCATTTCGATATATCCCACTGGCTTATCCTCCTTTGTCGCGAAACCTTTCCGGCTGCCTAATGCACCAGCGCCGCTTTCAAAGCATCCGTTATTTAGTATTATAAGCCATGACTTTCATCAGGTCAATTTGAGATTCCCGTTCTCTTTATGCAATTGTAATGACTCTTCCGGTCTTTGCCGTTACCCGGTGGGAAATGGAAATAACGGTTCGGTTCTCGGAAATCCTGCGCAGTGCCTGCAGAACTTCTTTCTCAGTCTCTGCATCCAGATTTGCTGTAATCTCATCCAAAAGCAGCAGTTTCGGGCTGGCCGCCGCCGCTCTTGCAATGGACAGCAGCTGCCACTGTCCCTGGGAAAACAGCTCCGGTGTGCAGATGGTATCGTAGCCTTTTTCCAGTTTTTCAATAGTATCTGCAAGGCCGGTAAGCTGTGCTGCCGCTTTTACATCTTCCATGGTAATGTTTTCATCAAACAGGGTAATCTGATCTTTTACCGTTCCCGGAACCATATGGAAAGACTGTTCCACGCAGCCAAACAGCTTTCGTTTGGTTTTCTCCGGAATATCCGCCGCCGGCATTCCATCAATGAGCACCGTTCCTTTTGACGGCCGGTACAGGCCCAGAAGCAGTTTAAAAATGGTACTCTTTCCAGCTCCGGTCCGTCCTGCCAGGGTCACCTGTTCTCCTGTATTTACCTGGAAATTTAAGTTTTCCAGCACCAGACGGTCATCATATCCAAAAGACACATTTTTTATGGATACAAAAGGAGCATCCGCTTTTTGGGATTTCTTTTCCACAGGCTGTTTCTCCGGAAGCTCCGGCTGATCCAGAAATTCATTGATCCGGTGGACGCCTGCCAGCGCGGACTGAATGGTCTGAATCTCCATTCCAAGGCTTTCCACCGGGGTGAAAATCTGGGAAACGTAGTTCATGACCGCAACGGCAGTACCTGCGGACATTCCAAACAGAGTCAGAACGGTTTTATTTCCAGATGCAGAAAACAGCATGACCACTGCCACCACAATGGCGTTCAGGATCAGGATGACCGGAGAATACACGGCATCATAAAAGTTGGTTTTTTCTATTGCCTGGTAGCTTTCTCCAATATAAGTATCATACCGTTCTTCCATGTACCGCTCTTTTCCAAGACAGTGAATGGTCCGGATATTGTGAAGGGTTTCCGGTACATGGCCGGATACCCGGCTCACTGCCCGGCGGTTCTGGATCTGGGCTGCCAGCATGTTTTTCTGTACGTGTCTGGTAAACCAGAACAGAAACGGCAGAATCACCACCAGCACAATGGCCAGTCCTTTGTTGTTAAACCAGATCACCACCAGAATACTGATGATGCTGCAGGCATCTGCAAACATACTGATGATTCCGGAGGTGAACAGTTCCTCAACGGTATCCACATCTCCTACGAACCGGGATACCACCGCTCCTGGTTCCTGATGATTCAGGCCGTCCGCGGTCAGTCTGGTAAATTTTTCTATCAGGCTGCTGCGCAGTGCGTGGGTGATTTTCTGTCCAAAGACAGTCAGCAGACTCTCTCTGGCTGATTCCATAAGTCCGGTCAGCGCAATCAGCCCCATATACGCCAGTACCATCCAAAATGCGGTCTGTTTTCCGGCTGTTATGGAGTCTACAATTTTTCCAAGAATCAATGGCGGGAACAGAGAAAAGATGACCGCTGTGCATACTGCTGCCGCAATTCCAAGAGACAGCCATTTTTTCTGACAGATTGTCCGGCCTAAAATGGTGCCTACATATTCCTTTTTACTGCTCATTGGTCATTCCTCCTTTCTCTGCCTGCTCCAGGTAAAGCTTTGCATATTCCGGGTTGCGCTTCATCAGCTCTTCGTGAGTGCCGGTCTGGGTCTGGCCATTTTCCATCCAGATTACCTGATCCATCTGAGGGAACAGATACAGTCGGTGGGAAATCAGCAGAATCACGCTGTCGCCCGCCAGCTTTTTCAGATTTTCAAATGCCTGTTCCTCGGTTTTTTTATCCAGTGCAGAAAACGGATCATCCAGAATCAGTACCGGCTTTTTGTGGCACAGGGTTCTGGCAAGCGCCAGTCTCTGGGCCTGGCCGCCGGACAAGCGGACGCCGCCGTTTCCAACCAGAGTATCCAGTCCGTTTCCCATTTCCTCTACTTCTTTATCCAGACACACAGCCTTTAAGTAGATTTTTGCGTCTTTCCCCTGCTCACCAAGCAGAACGTTATGTTCCACGCTGTCGTTAAACAGTTCCGGATCGTGTCCCAGATATCCGATTACACCAGTCCGGAAGCTGCTATCCATGTCCCGCAATTCCTGTCTGTGAAAGGTCGCGCTTCCCTCATAAGGATACTCACACAGAAAGGTCTTGCCCAGGGTGGATTTTCCGCAGGCCACCGGGCCGGTAATCCCGATGATGGTTCCAGGCTTTGCCGTGAAGGAAACATTTTCATAAATCTTCTTATTTCCAGGATAAGCAAAGCTTAAATCTTTCACTTTCAGTTCTCCTGCCGGCTGTTCTTTGGCGCCTTCTGTCCGGTCAGCCTCTTTTAACAGCGGCTTGATACGCTTCCAGGAAACCTGGGCTTTGTGTACTGCATTGAACAGTTTTGCTGCTCTGGAGGATTTCACAGACAGCTTGGTAAAGCAGGATAAAAAGGTGGTAAACACGGCAATGCTCCATGCCTGCCAGCCGGTTCCCAGCACATTTTTTCCACCGAAATACAGAATAAAGACCACACCTGCCATGGAAATGACTTTATACAGCGGCGGCAGTGCCGTGTTCCAGATGTTTGCCCGGACTGCGGCTTTTTCGTATGCTGCCAGGTTCTGTTCATAGGCTTCTTCTCGCTGTTTTTCACATCCGAACACCCGATAGGTAATGGCGTTGGAAGCCTGGTCCAGTATGGCTGCGCTCAATGCTCCGGACTGCTCTTTGCAGGCCGCACCAGTGCGCTGCACAATAACTTTCATCTTTTCTGCCAAAATGTAAGAGATAGGCGGAAAGATCATGCACAGGATCGTCAGTTTCCAGTCGTACCACAGCAGCATTCCTGCATAAGCCGCCATGGCTACGCCGGTATCGAAAATTTCTGTAGTGAATTTCCGCATTCCTTCTGCACAGTCATCCACATCCAGGATAGCCTTTGTCATCACGTTTCCGGTACCCTCTTCTTCCAGCTCGGCGCGGCTTTTGCGCACCAGGCTTCCATAAAGGATCTGTTTCATTTTACGGTTTACATTGTTGGCAAAACGCCGCACATAAAACCGTTTCACATACCGGCAAATCTGCACCACCGCAATGGCTGCCACATACCACAGCACCAGAACCAGCATGTCGGCAAATCCTTTGCTTCCATTTAAAATCTCCACCAGACATCCTGTCATCCGACCCTCAAACCAGGGGCCTGCCAGCAGTCCCAAATTATAAATCAGTCCGGATATGGTCACTGCCAGAAGCACTGCCCACTCTTTTCGAAAATAATCCATAATGTGGTCCGGCCGAAAGGCTTTTTTGTCATTCTTCATCCTTTTCCTTCGTCCTCTCTTTTCTCCGTATCGTTACTCCTGCATTTCTTCACTGATCCTGGCAGATTCTTCTTCCTCCCCGACCAGCTTTGCAATGTTCACAAAGCCCGCTCTTCTTTCCTTCTTGGAGCGCAGATACAGCTTCTCCAGAATTTGGCAGAATGTTTCTTTTTCCTTCTCAGACAGCTCTGCCAGCAGCCATTCGTAAAACACTGCTTCAATATGCGCTTTGGAATTTTTCAGACTTTCCGCCTTTTCCGTAGCATACAAAAGCTGACTCCTGCCATCTGCCGGATTGGGTTTTCGTACCAGATAGCCTTTCGCCTCCAGGCTGGCCGCCCTTCTCGCCGCAGCGCCTTTGTCAATCTTTAGCTGCTCCCGCACCTCTGCCTGAGTCAGCCCCGGATGATGCCTGAGCAGATGAATAAAATCAAACTCCGCTGTCCCGATTCCGTCTTCCTTCATGGTCTGCACCGTGAACTTGCTCACTTCACGGGCGATCTTCGTCATTTTTCTCTCCGTCACGTCCATAAACAGGCCTCCTCTTTTTCATAATCTCGAAAGACCGCACAAAAAAGATGTACTATCAACTAATTTGGATGATAGTACATCTTTTTTTGCCTGTCAATATAAGAATTTGAGTTGCTGGCAATGTCTCAGGAATTGATATTGGAAATATTGAAAGAAGCGGCCGGCTGGTTCCCAAATTTATCTAGGCTCCCTGAATGATAAACGTCGCCGGACTTCTTTATGGAATCAAATGATGCTATAATGAGCAAAAGACTTCATTAAAAATGGGAGGAAACTATATGGAAATCACAATGCTTGGCACCGGCAATGCACTGGTAACGGAATGTTATAACACCTGTTTTGTTCTCCACGAAGGCGCCGAATCCTTTCTCGTTGACGGCGGAGGTGGAAACGGCGTCTTAAGCCAGCTCAAACGCGCAGGCCTGGATTGGAAAAATATGCGCACCATTTTCGTCACGCACAAACACATAGACCATATTCTTGGAATTGTGTGGATGGTGCGCATGATCTGCCAGAACATGAGCCAGGGAAAATACGAGGGAGAAGCCGTGATTTACGGCCATGATGAAGCCATTGCCCTGGTCAAAGACATGGCTGAAAAACTGCTTCAGGAAAAACAGACTAAGTTCATCGGAGACCGCTTGCACCTGATTCCGGTGGCAGACGGCGAAGCAAAAGAAATTCTTGGAAAACAGGTGACGTTTTTCGATATCCACTCCACCAAAGCCAAGCAGTTTGGATTCTGCATGGATCTGGGAAATGGTGAAAAACTTACCTGCTGCGGCGATGAGCCCTGCAGTGACTTATGCAGAAGCTATGCCCTTGACAGCACCTGGCTTCTCCATGAAGCATTCTGCCTTTATTCCCAGGCTGATATTTTTGACCCGTATAAAAAGCATCATTCTACGGTCAAAGATGCCTGTGAGCTGGCAGAGCAGCTTCATATCAAAAATCTGCTGCTCTACCACACCGAAGACCGGAACATCGCTTCCAGAAAGGAACTGTACCTGGCAGAAGGCCGCCAGTATTATTCTGGAAATTTATACGTTCCCTATGACCTGGAAACTCTGTCCTTATAAGCCGCACCTCATTCCGGCTTCACAGGCTTTTCACCGGGGCTAAACGGACAGTCTTTAGAAATTTGTTCCGTTCCAGCCCCAGTTGTGAATGCCATGATAAGTCACATACACGCAGTTTGCCGGAATGCCAAGCTCTGCCTCCATGATCCGGCAGATTTCCTGGGTCATGTTTTCATACTGCTCTGCTGTGCCGTCTCCGAAAAGGCTGACGGATACATAGGCTCCCAGTTCCAGTTTTGCACCGGCCATGTACAGGTCATACCCATCTTCAATTCCCACCATCAGAAATTCCTCCGGTTTGTTTAAAATGGAAATGCTCTTTCCATAGGCATCTTTCAGGGCATCTTTCTTTTCCTCGCTGAGTTTCATCGAAATCTTTGAATCAATAAATGGCATTTCTGTATCCTCCTTTTTCTTTTTACGCATCTGCGTATCTTGTCTTAGCATATACTTTTTTTCCAAAAAAAGCAATCCTATTGCCTTTTCAACTTCAAAGTGCTAAAATACCAGATAAATGATCACTAACCGCTTTTTTATTTTGGAGGAATTATCATAAACATTCTTATTAGAATTTATACAGAAAAAGATCTTCCAGATATGGTCCGGATCTGGAATGAAGTCGTGGAAGACGGACATTATGAAGATATCTGCCCGTATTACCACGAACTATAATTATCTGCTTTTATTTTTCATACAGATCTGCCGCTTTTTCTGACATTCCTTTTCTATTAGAACGCAAAAACCACTTTTTCAATGTCATTTGCCATATTCAGTATAGTTGAATCCCAAAATAGCGAATGTTATACTGATAGACATAAGGCTTGACCGGTATCTGCCGGAATAGAAAGGATATTATATTTTATGGGAAACAATATTTTTATGACTGACAGATTGCCGATCCGTTTTGAAGAATATCTGCAGTACGATGAAAACAGTAGAGAGAATCTTGGTCAGGAACTCCCTGTACTGGTTTACCGTATGCTGGAATATTCCTTAAAAGAAGAATTGTGCCGCCGTTTTGGAAAAGAAACTCAGGTGGAAGTTTTCCGCAGCGCAGGCCGCATGGCCGGTGAATATTTTGCAAAACATATGCTGAACCTGGCTCAGCCCCTGAATCAGTTTGTAGGAGAACTGCAGACCCGCCTGCAGGAACTGAAAATCGGCGTTCTGCGCATTGAAGAAGCAGACGAAAAAACCGGACGGATCATTTTCACTGTTTCCGAAGACGCAGACTGCTCCGGTCTTCCGGTTCTCGGAGAAACGGTATGCAACTACGATGAAGGTTTTATCGCCGGTATTTTATCTGTTTACTCTGGAAAATCCTATGCGGTTGTAGAAGTAGACTGCTGGGCCACCGGCGACCGTATCTGTCGTTTTCATGCCAATGCAGAAAATGTGGCTGATTAGAGGTTTATAATGGAAAAGAAAAACTGTGACCTGCTTTTTGAATATCTCCGGAGTATTTTATACGATCCCGAAATAAAACCCTTAGACCTGGATTCCCTGGATGAACCTTACCACAAACTAGGTCTTGGGATGCAGTTTCTTGCAAAATCTGTCTGTGAAATGATGGAATATTCAGAAGCTCTTTCCAAAGGAAAGCTGTCTGTTTCTGTACCGCCCCGTGATAATTTTCTCTGTAAAAATCTGAAAAATATCCACGCCAACTTAAATCATCTGACCTGGCAGGCCAAGCAGGCAGCCAAAGGCGATTATTCCCAGAGTGTTTCCTACCTCGGAGAATTTTCCGAAGCATTCAACAGCATGACAAAACAGCTCCGTGAACGTGAATTATCTCTGAAACAGGAAGCTGCCCTGGAAAAAGAGCACGCAGACATACTGGAAAATTACAATCATCTGCTTACCGAACTGATCTCCCGCAGTGATGAAGAAATCCTTGTCACGGATATGGAAGAACAGACCGTTCTTTACAGCAATGAAAATCCTGCTATCCACATCTCCATTCCGGATATCTATGATCTGTTTCTGAAACAGCTTGAAAAAGAATCCATTCACCATCACACGCAGCAGGATACCTATGAATGGACCTGGGAAGCAGAAGATTCCAGACACCATTTTTACAAGATCACCACCGGATTTATCGAGTGGCAGGGCCGGAAAGCCTATTTACACTTGATCCGTGAAGTGACTGAAGAAAAAACTCTGCAGGCACGCCTGGAAGCAAAGGCCTACTTAGACCCTCTCACCGGCGTTGGAAACCGCCATTTTTTTCAGACAAAGCTGGACGAATTTCTTGCCAATGGACAGCGCATTGTCCTGTGCTACTGTGATTTGGATCATTTGAAATATGTCAATGATACTTACGGACATTCTGAAGGGGACTGGTACATCCAGCATTTTGCAGACACTGTCCGGAAAAATATCCGCTGCCGGGATATTTTTGCCCGGATTGGAGGCGATGAATTCTGTATCATTTTGAAGAAATGTCCCAGAGATGAGGCCGAAGAAAAATTAAAAAGCATTTTGGATCTTTTTGGCAGTGACACTTCCAAGCCATATCCCAAAGGATTCAGCTATGGAATCACAGAAATCCCAAAAGATCATGCGCCGCTGACTGCCGAGGCAGTACTACACCAGGCTGACATGATCATGTATCACCAGAAACAAAAACATAAGAATCAGTATCGTCTTGTTTTAAATTCTGCAGCAGATTTCTCTGACTGCTATTTACAATATTGCCCACCTGCAGAAAGGATTTGATGATTTTTCTATGATCACACAACTGATCGAATTTATTTACCGTCTCCTATGGGGAGACTTATTTTTCATCCACATCGGGAACACTTCCTTTGGGATCTCTCTAATGATTCTACTCCTCATCCCGGCCGGTATTTATTTTACCGTACGCACCAGAGTTCTCCCTATCCGGCTGTTCCCGGACATGATCTGTTCTCTTAATGGAAAAAAAGACAACCAGGGCGGACTTTCTTCTTTTCAGTCTCTGATTGTTTCCACCGCTACCAGAGTAGGCATGGGAAATCTGGTTGGCGTAGTGGCTGCCATCTCGGCCGGCGGCGCCGGTGCTGTCTTCTGGATGTGGCTCACTGCACTGGTTGGTGCTTCCACCGCTTTTGTAGAAGCAGGTCTTGCTCAGAAATACAAAACTCCGGATCCTCTTTACGGTGGATTCCGTGGCGGTCCTGCCTATTACATCCATGCATTTTTTGAAAAGCATACCGGCAGAAAGAAAAAACGTTTTCTGATTTCTTCCCTGTTTGCCATCTCCGGCCTGATCTGCTGGTGCGGCATCAGCCAGGTCATCAGCAATTCCGTATCCTCTGCTTTTGAAAATGCTTTTTGTGTGCCGCCTCTGGCTACTACGATTGTTCTGGTTGTCTTCGCGGCTTTCATTGTCCTTCGGAAAAATGCTACTGTAAAGATTCTGGACATCATAGTTCCAATTATGGCGTGCTGTTACTTTTTCATCACCGTAGTTCTCATTGTCCTGAATTTCCGTCAGCTTCCCGATGTCTTTTCCCGGATTTTCTCAGAAGCTTTCGGTCTCAGACAAATGGCAGCCGGCGGTTTCGGTGCCGTGCTGATGAATGGTATTAAACGGGGACTTTTCTCCAATGAAGCTGGTTCCGGTTCTGCTCCCTGTGCAGCCGCTGCCGCCGAAGGCACGACTCCTGTAAAAATGGGAATGGTTCAGGCTCTCGGCGTCCTCATCGACACCATCGTGATCTGCAGCTGTACTGCCATGATTATGCTTCTGGTTCCCTCGGATATCACTTCCGGGCTTCAGGGAATGGATCTTCTCCAGGCCTCCATGCAATACCATCTTGGAAATTTTGGCACCATTTTTATTGCTGCCATTTTGGCATTGTTCAGTTTTTCCACCTTCATTGGAATTCTGTTTTATGCCCGCTCCAATGTATCTTATCTTTTTGGTGACAGCTGGCTGTGGCAGACTCTGTATAAGGTTCTGGCCCTGATCATGCTGTTTATCGGAGGGCTCCAGGCTTACACCGTTGTCTGGGATCTGGGCGATGTGGGAATCGGACTGATGACGGTTTTCAATATTTTTATTCTGTATCCCATGTCACAGGAAGTTTTTCCTTTGCTGAAAGAATATGAAAAAACACGAAAATAATCATACTAAAAAACCGGGTGCGAAAGTTTTTTTAGGAGCCTTCGTACCCGGTTTCATTATATATTTTTTTACTGTGCTTTTTTTACTACGGTCAGCATCATCTTGAAACGCTTCTCTGCTTTTAATGCATGCTGGACGCCAGCGGGCATTACAATGACATTTCCTGCAGTGACTGTATGGGTTTTTCCGTCAATGGTGATCTTTGCTTCTCCATCCAGGATCAGTACGAAAGCATCGCCCGGTGCTGCATGTCCGCCGATGCTTTCTCCTTCATCCAGTGCAAACAGAGTCATGGATACTCCCGGCTGCTGGGCCAGTGTCAGGCTGACAACCTTTCCCTCTTCATATTCTACTTTGTCTTTTACAGAAAAAGATTCTGCTGGTTCTACATTTTTGAGCAGTTTGTCCATCCTTGTTTCCCTCCGTTTTTCTGTCATGACAGCATCAGCTGGAGCACTTTGAATGCTCCTCCTTATATTTGTTATTATATCCTATTTTTCAAAAAAAATCTGTTGTTTTTATAACATCTTTCATTTCTTCTTTTACAGATTTTCTCATTTACGCTGCGCTGGATTTTTTCGCCGCCCAGTACTATAATCATTGTATCTTCATTATTTCCCAGGAGGTTCATCATGGAAATTTTTTCAATTCTTACCGAACAGATCGCCCTGTTCGTCATCTACATGCTAGTGGGTGTTCTCATGGTAAAAACTCAAGTTCTGAACAAAACAACACTGGAAACCATTTCCCGTTTTGTCATCAAACTTTCGATGCCCGTCATGATTTTTATTAACACAGTAAACGGCGTAGACCGTGCCACCCTGTTTTCTTCCGCTAGTGTTCTGGGCATTACGGTGCTTCTGTATGTTCTGTTATTTCTGCTTACCAGGCTTCTGGCTGTCCTTTTCCGCATCAGAAAAGACACTGTCCAGCTCTATCAGGCCGTGTCTATGTTTGGAAACGTAGGCTTTATGGGCATTCCCATTGTCACCAGTATTTTCCCTGAAAAAGGAATGCTGTACATATCCCTGTTTACCATCATTGACCAGCTGACCCTCTGGACTCTGGGTGTAAAACTTACCACCCCGTCCGGAAACGGAGAACCATTTAATCCGAAAAAACTTATCAATCCAGCCACTGCCGCCATTATCCTGGCACTGATCTTTATTCTCGGGCAGATTCCGGTGCCCGGCGTTCTTAACCAGGCGCTTACTAAAATCGGTGCTACTTCTACTCCTCTGGCCATGATTTATCTAGGCGGAGTTTTTTGCTGCATGAATATCAGAGATTACATTGGAAAACTGGAATTTTATGGAACCGTCCTCATCAAAATGGTGCTGTTTCCCATTTTGTTCTTCTGCCTTCTTGGACCTTTCCCCATCTCTCAGGACATCCGCCTGACCATGGCTCTGATATCTGCCCTTCCAACCATGTCCTCTGTGGTCATGCTGGCAAAAGCTTCCGGCGCAGACGGAGATTACGCCGCAGGTTCTATTTTTGTTACCACCATCTGCTCCATCATAACACTCCCGGCCGTCAGCCTGCTCTTTGGATTTCTTAGTTGACAGAACACCAGTACTGATTCTATACTGTTTTTACTGATATTTCTTAAAGTACCTGCAACATCTGAAATACAACTTTCATACTTATTTTTGAATTTGAATTGGGAGAAATTTTATTATGATTTATACCGTCGGTGAAATGGCAAAAACGCTGGGAGTCCCGGCTTCCACCCTGCGTTATTATGATAAAGAAGGGCTTCTTCCCTTTGTGAAACGTTCTTCCGGGGGCATCCGGATGTTTGAAGAAAAAGATTATGAATGGCTGAAAGTAATCAGCTGCCTGAAAAAAGCCGGTATGTCTCTGAAGGACATCCGGGAATACATCCAGCTTGCCATGGAAGGAGATTCTACCATTGATCAGCGTCTGGATCTGTTTTTAAACCAGCGGAAAGTTCTCTTAGAACAGATGGCAGAACTTCAGCAGACCTTAGATACCCTGGATTACAAATGCTGGTACTATGAGACAGCAAAAGCTGCGGGTACCATACAGGCCCCGCAGCAGATGACATTAGATGAAATTCCGGAAAAGTTCCGTCCTGTTATCAAACGGCTTCATGATCTTCCTACAAACGGCTGATCCTTTTCCCAAAATCTTATTTTTCCGGAAACAGTTTTCCAAAAATTGCACGAACCAGAGGTCCTGCCACAAACAACTGCCAGAAAAATGCCATGGGGAAATTTAATACCGTGGTTTCCAGCCAAATGGACAGGATCTCTTTGTTTAATCCATTCTTAAATAAAATCGTGGCTGCCAGACTCATAAACGGACACATCATCCAGATAGACAGCACGGAAATGGCCAAAATCACAAAGATCATTTTATCTTTTCCAGGCTGAAACATCCGGAATGCAAATTTCTTTGCCAGAGGACCTACCACAAAAAAATCTACCACAAATGCCAGTGTTCCCATAATAGGCAGTTCACCCAGTGCAGCACCAAACACCATATTTTTCATTCCGCCTACATTCAGGGCTACATTGTAGCAGATCATTCCATACACCATGACAATGACCATCATCAGTGTGTAAATAATTTCCTGTTTCTTATTTCTCGGCATACTTCTTCCTCCTGTTATTAAGTACACTTCCAAACGCAGATACTGTCTGCCGCGGTGTCTGCGTTCCGGTCGGCACACCTTTGGCGCTCCCACAGCTGCCGCCGCATTCATAATTCTGGCTGTCGCCCGGCTTACTCATACGGTCTAACCTGTCCGATATCCATGAATTCGCCCATGCAGGCATGGCTCTTTCATGGCTGCCGTCCAGGACTTTCATAGTAAAAAAAACGGATGCCGTAACCAAAAACTCGTTACGACATCCACTGTAGTTCAGACAGATTCTCCCTGCGTTTTTCTGCTTCTTTTTTATTTGCGCAAGTCAGTATATCACATTTTTTTCCGCTTCATAATAGCCTTTTTTATTTTTGTAAAATTTGTACACGTTTTTTTACTTCTGCCTGTTCTTTCTATACACTCTTTCTTTTTCGTTCCTCAGCTCAGCTTTTTCACTGCTTCCAGCACACGTTTTGCTGCCAGCTGAAGTTCTGCTTTTGTGATATGATACGGATGATCTTCCATATGCAGACCGTTGATGATATCTGCCATATCAGTAGGACCTCCAGGCATAGTCAGGTCATTTCCTGCTTTGACACATCCTGCGGCAGATGCCGGATCATGTTTGTGTGGAATACCCTGGATCATCACATCCTGGGTTACCAGCCAGTCTGTCATGACAAATCCCTCAAATCCCCACTCATCACGAAGTACATAGGTCAGAATATCTTTGCTGTTGCAGGAATGTTCTCCGTTGATCAGATTGTAGGATGTCATCAGAGAATGCGGCTGGGATTCTTTTACACAGATTTCAAATCCTTTCAGATAAATTTCACGCAGAGCACGCTCGCTGACAATACTGTTGGAAACATAGCGGTTGGTTTCCTGGTTGTTGCAGGCAAAATGCTTGATGGTGGTTGCGCAGGCTCTGTGCTTCTGTACACCCTTTGTAATGGCAGCTGCCACCTTGCCTGCAATCAGCGGATCCTCGGAATAGTATTCGAAGTTTCTTCCGCACAAGGGGCTGCGATGAATGTTCAGTGCCGGAGCCAGCCATACTTCTACGCCGAAGATTTCCATTTCTTCTCCTACCATATCTCCGCACTGTTCACACAGTTCCACGTTCCAGGACTGCGCCAGGGCAGTTCCGATGGGAATGGAAATGCAGTACTGATAGTAAAGCTCTGACTGATCGTCGTTTTTGGCTGCTTCCATCTGCTTTTTCAGCTGCTCCTGCTCTTCCGGCTCCATCATTTCCATAAAACTTTCCAGAGCATGTCCCACACCTTTGGCTTTTCCATCCTCCAGCAGATGATATTCTTTTGTCAGGCGCAGTCCTGCCGGGCCGTCTGCCAGGGAAATCGTATCAAGTCCCAGATCTTTCAGCCGCTCTGTGGTCTCACCGGCTGCTCCTGCCACGGATGCTCCTGCCTGCCCAACGACCACATCGGAAGCTTCCGTTTCCGGATAATATCCAATTGCCAGATAGGCCAGCTGCTTCTCATCCAGTCCGCCTACAAACTCATCCAGCGTCCTGGCTCCGCTCATTACCTGATCCCAGGTGCATCCTTCTGAAGCAGGGATTTCTTCCGGCATTCCCTCATATTGTACTTCTTTTGCCTGAATGTTCTCTGCATGAAGGTGAAGACGCACAGCTGCTTCTTTCGCAGTCTCTGTCTTCTCTTCCGGTTTCCAGTCTTCAAATCCCCAGCCTGGGCAGATATTTTTTACTTTTTCTGTCACGGCATCTGCATCCAGCTCCACAATGCCGGCAAGTTTGGTTCCCTCTGAGCAGTTTCCATACAGGATCTGATAATCTCCTTTTTCCAGAACCCATGCAGCGCGCTCTGTATCATAAGAGGCCATGGAAGCTGCTGCAAATTCTGCTGTTACTTCCTGCTCTTCTCCTGGTTCCAGCTCTTTGGTCTTCACAAATGCTTTCAGCTCTTTTGCCGGTTTGTCCAGTTTTCCTGACGGTGCAGCCACATAAATCTGTACCACTTCTTTTCCCGGATGAGCGCCTGTATTTTTTACAGCTGTTTTCACAGAAATAGTTTCTCCATCTGTGAAAATTTCTTTTGCATTTAGAGCAAATGTAGTATAGCCCAGTCCATATCCAAAGGGATACTCCGTTTTTTTACCAACAGTTTCAAAATACCGGTATCCAACGTAAACGCCTTCTTTATAGCGGGTGTCATCCGGATCTGCAAAGCCTTCGGTGGAAGGATATTTTTCAATCCCTGTCCAGGTCATGGTCATTTTCCCGGAAGGATATGCCTTTCCTAAGAGCAGGTCTGCCAGTACATCCCCTGTCGGTGTTCCCAGCTGTCCAAGAAGAAGAATATTTTTTACCTCTTTTACCGGCTCCAGGTCGATCATGCCGCCTACGTTCAGCACCAGAACAAATTTGTCATATTTTTCATTCAATGTAAGGATATCCCGGATCTCTGTCTCTGTCAGGTTGATATCTCCTGCTTCCGGTTTCCGGTCAGAACCTTCTCCGGAATTGCGCGCCAGCACATAAATGGCGATATCCCCTTCTGCATTCAGGGGCAGGCTGTAATCCGGCTCCCGCATGGTTCTTCCCATACCCAGCATCATTGCCGGAACACCCAGCTTCTTGGCTTCTTCCCGGATGCCATTTACAAACCCTTCTCTTGCCTGTGCCCAGACTGCGTCATAACCATCCAGCCATTCTTTTGTGGTAAGAGTAAAACCTGCATTTGTCAGCCCTTCTTCGATATTCACAAAATGACGTACATTCACCTCACCGGAACCAGTGCCGCCCCGGACGGTCTTTCTCACACCGCTTCCGTAAGCAGCCAGTTTTCCTGCTCCGGAAAGAGGCAGCGTGCCGTCACTTTTTAAAAGAACGGTACACTCTGGTGCCAGCTTTCGCACTGCCTCGATATGTTCTGTTTCAAAATTCTGTACTTTCTTGTCTGAAATGCGGATCATGTGAAAACCTCCTGTAAAATTTCTATTGATGAATCTTTTATTATTTTCTACGAATCTGCCAGCAGACGAATATGCGGATCCCCGATGGTATCGTCATCTATAAAGATTCGTTTCCTCTGCTGCACGTTCCTGCTGTTTATTGTAGCAAATATCGTTTCCTCGTGATATTATTTTTTCCTGTTTTCTATTATTTTTTCACGAAATACGGTAGATGTTTTTTCTCATCTGTGCTACTCTTTTTACAGAACTTTTTTGAGGAGGACAGCCACATGACCCAGTCTGTTTCAGAACGTATTTCTTACTTTCGCACCATGCTTTTGGAAACCGCCAGAATTCCTTCCTGGCATTATTCTGCTGCATTTTCTCTCATCGAAAGCAGCTGTTCCTGGGAAATGGAACTGAAAAATTTTTTCCTTCTGGAATCCGGCGCTCTTCTGAAACAGATTCAGGAAAATTGTTCTCAGAGCAGTGATCCTGCGATTCCATTTTCTTTCACGGATGGCCTGAATTTTTCCTGGATGATTCTTCCTTTTCCGGAAAAGGACGCTTTTTCTTACTATGTTCTTGGGCCTGTGTTTGCTACCGATGTCTCGGAAGAATATTTCCGCCGCCAGCTGGACGTCCGAAATATGAGCCTTTCCTCCCAGGTAAAATTCATGCAGCTTTTAAAAACAATTCCCGTGATTCCCATGACCAATTTCGGTCTCTTCGCCCGGATGTTTTATTACACCTGCTTTGAAAAAAATATCAGCTTCGCCCAGTTTCATACTCTCCGCCCCAGCCACATGAAAAAATCTTCCGGAGAGGTTCCCCACTCCTCAAAGCAGGCACTTTTCCAGTCTCAGGACATTCCAAGTACTCATGGCACTTATCTTCTGGAGCAGCGCCGTCTTTCCCATGTGGAAAATGGAAATATTTTTTACACCCCTGCTTTGGATGATTTTTTCAGCCAGAACACAGGCACCCATGTTCCTGGAATGCTCTGCCCCGGAAATCCTCTGCGTCAGGCTAAGGATGAGCTGATTGTTTCCATCACTCTGGTCACACGGGCTGCCATCCGCGGCGGTATGATTCCGGAAACTGCCTTTTCCCTCAGTGACCACTATATCCAGGCCGCCGAAAACTGCCCGGACCAGGACGGACTGGCCGACATTTCTGACGCCATGTACCACGACTTCACCTGGAAGGTCCACGAACTGAAACAGCAGCCAGGGCTTTCTCCTGCGGTTCAGGCCTGCCGCACCTACATCCAGAAGCATTTAAACGAGCCTTTTTCCCTGGAAGACATTGCCCGCGATTCCGGCTACACCCCCTATTATCTGTCTTCCCTCTTTAAAAAAGAAACCGGCTGCACCCTGAAAAGTTATGCAGCCAGCGAGAAACTGGAAGCGGCAAAACTGCTCTTAAAAAATACTTCCCTGTCCATCTCCGAGATCAGCGACCGCCTTCATTTCACCAACCCCAGCTATTTTTCTGCGCTGTTTAAAAAACAGATGGGAATGACACCCACAGAGTATATTCACTCGTAAGTCCATTCTACTTTTCATTCCATATACACCCTTTTCGTTCCTTGAAAACGAAATCCTGTCCTTTTGGTGTTACGCTCCCCCTCTTCCTGCCATTGTACCGCAAACCATCTATTTTTTTACAATGTACAGCATATATAGGGGCAAAAAACGGAGCTGCCCATATCAGGCAACTCCATTTTTAACCACATCTCTTTATTCTTTAGATTCTGTCATATGCCTCTGTAATTCTCTTCGGATCAGTTACAGGCTCCAGCGGCTCCATGGGACGCCGCACGTTTTTGTACTCTGCCAGAGTCAGCTTCTGTGCACAGTTTCCCGGAGTCAGCGCCATAATAAATTTCTTTGCCACACTGTACAGTTCCGGTGTCAGGTATCCCTGTTTCACCACCAGAATCTGGTAATCATCCAGGTTCAGTCCGTACTCTGCCAGCACTTCTTTGGAGGTTACCGGCCCACGCTCCGCAAAGATCAGCACCGTAATGTTTTCTGTGAGAAGAACCGCCGCTGTGGGTACACCTGCCTCATCCCGGAATACTTCCTTTACCTGGGCATCTTCAAAAGTCACCTGTCTGCTGGCCGGGTCAACCACTTTTCCAAGGGTAATGGAAAAGACTTCACCAGGCTTTTTCTGTGCCAGAAATTCTACGGCAGGCTTGTCAATCATAGCCGCATACACCACGCCTTTGACGCCCTTTTTCTGAAGCAGGTTCAGCATATAGCCGTTATCTCCGGAAGCACCCGCTGTCACATTGTCTGCGGAATCCGAAAGGATTGCCGGATATTTCTTTTCTGTCTGGCACCATGCTGCAATGGCATCCACTGCCTCCTCCGGGTCCATGGATTCTCCCTGGAAAATAAATTCTTTTCTTCGCTCCCAGATCTCCTGTCCAAATTTTTTCGCTGCCTCCAGACCTGGCCGTTTGTCGCCTACACCAGAAATCACAATGGAAGAACCGCCCTGTGCGCAGTCTACCCAGGGCATTCCTGCAAAGTAAGAAGCACACCATACCCCCGGCGCTTTCTCCAGTTCCGGCAGACGCTCCACCACTTCTTTTCCAAAGCCGGATTCTGTCATCATATCTTCACCTGGCATCATAAACGGCAGGCGGATGATCTCTGTCCATGGCTCCTCGTTTTCTTCCAGGGCACGGATCAGAAGCTTGGCCGTGCGGATTCTGGTTTCCGCAATATCAATGTGCGGCGCTGTCCGGTAGCCATAGACGATATTTGCCATTCTGCCCAGTGTATAGGTATTGTTGGCATGAAGATCCAGCGCTGCGGCAATGGGCACTCTTGCACCCACCCGCTCCCGGATCATGCTGATCAGAAATGCATCTCCGCTTCCGATAAATTCTACTTCCAGTGCTCCGTGGGTGGGGAAAAATACACCGTCAATAGAACCGTCCAGCGGAAGCTTGGACAACATTTCCTCTGCCATTTCCCGGAAATCTTCCAGCTTCAGGATTCCACCCGGCCATGCGCTGGCATAAAGCCCCGGAACAATTTCATATCCGGCTTCCTGCAGCTCCTTCACTCCCGGCATTTTTTCAATGAGTTCTTCCCCTTCCCAGTATTCAAAAAAGTCTTTCTTTGTGGACATCAATGCAGTAAAAGAATTGCTTTCCTGATGCATACCGGCTACAAAAATTCTCTTCTTCATTATTTATCACTTTTCTGTCCTTATCTGACAGTTTCCCTTTCTATTTTATTTCAAATCAGATATACTAATTAATATTGGCGTCAAAAGATGCCTTGCGGATTGTTCCGTATTTCGTATCTTCGTATTCACTACGGTCGGTGCTAAACGTGTGCCACTGGCACACAGCGCCCCACAATCCTGGCATTATTACAACTTAGGAGGATCTTTATGAGCAGGACCAAAGTCAACAACGAAACCATCTACCAGGAGCTGGACAAGCTTGCCAGCCTCTACTATTCTCACTGCAGTGTGAAGGATATCCTGAAATATCTTTCCGATCTGACTTCCCTGTCCGTCATCCTGACCTCCTCTTCTTTCGAAGTGCTTTCCGCCTATTTCTGGGAAGACCAGCTGGCCAACCTGGCCTATGACCGGATTCTCCCTTTATATACTGCTCCCGGTGAGTCAAACATCATTCCCTTTAAAATCAACGGACGTCTCACCAATTTTCTCGCCATGTCTCTTCCGGACCGTTCCAACTATCTTTGTATCGAAGCCAGCTTCGAGCACAGTGACAAATACCGGAAACTGATCCTGAAAAATTCCCTTCCCTTTCTTTCCCTGCTTCTGGAGAAAGCAAATCTGGAGCCCTTCGGCCACAGCGCCAACCGCTACCGGCCCCTGTTCCGGATTCTCAGGGAAGATACCTCCCGGCTTCCGGAGGAAGTCCGCCAGATTGCCAGCCTTTACCACATCGACACTGATCTGAAGCGGGTCTGTATGACCATTCAGCCCCAGGAAACCATGACTCTTGCTGAAATCAAACAGCTTTCCCAGCGGATCCGCGGATTCATCGAAGACCGCCGCTCCTTTGTGGCTTCCAGAGAAGACCTGATTGTTGTTCTCCTTTTTTATCCGCAGGAGCTTCAGGATCTGGATGCCATCACCCAGAGCTACATGCTGGCCATCGCCCTGTTTGACTTTCTCTCCGGCCAGTATTCCCTGCGCATCGGCATCAGCACCGCCCACAAAGGCCCGGAAACCATGCATGTGGCATATAACGAAAGCATACAGTCCATAAAAGTCCAGAAACAGCTGGGGCTTTCCAATACGGCTTCCTCCTACTTTGAACAGAGTATTTTCCATATCCTGAATACGCCTCAGCTTGCCAATTTTCAAAAACTGGCTCTGGATATTATTGAACCGCTGCTTTCCTACGATGCCGCCAATGGCACCAATTACTATGAAATTTTAAAACAGTATTTCCGAAACAATTTCAACATACAGAAAACTGCCAAAGCACTGTACATTCACCGAAACACCCTGACTTACCGTCTCCAGCACTTAAAAGAGCTGCTGAAATTCGACTTTGATTTCGAGAACAATACAGACGCTCTCTTTACACTGTACTTATGTATCTGCGTCCACGAACTGGGATACCGTGCCGATGATCCCAGAACACCGGGCATGCCCTGAGCAGTTCCAAAATCAGCCTTTGATTCCGGAACTGGTGCTGCCTTCCACAAAGTATTTCTGCAGACAGAAGAACAGGATCACCATAGGAATAATGGCAATCACAGCCGCTGCCATCAGCAGTGCCCAGTCCACGCCATAGGTATTGGTAAACTGGCTCAGGCCAAGAGAAATAGTCCATTTTGCTTCTTTGTTCAAATAGATCAGCGGACCCATAAAATCTGTCCAGGACCACACAGCAGAGAACAGTGCCACCGTTACAACCGCCGGTTTTACCAGGGGCAGAGCCACACGGGTATACACCCACATTTCCCCTGCGCCGTCAATTCTTGCTGCTTCCAGAAGTTCATCCGGCAGATTCATATAAAACTGCCGCATCAGGAAAATGAAATAAGAGCGGCCCAAGAAATCCGGCAGAACCAGAGGAATATACGTGTTGATCCAGCCAAATTTGGAACTCATGCTGTACAAAGGAATCATAGTCACAGAAAACGGAAGCATCATGGTTGCAATAACCAGAAGAAATACCTTATCCCTTCCAGGCCATTTCAGTTTTCCAAATGCATAACCGATCATGGGTGCTGAAATCACATTTCCGAGCACTGCCAGGCCTGTGGTTTTCACCGTGTTCAGAATGTATTTCACATACGGAATAGCCTCAAAAGCATCCTTATAGTTTTTCCATTTGATGTTCTTTGGAATCCATCTTGGCGGACTGATGAAAATTTCTTCTGAACCTTTCAGGGAGGTGCTGATCATCCACAGAAGCGGAATGAAAAAAAACGCTGCCACGATCAGAACCGGAATGTAGATCAATAATTTTTTTAATTTTTTCTTACTCATTGTCTCTTCCGCCTCCTCCGTAATAAACCCATTTCTTAGATGTCTTAAATAAAATCAGTGTAATCACAATCATACCAATGAGCATGATTACAGCCATTGCGCTGGCATATCCGAATTTCAGATACCGGAAACTCTCATTATAAATATTTACTGCATAGAACAGCAGTGAATTTTTTACACCGCCCAGAGTTCCGTTTCCTTTCGGCTCAATGGCCGCTACCATATATGACTGGGTAAATGTGGCAAATCCGGCAATAATTCCATTAATCAGCTGGAAGAACGTGACATTGGAAAGCATGGGCCAGGTAATATAGCGGAATTTTGCCCAGGGACCGCCGCCGTCCAGATCGATGGCTTCATAATAATCTTTGGAAATATCACCGATTCCTGCCAAATATACAATAATGGTATTTCCCACTGCCCACAGTGCCATCAGAATCGCTGCCGGTTTGGACCAGGTGGCAGAGGACAGCCACAGAGGCTGAGGCAGATGGAAAAATTTCAGAAATGCGTTGACCAGACCATACTGGGGATTTAACATCCACATCCAGATAATGGCGTTGGCTACCGGAGACACAATGGACGGAAGATAATAGAGCGTCCGGAAAATGCCTCTTCCCCGGATCTTGCTGTTTAACAGGATCGCTGAAAAAATCGACAGCGCCAGCTGCAGGGTCACGCCGATTACCACAAAATACAGGGAGTTATAAACCGATTTAAAAAAGTTCTTATCGTGAAAAATCTCCACATAGTTTTCCAGCCCCACAAACTTCGGCGCCTTCATCAGATTGTACTCCGTGAAACTGTAATAAATGGCCGAACAGATGGGATACAGGCTGAACAGCACCATTCCCACTACCCAGGGACAGAGAAACAGGACCGCCAGACGAATCTGCGCCTTTTTCGAATTATACTTTTTCTTCTTCATACTCTGGTTTCATCCTTTACCTTCTCTTATAAAAACAGGGTTGTCCAAGGACAACCCCGCTCATGTTTTTTTATGCAGTTTTATCTGCTTTCTTTCCACTCATCTGCCAGCGGCTGTAATTCTGTCTGCAGATCGTTCAGAGCTTCCTCAACGGTCTTTTCACCGCTGTAAACAGCTTCCTCTGCCAGTCCCTGCTCATCAGAATATTCTGCGCTGAACGGAACAGCCGGGAATGCTTTTGCTTTGCCTTCCAGTACAGAAGTTACAAATTTCTCAAGCTGGGGAGCTTCTTTTGTCAGCTCTTCAGATTTCAGAGCTGTATAAGTGGTCGGAAGGCTTCCTTTTGCTGCACAGAATTTGATGTAAGCTTCATCAGAGGTCAGATAGTTGATCACTTCAAAGGCTGCTTCCGGATTCTGGCTGGATGCTGTTACAGAAAGCATACCACCCTGAAGTCTGCCGGAACCTGCCAGTTCCGGATGAGCTTCCGTTACAGGAACGGTTACAGAATCCCACTGGAAATCATCTGCTGCATACTGATCAATAAAGTTTTCAAACCACTCACCTTCAATAGCAAATACGACTTTACCCTGGAAGAATGCGTTGTCAGAAGAAGCGTATGCACCGAAGCCGCTCTTGAATTTCTCTACTTTTTCTCTGTCATAATCATCATAAAAACTTGCTTTATAAGTAATTGCCTGTTTGAATTCATCGCTGGTGCAGGTAACAGTATCGGTATCAAAATCATAGAACTCTGCACCGAACAGATACGGCATTTCTACACGGTCAATCCACGGATAATCCGGAACATAACCCAGTCTTGTGTAATCGCCGTTCTCATCAGTCAGAACTGCCTGTTTGGAGATCTCTGCCATTTCTTCCAGTGTTGTCGGCGGTTCTACTCCCAGCTCATCCAGAACTGCTTTGTTGTAGAACAGCATATAGGAGTCCATGGTGTACGGAATACCATACTGAGTATCGCCGTAAGTTCCCAGCTGATATACAGAATTATAAATATTGGAAGTATCCATGCCTGTAGATGCAATGTAATCATCAACCGGACTTAACATACCAGCCTGTGCCCATTTGCTGCAGGTGGTATCTGCGGTGTATACCAGATCAGGACCGTCGCCGCTTGGGATAGCTGTCAGCATCTTATCTTCTGTCTGGGAGGAAAGTACCTCTACCTCGATATTATCCTGGCTGTTGTTGAAATCATCCACCACTGCCTGCAGTGCGTCCGCTTCACTTCCACTCCAGGTATGCCAGAAAGTAACTGTGGTCTTTTCGGAACCGCCGTCTGCAAATGCCATGATAGATCCTGAAGAAACTGCTACTGCTGCAGCTGTTGCAATGCTGACTGTTCTTACTACTCTTTTCATTCCTTTTCCTCCTTGTTTCATCTCACATGCATTTATTTTGCACTTTGGTATATTTATGCGTTAAAGTATACCTTTTTCTCCTTATGTTTGTCATCGTTTTTATGCATAATATTTCACCTAATTTATATGCATAATGCACTTTCCTGATTTTTACAGGAAATTTCCGTATTTCCCTTTATTTATCGCTATTTTTCTGCTTGCCTTTTCCGTTTTTACATATTATAATAGGCATCAAATTTTACAGAAAGAAGGAAAATGTCCACATGTTATTAAAACAGCTGATGGAAGTATTTGATATCCTGGACGACAGCCAGGCCTCCGGTGAAAAAATGAAAAATTACCTTCATGAGATCGCTCCGGACTGCAAAGTCGAAGTCCTGAAACTCACCGGACCGGAAGGAAAATCCACCGATGTAATCCGTATTTATATTCCTGGAAAATCCGGAAAAATGAATGGCGGCACTGCTCCGACTCTTGGCATCATCGGCAGACTGGGCGGTCTTGGTGCGCGTCCTGTGATGACCGGATTCGTTTCTGACGGTGACGGCGCCCTTGCATCCCTGACTGCCGCTGCCAAGCTTCTGGATATGCAGAAAAAAGGCGATGCCTTAGAAGGCGATGTGATCGTTGCCACCCACATTTGCCCGGATGCACCCACCCAGCCTCATGAGCCGGTTCCTTTCATGGGATCTCCGGTAGAAATGCATCAGAACAATGAAACCGAAGTGCTTCCGGAAATGGATGCCATCCTTTCCATTGACACCACCAAAGGAAACCGTGTCATCAACCACCGCGGCTTTGCCATTTCCAATACGGTAAAAGACGGCTACATTCTCAGCGTTTCTGAAAATCTTCTGGACATTATGCAGACCGTCACCGGCTCTATGCCAAAGGTATTTCCGCTGTCCACCCAGGACATCACCCCTTATGGAAATGACCTGTATCACTTAAACAGCATTCTCCAGCCGGCAACCGCGACTCACGCACCTGTTGTTGGCGTTGCCATCACCACAGAAACCATGGTGGCCGGATGCGCTACCGGAGCCAGCCACTTCACCGATGTAGAGGAAGCTGCCCGGTTTGCCGTAGAAACCGCTAAATATTTCACAGCCGGAAAATGTGACTTTTACAGCAAAGAACAGTTTGCACACCTGACCAAACTCTACGGCTCCATGGAGCATTTAAAAACCTACGGCAATAACTAAACTGCTTATAAAGCTGTACAGACTGCAATGGGGCTGCGTCCAGAACAGACTGCCGGTTTTATAAATACATTCTCTTTTTAATTCTATTGTTTACAGAAGAGAAGCTGTATGCCTGGCTCCTGCCAGACGTACAGCTTCTCTTCATCTCATCAAAATCCCATCAGCATTCCAATTCCGTGGATCACAAATGCCGCAATCCAGGCAATGCCGCACTGACTTACCACGGTTTCCACCGCAGCCCTGGTTCCGCCCATCTCTCTGCGCACCGTAGCAATGGCTGCCACGCAGGGTGTATACAGCATGGTAAATACCAGAAATACAAAGGCTGTAAATGGCGTAAACAGTGTATTCAGTCCTGCCGCACTTCCGCCTAACAGAACTGTCAGGGTGGAAACCACACTTTCCTTTGCCATAAATCCGGTAATTAAAGCCGTGGACACTCTCCAGTCTCCAAATCCCAGAGGTGCAAAAATAGGTGCCGCTGCATTTCCGATTATCGCCAACAGACTGTCCTCCGGACTGGATACCAGATTCAGGCCAATGCCGAAATTTTCCAGGAACCATACCACAATGGTGGCTAAAAAGATGACCGTAAATGCTTTCTGTGCAAAATCCTTTGCTTTTTCCCAAATCAGCTGGCCAACACTTCTTGCTGCCGGCAGCCGGTAATTGGGAAGCTCCATGACAAAAGGCACTGGCTCCCCTTTAAATGCCGTCTTTTTCAAAATCAGTGCATACAGAATGCCGCATAAAATGCCAAGCGCATACAGGCTTACCATCACCAGCGCCTGCCATTTCCGTGGGAAAAATGCGCTGGTCATCAGGCTGTAAATGGGAAGTTTGGCACTGCAGCTCATAAATGGTGTCAGCAGAATGGTCATCTTCCGGTCGCGCTCGCTTGACAGAGTTCTGGCAGACATAATTGCCGGTACAGAACATCCAAATCCGATAAGCATGGGCACAAAACTCCGGCCTGACAGACCAATTTTCCGCAGAAGCTTGTCCATGACAAAGGCCACTCTGGCCATATAACCGGTATCTTCCAGAATGGAAAGGAAGAAAAACAAGGTCACAATGGTAGGCAGAAAACTCAGCACGCTTCCCACGCCCTGACAGACGCCGTCTACCACCAGCGAATGTACCGCCGTATTAACTCCAGCCGCTGTCAGTCCCCGGTCAATCACTGCAATCACACCATCAACCGCCATGGCCATCCAGTCCGACAGAGCAGCACCGATGAAATTGAACGTCATCACAAACACCAGTCCCACAATTCCGATAAAACAGGGGATCGCAGTGTATTTTCCTGTCAGCACCCGATCAATCGCCACACTTCGTTTATGTTCCCTGCTCTCTGCAGGCTTCACCACAGTCCTGGAACACAGCTTTTCAATAAATGAAAAACGCATATTGGCCAGTGCTGCCTCCCGGTCCATGCCGCTTTCCCGTTCCATAACTTCTACCAGCTGTTCCAGAATTTTCTGCTCATCTTCTGGGATTTTCAGCGCTTCCTGAATCAAATTGTCCTTTTCTACCAGTTTGGTGGCGGTAAAACGCACTGGCAGATCTGCTTCTTTTGCAAAAGGCTCTACCAGATGAGCTGCCGCATGGATACAGCGGTGCACCGCTCCCAAAGGATCTCCCGGTGCCGTATTGTCTGGGCAGAAGTCAATCCGTCCCGGCGCTTCCCGGTGCCTGGCAACATGCATGGCGTGGTCAATCAGCTCATCAATTCCCTCATTTTTTGCCGCAGAAATCGGTACTACCGGAATCCCCAAAATTTCCTCCAGCTCATTGATCCGCACCGATCCGCCGTTTGCCCGCACCTCATCCATCATATTCAGCGCCAGAACCATGGGAATTCCAAGTTCCATCAGCTGCATGGTCAGATACAGGTTCCGTTCAATGTTGGATGCGTCTACTATATTAATGATCCCGGTGGGCTTCTCTTTCAGTAGAAAATCCCTGGTCACAATCTCCTCATTGGAATAGGGCGAAAGGGAATAAATTCCTGGGAGGTCTGTTACCGTTGCCTCCGGATGCCGCCGGATCGTTCCCTCTTTCTTATCCACAGTCACCCCTGGAAAATTTCCTACATGCTGATTGGAACCTGTCAGCTGATTAAACAGCGTTGTCTTCCCACAGTTCTGATTTCCTGCCAGGGCAAAGGTAATACGCTGGCCGTTTGGAATCATCTCCCCGATCTTGTTTTTCCGGTAATCCTTCGCCTTTCCAAGTTCCCCAACTCCCGGATGTGCAATGGGACGATAAACATTCTGTTTCCCATGTCCATGCTTTTTCTCTTCCTGTTTTTCTCCTTTCTTTCCATCTTTCTGAATCTCTTCTATCTCCATCTTCTGCGCTTCGTCCAGACGCAGAGTCAGCTCATATCCCCGCAGTTCAATCTGTACCGGATCCCCCATTGGAGCCACCTTCCGCAGTGTCACCACGGTTCCAGGTGTCAGTCCCATATCCAGCAGGTGATGGCGCAGCGCTCCCTGTCCGTTTACCTGCAGGATTTTTCCGCTCTGCCCCGTTTTCAGTCCATCCAGAGTCATCATCTTGTACCCCTTTCTGCCACTTCTCATTCGTAAATCACTCCTGACAAACCGTGCTTCCGTACCGGATTTTTATAGTCAAAGCAGACTTTCACAATCCATTTTGCTGCTTATCGCTTCGCGCAATGAAAGCATGGGACTTGCTTGGTTTCATCAAATGAGAATTTTTATCATTAGCCTTCTCTATCTTATACGATATTGTCTCTTTTGAACAGACCTTATCGCAAAGATTTTACAGAAAACTACTGCTGCTGCGGTACTCACTCCTGTAGCTGCTATCACCGGTCCCACCACCGCCGCAGGATTCACACTTCCGTACTGGCTCCGGTACGCAAGAATGTTCACAGGTATCAGCTGCAGAGACGAAATATTGATAATCAGAAACGTACACATCTCGTTGCTGGCTGTCCCTCTTGGCATCGCCCTTCCGCGTTTCTCTCTTCTGCTGTTCTTTTGCTTCATCCTGTTTTCCTTGCTCCTGTTTCCATATCTGTCTGTTTCCCTGTTCTCTCCTCTGATCCGGTCTTCCCTGTTTCTCCGCTCCTCCTCCAGCTCTTCCAGCGCTTCCATAGCTTTCAGTCCCGCGGGTGTGGCCGCCCATCCAAGCCCCAGAAAATTCGCCAGAAAATTTGTGGAAATCCACTCCAGTGCCGGATGCCCCTCTGGAACATCCGGGAACAAAAAACGCACCAGCGGACGGATCTTTCTTTCCATCACATCCATCAGGCCGCCTTCCCTGGCAATCTCCATCATTCCCATCCATAGTGCCATTACACCAGTCATGATAACACACAGGCCCACCGCCTCCTTTGCTGACCCCAGAAGCGCATCCGTCACCTCCTGCATTTTTCCGCACAGCGCCCCATACACAATTCCTGTAAGCAGCATACCGCCCCACAGATAATCCATTGTTTTTCTCCCTCTCCTGCCCCTTGGTAAATTCCGCCAAAAGCAGTTTCCACTCCAGACACTCTATGCAGAATTTATCCAGAAAATCTCCAAAAAGGTAAAAATTTTTCTAATTCCTGTAAAGAAAATCCGTTCCGGTTTCTCTCAGATCCCCTTATACTATTCTCATATACAGATGCCAGGGTCAAAAGCCTGAAACCACGATGTGCTCGCACAGGAGTGGTTTTATGGCTTAGTGACCCGCCCCGATATGGTGCAGAACATCCAGTGGATGTTCGTTTTGCACCGACCGAAGCGGAGCGTAGACATAAAAGTGGAGCGTCAGCTTCACGATATGCGAATATTGGGCAGGGTGCTGTGTGCCAGTGGCACACGTTTAGCACCGACCGAAGTGGCAACGGAGATGTGGAAGTACGAAGTACGGAACAATCCGTAAGGCATCTTTCGACCCCAATATCATATACAACGTACAACGAATTTAGAGCGCGTTTGAAAAATGCTCTAGAGAAAAAAATTCAAAACTTGGAGGGATTGTTATGAAAAAGAAACTTGCTCTTTTACTGACTGCTGCTCTGGCAGCCGGAACCCTTGTCATCCCAGCATCTGCAGATGAAGCAAAAACACTCACCATGTGGACCATCGCTACTGAGGGTGACGCAAACTATCAGGCCTATCAAAATGCTATCGCAGATTATGAAGAGGAACATCCCGATGTAACCATCGAAATGGAATCCTTCGAAAATGAATCTTACAAAACCAAAATCAAAGCAGCCGTTGCTGCAAATGAGCTTCCGGACATCTATTTCACCTGGGGCGGCGGTTTCTCCTCAGCCTTTGTAGAAGCAGGAAAATCCATGGAACTGGACTCTTACTACGATGCTTACAGAGATGATCTTCCGGAAAGTACCTTGAAATATGCTACCTATGACGGAAAACTTTACGGCGTGCCTTATGTCGTATCCATTTCCGGTATCTTCTACAACAAAGCCATGTTTGAACAGTATGGACTTACCGAGCCCCAGACCTGGGATGAACTGATTCAGGTATGCCAGACCTTCATCGACAACGGCATCACTCCTTTTGGTGTCAGCGTAAAAGAAGCCTGGGTAATGGCCATGTTCAATGACGCTCTGACTCTGAAATGCGTCGGAGATGAAAAAATCAACACCGCATTCACCAGAGGCGGCCAGTCTTACTTGGATGATTCCTTTGTCGATGCCGCAAATAAGCTTCAGGAACTAATCTCCATGGGTGCTTTCAGTGAAAGTGCTACCGGTCTTTCCAATGATGAAGCTGTGGCTTCCTTTACAAACGGAACAGTTCCCATGTTCGTCACCGGCGCATGGATGGATTCCTCCATCACCAATGACGCTGAAAATCCGGATAATTTCGGCTTCATGCCATTCCCGGTATGCAGTGACAATGCAGCTTTGACTGATTCCATGGGCGGTTCTGCTGATATCCTGATGGTAAATCCATCCACCGAAGATCCTGATCTTGCAGGCACTGCTGCTTTTGATATTGCTAAACTGGTTTCCAAATACGGATACATGTCCGGCGCCGGAATCGCCGCATGGAAAGTTGATTATGATGTTGAAAATCAGAGTTCCGTATCCAAAACCATGAGCGACTGCATTAACAATTCCACTTCTCTGACCATCTGGTCCGGAAGCCTGATGGAAGCAGAAGATTATACAGAATACCAGTCTCTGCTCCAGCAGTTCTTTATCGGCGATCTTACTGCTTCCGACTTTGTTGAAGCCATGGATGCACAGCTGAACCAGTAAATTTTTCTGCAGCCGGAACCCTGTTTTCCGGCTGCATTTTTTTACACTATCCACTACATCTTCCGGGAGGTTCTATTTTGGAAAAAGTCAGAAAAAATAAACTTGCTATTTTTGTTTTCCTTCTGCCCGCCTTTCTTCTTTTTGCATGTATCATTGTACTTCCTATTTTCTTTTCAGGATATTACAGCCTGTTGGACTGGGACGGCATTACAAAAGGAGTCTTTGTCGGACTGGACAACTACGTTACGCTCTTTACAAAGCCGACCATTGGTTTTACCAAATCCATCTGGAACATGCTCTTCCTTGCCTTTGGCGCCATCTGCCTGCAGCTTCCATTTGCACTTCTGCTGGCTTTATGGCTTTCCAGAGGCATCCGTGGAGAACGTTTTTTCGTAACCGTTTTCTTTATTCCTGTCCTGATGTCTACCACCGTCATCGGACAGCTGTGGCTGAAAATGTATAACCCCGATTATGGCATTGTAAATTCTGTGCTGCGCATGATGGGGCTGGATTCTCTCTGCCATACCTGGCTTGGTGAAAAAGGGACCGTCATGCTTGCAGTTTTCATTCCCATGATCTGGCAGTATGTCGGATATCATATGCTTCTGATGTATGCCGGTCTGAAATCCATCAGTCCGGAGCTCCGGGAAGCCGCCTGCATTGATGGTGCTTCCTATCCCCAGACCTGCATTTACATTCTGATTCCCCTGTTAAAACCGGTTCTCAGAATGTGTCTGATTTTTGCTGTCACCGGTGCATTTAAATCTTTCGACTTAATTTACGTTCTTACCAACGGAGGACCTGCCCACGCCAGTGAAGTTCCTGGAACATTGATGTTTACCAACATCTTCCTGAAAAATAAATACGGCCTTGGAAGTTCCATTGCCATGTTTATTATTTTCCTGTGTTTCCTGGCCGCAATTCTTCTGAAAAAATGTATTCGAGTGGAGGGCGACTGATGATGAAAACAAAAACGATCCGTCCAGGCAGAATTTTTTCCGGGATTGTTCTGGTATTCTGGACTATTGTAAGCATTTTCCCATTATATTGGATGTTTATCTTTTCTCTGAAAAATAATGATGAAATTTACTCCGGAAACCCTCTTGCTCTTCCGCAGAACTGGGTCTGGAGCAATTACACCGATGCCCTGTCCAAAGGACATATGGCACGGTATTTTTTCAACAGTATTCTGGTAACCGGCGTCACGATTCTTCTCACCATCGTCATCGCCCTGACAGCTTCCTACGCTGTATCCAGGCTCCTGTTTAAAGGCCGGAAACTGATCAATGACTTTTTCATGCTGGGACTGACGATTCCCATTCATGCAGTGCTGCTCCCGGTATTTTTGATTCTTCGTTCTTTCCATATGCTGAATACGTTTGCTTCCCTGTTTCTTCCCTATGCTTCTTTTGCGCTGGCCATGGCCATTATGATCTGCAACAGTTTTATGGGAAATATCCCGGAAGAACTGGAGGAAGCTGCCTGCATTGACGGCTGTGGAACCTTTGGTATTTTTTTCCGCATCATCGTTCCTCTGATGAAACCGGCGCTGTCTACCATCGCCATTTTTACTTTTCTCCAGGCATGGAATGAGCTGATGTTTGCAACCGTTTTTGTCAGCGATTCCGCCCATCGTACTCTTACCGTAGGCATCCAGAGCCTTTCCGGCACCTACAGCACCAACTGGGGACCCATTGGTGCCGCACTGGTGATTGCCACATTCCCCACACTTGTGATATACTTATTCATGAGTAAAAAAGTACAGGAAAGTCTCACTGCCGGAGCAGTCAAAGGGTGAGCTGCCTGTCCATTCCTTAGGGGGGACTTATGAAATCTTCACTCTTTCAAAAAATAAATAACCGTCTCTTTTCCGGCCGGCTGAACCACCAGATCAATGTGCTGTTCATTACCCTGATTCTGTGCTGTACCGCAGTTCCTCTTGGTATTTTCTGGTTTTCTGCCGGAAAAGGCATGAAAAAATATACGATGGCCGCCAGCGAAGACGTTCTTGTCTCTGTTGGCGGTGTCCTTAACAGTAGTTTCGAAACCGTCAGCACCCTGAGTAAAAACATCTTGTTTTCTGATGAAGTCCGCAAATATCTCAATGCACCCCAGAAAACCTCTCCGGCAGATTCTTTTCAAGCCATTCAGAAAATCTATTCCGCAAACATTCAGTTTGTAAATGTCAGTTCCCTTTACATTTTCCGGAAAGACGGAAATTATATTAACATCTCTGCTGACGGCACGTATCCTGTTGTAAATCAGGAGCTTCTTTCCGATCCGGAATGGAAACAGGACATTGCTGTAAAAACCGGCGCTTATTCCATCCAGCTTAATGGAAACGGTCTTTTTTCTCTTTCCTCCGGTCAGCCTCTTCTTACCTTTATCCGTGTAATCAACGATTTAGAAACCCAGCAGGAAATTGGCGTTATGGCCATCAATTTCACGGCTTCTTACTTAAAAACCACTCTCCGTGATTTTCTTTCTCCGGATAAAGGTGCGGCCGTAATCACCAGTACCGGCGATCTGCTCTGTGGAGATGAAAATGCCCTGGAGGCCCTTACGATCTGCCAGACTTCCAAATCATCTGCCCGTTCTGCTTCGGAAGCAGGTGCTTTCCATTACACAAAAGGAAATCTTCTGGTAAGCGGATATCAGATTCCAGATATGCCCCTGACGATCCTCCGGTACGAAAAAATGTCTTACGCCAGTTACATTGCCGGTTCTCACTTTCTGCTGCTGTTTTTAATGTTTCTTCTTACCCTTCTTTGCTTTTTCATCATTCACGGATTTCTCACCTTCCGCTTTACCAGACCTCTGGAAAAACTGGTAGAATCCATGAAAAAAGTAGAGACCGGCTGGCTGCACCGTGTCAGTGTGGACTGCAGCATCACAGAAATCCAGAATTTAAAAGACAGTTACAATCAGATGCTGGTTCAGGTCAATCATTTAATCGAACAGCTGGTAGAACAGGAAAAAGCTGCCCAGCAGGCCAAATTGGAGGTCATCCTGGAGCAGATGAACCCCCACTTCCTTTACAATACTCTGGAAACCATCGGTTACATGGCTTTCGAAAGCCCAAGAGAAGAAATCTACGATGCTGTGGAATGCCTTGGGGAATTTTACCGTTCTTTCCTAAACAGCGGAAACGACAAAGTTCCTTTGAAAAAAGAGCTGGAAACCATTCAGGATTACCTGAAGATCCAGAAATTCCGCTATGGTGAAATTCTGGAAGACCACTATGACATTGAAAAAGACTGCGAACCTTACCTAGTCCCCAAACTGATCTTTCAGCCACTGGTGGAAAATTCTCTTTACCACGGCATCCGCCCAAAAGGAGAAAAAGGCGAAATTCTTGTCTCCGCCCACCTGAAGGATCAGAAGCTCTGCTTTTCCGTATATGACACCGGAATTGGAATGTCTCCAGAAAAGCTGGAACAGGTACTTTCTTCCAGTCCCACTGGTTTCGGACTGAAAAAAACTCTGGAACGTCTTCAGTATCTGTACGGCGAAAAAGATTGTTACCAGATCGAAAGCCAGGAAGGTTCTTTCTGCCGGATTACGCTATATCTTCCGTTGGAAAAATCTCTGCCTGAGCAAAGTTTCCTGTGAAAGGATGAAAACCATGTATAAAATTATGATTATTGATGATGAACGCGCACTGCGCAGTCTCCTGAAAAAGCTGATTCCATGGGAAGAACTTCATGCCGAGCTGGCCGGAGAAGCTGAAAGCGGTATCGAAGCCATCAATATCATCGATGACATTCTTCCGGACATTGCTCTCATTGATATCCGTATGCCCTTCATGGATGGCCTCACCTTTGCCCGCTATATGCATAAAGTGTATCCGGATATGAAGCTCATTATCATTACCGCCCATCAGGACTTTGAATACGCCAGACAGTGCATTGAAATTGGCGTTTCCCAGTATCTTTTAAAACCTGTTTCCAGGAAAGAACTGACTCAGGCTTTAAAAGATGCCATTTCCAAAATCAGCCCAAAAGAGGAACCCGAAACTCCTGCCCCGGAAAAACTGCCCATGAACCAGTACATTCATTTTATTGAAGAAAATTATGCGGATCCCCGTCTGAATCTGTCCTATACTGCACGAAGCTTCAATCTGAACCCCGCCTATTTCAGCCGGAAATTCAAAGAAAAAACCAACACCAGTTTTATTGATTACCTCACAGCCTACCGGATCAGCCAGGCTGCTCTCTTTGCAAAACAGGGTTTTAAAATGTACCAGGCCGCTGAAAAAGTCGGCATTCCAGATGCAAATTATTTCAGTAAATGCTTCAAAAAATACCAGAATATGACCTACAGTGAGTATGTAAAACAAGTGAATAACTCCTCCGAATCTTTTCCGCATTAAAGAAAAATACTGCGGCACCTTCCTTTCACTGCCGCAGCATTTTTCTGTCTTTTATTCTGTTTTACAAGTCATTCCTGCAAATACAGCTCTTTTATTTTCTTCTTTGTGTTATCATTAACATGCAAAAATCAAAAAACACCTTATGGATTGTTCCGTACTTCGTGCCTTCGTATTCACTACGGTCGGTGTTAAACGTGTGCCACTGGCACACTGCACCCCACAATCCTGCCCGATATTCGTATATCGTGAAGCTGACACTCCACTTTTATGCTCAAGAGGATTTCTTTATGAACAAAAAAACTGAACAGGAACTGGTCAGCCTTACCAAAACCTGTCTGAAAAAATACTGGGAGAAAGACTGTTCCTTTATTCTTGACCGCTGTGCCGACAATGTCCTCTGGATTGGCGCAGAACAGCCGGAATACCTTCCTGGTATTGAAGCTGTTACTCAAAATTTTTACAGCCTTATGGAGGCTATCCAGCCCTGCATTATTGCTAATGGAGAATTTAATGTCGTCCAGAATCAGGGTGCTTCCTGTACCATCTGCGGCCGCTACCTTGTGCAGACAAGTCCCGAGGCCGACTATTTTCTTCAGGCAGAACAGCGCTGTACCTTTGTATGGGAATTGATTTCTGATACACCCAAGATCCGCCATATGCATGTCTCCAATCCCATGGGAGAACTGAAAATCGCAGATGGCAGCCGTTTTGTCAATGAAATTGGACAGATGGCCAAAAAATATCTGGAAGAAAAAATCCAGGATCTTACCGGCAGCCAGATCGTTGTCCCCCGCCGTGACGGCGGTACGATTTTTCTGCTTCTGCGGGATATTCTCTATGCGGAAGCCCGCCTGCGCTACTGCGAAGTTTCCCTTGAAAACGGTGAGCAGATTACCCTGAACATGTCTCTTACCGAGTTTGCAAAACTGACAGATGACTATTTTGTCAAAGTCCACCGCAGCTATCTGGTAAACATCCGCCACGTTTCCACCATCTGCCCTTACGAAATCACCATGCAGAACGGTCTGCGGATTCCTGTTCCCCAGAAAAAGTATACCGCTGTCCGGCAAATGCTTATGAAGCGCCATGTTCCTGGAGATCATTAGCCAACGCTGCACTCTGCGGGTACCAGAAAAGCCGTACAGACACTCCGCCGGATTCTTTTTTCCTGCAGAGCCCTGTACGGCTCTTTTTTGCTCTTTATTCTTTCAGAAGCACCTGATAAATGTCCCGTTTACTCACTCCGCGGTCTTTTGCCACCTGTTTCATGGCCTCTTTCCGGTCCATTCCCTTTGCCAGGTACTGCTCCATATGTTCTTCAATGCTGATGGATTCCCAGGACTGCTGCTGCTCTAAACGCACCTGCTCCCGGCTCTTTCCCTCCAGCACCAGCACGCATTCTCCTCTGGGCTCCTGCTCCTGATAATACTCCAGGGCCTCCTCCAGCGTTGTCTGAAAGGCCGTCTCGTGCTTTTTCGTCAGTTCCCGGCAGATGGTCAGCCTGCGGTTCCCAAGGGCCTCCAGAAGCTCTCCCAGCGTTCTCACAAGCCTGTGAGGCGCCTCATACACGATAATCGTCCGCGTCTCTTCTTTCAGCTCGTTTAAAATCTCCTGCCGCTCTTTTTTCTCCATGGGCAGAAATGCCTCAAAACAGAATCTTCTGGTGCCAAGACCGGACAGCGTCAAAGCCGTCACACAGGCGCAGGCTCCCGGCAGGGATGTCACCTCAATCCCCGCTTCATAGCACAGGCGCACCAGATCCTCTCCTGGATCTGAAATTCCCGGCGTTCCCGCATCGGTAATCAGCGCAATATTGGTACCCTCCTGCATTTTCGCAATCAGCACATGAGCCTTCTCAATCCGGTTGTATTCATGGTAGCTGGTCATCGGAGTCTTAATCTCAAAATGATTCAGCAGTTTCATGCTGTTTCTGGTATCTTCCGCTGCAATCAGATCCACCTCCTGCAGCGTCCGAAGAACCCGCATGGTAATATCCTCCAGATTTCCAATGGGTGTTGCACACAGATATAATTTTCCAGCCATGCCATTTTCTCCTCTAATACCCGTAAATGGTATAAATCTCATCCTGGTAAACACCTGGTTCTTTGTACACAATCAGGGGCTTTTCCACCGTGATCCTGGGTTTTCCTCCTCTTATGCACTCCAGCAGAACCATATTCGGTTCTTTATCCACAAAAGGATACACCAGACGCATCCGCTTCGGCTCCAGATGATGTGCCGTCAGCACCGTCATAATCTCTGCCAGCCGGAAAGGCCGGTGAACCATAAAAAATCGTCCTCCCGGACGAAGCAGTTTTTCAGTCTGGCTTACCAGATCTTCTAATGTACAGCAGATCTCATGCCTGGCAATAGCCTTTGGCATATCCGGATTCACCAGTCCGTGGCTTCCCGTCATGTATGGCGGGTTACTGGTAATGACATCAAAAGAAGCTGCCGAAAACAGCTGATCAGCCTCCCGGACATCTCCTTCCACAATGGAAATCTTTTCTTCCAGATGATTCAGCGCCACGCTCCGCCTTGCCATGTCCGCGCTTTCCGGCTGAATCTCCAGCCCTGTAAAATGCTGCCCCGGCGTCTTGGCTGCCAGCAGAATGGGGATAATGCCTGTTCCTGTTCCAATGTCCAGAACCTTTTCCCCTTCTTTTACCTTTGCAAACCCGGACAGCAGCACCGCATCCATGCCAAAGCAGAATTTTTCTTTATTCTGGATGATCTGAAATCCATTTCTGTGCAGATCATCCAGACGTTCTCCTTCTTTTAACTCAATCGCCATGGAGCTTTGATTTTCCTTCCTTCTTTTCCATAGCCTCCAGTTCCTTTAATGCCTTATCTTCCACGTTTCCGCTTTTTTCTTTTCTCCGTCTGGGTTTGAATTTAAGGCGTTCCACTTCGTATTCCCGAAGTTCTTTCTCATCGTCCACATCCACAAGTACTTTCACCAGCTGGCGCAGAACATTCACGCTCTGAACTTCCCCTTTGAATCCGTCATCTGCGGTCACTTTATCTCCCACACCCGGCAGGCGGCTGTTCAGGTATTCGTAGGTCTCTTCCTCATTTTTCAGACAGCACATAAGACGTCCGCACACACCGGAAATCTTCGCCGGATTCAGAGAAAGATTCTGCTCCTTTGCCATACGGATGGACACCGGAGCAAATTCAGAAAGGAAGGTATGGCAGCACAGCGGTCTTCCGCAGATGCCAACGCCGCCGATGAGCTTTGTCTCATCACGGACGCCGATCTGACGCAGTTCAATTCTTGTCTTAAACACAGCTGCCAGATCTTTTACCAGTTCACGGAAGTCAATCCGGCCATCCGCAGTAAAATAAAACAACACTTTATTGTTGTCAAAAGTGTACTCTGCATCGATCAGTTTCATTTCCAGCTTATGTTTCCGGATCTTTTCCTGACAGATGCGCATGGCATCCTTTTCTTTTTCTTTATTTCTGGCAGCTTTGGCATCGTCCTCCGCATTGGCAATCCGGATCACGGCCTTTAACGGCTGCACAACTTTGTCATCTGTCACCTCCTGCACGTTGGCGACTACGCTTCCATACTCAATGCCTCTGGCGGTTTCCACGATGACGTGGTCTCCCTTTTTGATCGCCAGTTTCTTGGGATCAAAATAATAAATTTTTCCTGCATTGCGGAAACGTACTCCTACTATTTTTATCATTATCCTAAATTCTCCTTTATGGTCAGGAACAGCAGTTCCATGGTCAAATCAAAATTTACATTGGCATTCAGACGTGCTTTTGCTTTCTGAAGCGCTTCCAGAATCGTACTGATGCCCTCATAAGATGCTTTCTTTGTCTGCTCAACAATGATGTTGATCTCATCCTTAAATACACAGCCGTTTATATCGTTTGTTGCTTTAAAATACAGGGCATCCCGGTACCAGATGGCCAGCAGATCCAGGTAATCCTGAATATCCATTTTAAATGTGGCAACATCTTTTACGTTCTGGTTGATCTCGCTGATCTCCATATCCGGAATATGCTTTGCCAGATGCATGGCAGCTGTTTTAATCTCCTGAAATGTATCGGAAGATGCCAGTTCCACTGCTTTTCCGATGTTTCCCTGGGCAAACGCCACACAGATGTCTGCCTGGTAATCCGGAATCTGTACGTGCTCCATCAGATAGCTGCGCACCTGCTCGTCCGGAACCGGCTTTAACGTCAGCATCACACACCGTGACAGAATTGTCGGCAGAAATGCAGATGCATTGGTGGTCAAAAGCAGAATCACCGCATATGCCGGTGGCTCTTCTATGGTCTTTAAAAGGGCATTCTGCGCCTGCACCGTCATCTTCTCTGCATCCGGCACAATATAGACCTTATACGGGCTGCTGTAGGGCTTAATCTGGACATCTCCGATCAGCTGTTCCCGGATATCGTCCACACCGATGCTTCCCGGTTTCTCATGGGTGATCTTGATAATGTCCGGATGATTTCCGCTCTCTGCCTGAAGACAGGAACGGCATTTTCCGCAGGGACGGCCTTCTTCCTGGCACTGCAGCATTCGTGCAAATTCCAGTGCCAGCATTTTCTTTCCGCATCCTTTTTCTCCGTTAAAAATATAGGCATGGGATACTTTATTCTGTTTTATCGCATTTTCCAGATGAGCCACTGCCTGTGCATGTCCCATCACTTTTTCAAATCCTGACATCTGTACTTCTCCCCTTTTCCTGCATTTCTTTACATTATATCACAATTTTATCCATTTACCTAATGAAATCTCTGTATACTCGTAATCCTGTCTGCTGTCATAAACTTTCACAGTAACCGATCTTCATGCTCTCATTTCCCAGCCTGCTCATGAACCCGATTTTCTTCCGTGTTCTTTCATGAACTGCACAATCTCTTCCACACAGGCCTCCATCACTCCATTATTTTGAAAACGTCTTTTGATTTCTGCCCTTTTCAGGTTTTCTTCAGAAAAATCCTCGGAATCTGCCAGAAATCTCCGGCACATCTCCTGATAATCCGGCCGTTCCTGTTTTCTTTCCCTGGCAATGGCCCGTTCCAGCCGGATGTCATCTGCTACTTCCACATAAATGGGAACCACTTTCTCTTCCCCGTAATATGCCTTTAATTTTTCATAAGACACCAGTGTCCCGATTCCCAGACAGTTTCCTTCTGACAAATCCATTTTTCCGTCATCTGCAGTAAAATATTTCCAGATTCCCTGCACCGTGTCATAAACTCTCAGCTCAATGACTTTCCCTGCTTTTTCCAGTTCTTCCAGCTTCTCTTCGGTTACAAAATGATATTCCACGCCATCCGTCTCATTTTCCCGGATAGGTCTGGTGGTATACAGCACCAGGCTGTTCAGCTTTAACTCTTCTTTTTTCTGCAGCTTCTGGTAAATGCTGTCTTTCCCGGAAGCGCTTTTTCCCATAATATAAAATAAAGTTCCCATTGGTCTTTTCCCAGTTTATTATTGTTTGATTTTATGATGCCAGGTTCAAAATCCTTCAGCCATGTTGTGCTTGCACAGGAGTATTTTTACGGCATCCTTTTTCCTCTTTAACCTTTATTTTAATACCCGGACCGTCTGACAGGAAAAGTCTTCCATTCCCTGAATAGAAAGTCCGCTTTCCAGACAGCCCTGCACCCGCGCAAGCAGTTCCTGGCTGATTCGCTCTCCAGGAACCAGCAACGGAATTCCAGGGGGATACAGATACATAAATTCTCCTGAAATTCTTCCCAGGCTGTCCTTCAGCGAAATCCTCTCAGACGACGCATCCCAGGCGTCTGCCGGGCTGCACACATACTCATTTTCAAATACATAATCCGGAATCTGGCCGTTCTCTTTGTTTTCCAACGGTTTTTCTGCAGTAGCCGGAATTTTTCCTGTCTTTTTGATCCATTCATCCAGATTTTCGTTGTGCACTTCTTTTTGCATCTGCTCTGCCTGCATTTCATGCAGTTCTTTATCAATCTGTGTCAATGCTTCTGCCAGCCGTTCAAATCCTTCTTCGGTATCCAGAAAACTGGTCAGTGCCAGGGCATAGCCTGCCGCATCCATTTCCATTTCCAGGTGGTATTCTTCCCTCAGACGACTGCTTAGCTCTTCTCCGGAGCACACCCCTTTTACAGACAGAACCAGTTTTGACCGGTCCAGATCAAACACTCCATTCCTGCCAATCAGTTCTTTTCCCGGAACCTGAATGCTGTTCCACTGCTCTGCTTTTTTTCGAAATGCTTCCAGCCGCCCGGCAAACTCTTCAAAGAGGGTATCGCCTTTTTCTTCCAGAAGGGCTGTGCATCTGTCCAAAGATGCCATAAACACATACGAGGGGCTGCTGCTCTGATAAATTCCAAGGAACCGTGCCAGCCGCTCCCGGTCTGTCAGCTTGCCGTTTCGAAACATCACCGCTGTCTGTGTCAGGGAAGGCAGTGTCTTGTGAAAGCTTTGGATCACAATATCTGCTCCCAAAGAAACGGCACTCACTGGAAAATACTCATGAAATCCAAAGTGGGCTCCATGGGCTTCATCCACAATCAGGGGAATTCCATGAGCATGGGCAATGTCCGCCAGCGCCCGGATATCCGACACCACCCCATCATACGTAGGAGACGTCACGATCACAGCCTGAATTTCCGGATCGCTTTCCAGAATTTTTCTCATATCCTCCGGATCAATCCCGCCATTCAGTCCGTATTCCGTTTCTCTCTTTGGCCAGAGATACACCGGCCTTAACTGGCGCAGATAAATGGCATGATACACTGCTTTGTGGCAGTTTCTTGCTGCTAAAATTTTTCCTCCCACACGGGTGCAGGCAGAAACTGCACTGAGAATCCCACAGCTGCTGCCATTTACCAAAAACCATGCATCCTCACTGTTTCGCAGACGCGCCAGGCGCTCCTGGGCCTCTTTCAAAACACCTTCTGCATGGTGCAGGTTGTCAAACCCATGAATCTCTGTGATATCAATTTCAAATGGATTTCCAAAATCCTTTATCTGCCGTTTGTGCCCCGGCATATGAAATGGATAGGCATCCGACTCTCCATATGCTTTCAGCAAATCATACAACGTTTCCATAAATTTTATTTCCTTTTACAATGCTATGATGCCTTACGGATTGCTCCGTACTTCGTATTCACTACGGTCGGTGCTGTGTACCGCTGGCACACAGCACCCTGGCATCATCTATTTATCTGACCGTCACTTTACATTTTACCGTTTTCTTTCCGGATTTTACGGTAATGACTGCCGTTCCTTTTTTCTTTGCAGTTACCTGCCCTTTGGTATTGACTGCTGCAATTTTCGAATTGCTGGATTTGTACGTTACTTTTTCGGTACTGGTCACTGGTGTGAGCACTGGAACTAAGGCCGCTTTTTCTTTTTTCTTTAATTTCAGTGTCTTTGCAATACCCGTAATCTTCTGAGTCTTGATAGCCCCTTTCTGAACGGAAATTCTAACCGTCTTTTTCGCTCCGTTCTTTGTGGTGATTGTAAGCGCCGTTCTTCCTTTTATGCTTCCAGCAGTAATCGTGCAGGCTCCATTTGCTTTTCCTTTTACTTTTGCAATCTTCTTATCCCGGATTTCCCAGGAAACAATGGAATCTCCCTCTATAAGGCCGGTCACTTTTAAGCTTGTCGTTTTTTGTCCAAACTTCATGGGCAGATAATACGTATTGACTTTCATCGCAGCTCTTAACTTTTTCCCTACGGTTCTCTGCTCACTCTTTTTGCATACACTGCATGTCCGTGACTGTATCTCTGCTGAAGTAAAATCTGCTTCTTTGATGGTTTCCCATTTTCCAAATTTGTGACCTGTTACCTTTACTGTCCTCTGTGTCTTTAGAATTTTACCACATAAAGAGCAATGGCTTCCCTCGGTCTTTCCTTCTGTTTGGCATGTAGCCTCAATAGCTGCATCGGTCACGGGTTTATGACCCAGAGAAGGTACTTTTTCCGTTTTTGTCACTTTGCATTTTTTGCAGGTAACGCGCCTTCTTCCTTCTGTTTCACAGGCTGCCGCTTTCGTGACCTTTCCTGCCTCCCAATCGTGTCCTGCTGCTTTGATGGTCGTTTGTTCTACAATCACTTTTCCACATACAGAACAGTGGCTTCCCTCGGTTTTTCCTTTCGTTTTACAGCCAGCTTCCACTGCTGGATCGATTACCACTTTATGTCCAGATGCCTTTATCGTCTCCTGTTTTACAAAAATCTGATTGCATACAGAACAATGGCTTCCTTCGGTCTTTCCAGCCTTCTCACAGGTAGCTGCCACTGCCGCATCAGTTACAATCATATGCCCAAGAGCCGCTGTCTCTTCGGTTTTGGTCTTCTGACAGGAGGTACAGGTATAGGTTTTTACCCCTGTTTCTTCACAGGTCGCTTCGATAACTTCCTTTCCCGCATCCCAGCTGTGTCCGGCTGCTTTTACAGGTTCCTGTGCAGTTAAAATTTCATTGCACACAGAACAATGGCTTCCTTGTGTCTTTCCTTCCTTCTCACAGGTGGCTGCCACTGCCGCATCGATGACTGCTTGATGTCCATTAGCTGGAATCGTTTCTGTTTTTGTGATTTTGCAAACCTTGCAGGTCAATCTCTTTGCACCTGTTTCTGTACAGGCAGGCTTTTCCGTAATGATTCCTTCATCCCAGCTGTGTTCTTTCTTCGGAATCACGGTTCCTTTTTCTACGAAACTACAGTCTTTACAGATAATGTCTCCTGTATAGCCTTCTTCACTGCAGGATGCATCTTTTGCATTTCTTACTTCTGTATTCGGATGCCCTGTTACCTTAATGCTCTGAGTCGCTGTGAATGCACCGTAGGATGCTGTAATATCCGAACTTCCTTCATGAATTCCGGTAACCATACCAGTGCTGTTTACAGACGCAGATGTTTCATCCGATGATTCCCAGTTTACCGTATCCACTGGTTCCGCCTTGCTGCTATAGATCTTTATCTCAAATTTTGCCTGAACAGAGTCGTTTGCTGCAAGGGAATTCTCAAATGCTGTAATTTCTGTGGTAACCTTACTTGTTTTCACTTCCACCATCTGTATACAGTTTTCAATTGCCGGTCCTGTACTTTCATCCAAACCACTCTGCTTTGAAAACTCTCCGGCAGTCGTGGTCAAACGGTAAATATTGGGATTGATAAATGTTGCCAGACCTACATATGTGTTATCTGGATTGATCATCGCTGTGTAATGTCCGGTCACTTCACCTGTGTTTCCGATCCAGTCTCCCATTTCCCCATACCATTGTTCAATTCCCATAAGGAACTGTTTTGACCCGTTCCATGCAAGGACTTCTCCAGTACTTTGAATCCCATTTGGCGAAACTGCTGTAAAAAACCACTCTTCATTTAACCTTATGTGATCCCTGTGCAGCGAAGCTTCTGCCGCACGAATTCTAGCTATATACTCCAGATCCGATGACCATTTGATCGGCACATAATCCGACGATGTCAGATATCTGTTCGGATTCCGCGGATCTCTTACAAATCCAAGATCACACGCTTCTTTTCGTATCTCATTGACCCGATTCAATGCATTCTGCGTATCCGTAATATAACTGCCCTCTATCCCAAGAAGTACGCAGCCTGTCTTCGCTGTTGAAACAGTGGTCGGCAAAACCGCATTCGAACTGCCCCAGTTAATATTTCCCCCAACCGTTACCGTTGACTCTGCGAATGCTTTTTCTGTGGATGCAGGAAGCATCATGCTTCCAGAAAGAATCGCAGCACTCATCAACAGTATTAAAAATACCTTCTTCATATCTCATCCCCCAATGATTCTTTGCTTTGTTCTCAGGTATCATAAATAAAAAAGCAATTCTATTCCTGTATTTTTGTGGTTTATCCCCCTTTCGTATTTATTTTACAACAATCTTGCATTTTGCAGTTAATCCGCTCTTTGTGGTAGCTTTTACATAAGCAGTTCCAGGTTTTTCTGCCGTGATCACGCCATTTTCCAGGCTCAACACGCCATTTTTAGACACCACATACACAATCTTATCCACTGCAGTGATCGGATTCTTTTTCACACTCAATTCCAGCGTATCTCCCACACTCATCGTCCGATTTTTCTTTTCAAAGGCAATAGTTTTTGCCCTTACTGTTCCTGTGCCTACTTTTACCTTGCAGGATGCTGTCACGCCGCTTTTCAGTGTTACAGTAATCACTGCAGAGCCTTTCCGTTTGGCCGTCATTTTTCCTGATCTGCTGTTGATGGACACTACAGACGGCTTGGAAGATGTCCATTTCTTTACCGAATCTCCGTTGCTGATTTCCTGCAGGCTCAGTGCACCGGATCTCTGTCCCACTTTCAGCTGGATGCTGGATGCATTCAATACGGCTTTCGGTGTCAGCTTTTTCAGGCTTCTCGTCTGTTCCTCCCCACATACGGTACAGGTACGTACTTTGCTGCCTGTCTCAAAGACGGTCGGTTTTTCTACAGTCTGCCATTTTCCGTAAGTGTGCGGTTTCTTTGGAATTTCCTTAATCGAACCTTCCTTGATCTCCCCGCATTTCACGCAATGGATGGATTTCATGCCATAGGAAGAACAGGTCGCTTCCACGTCAACGGTATATGTTTTCGCCCAGGTGTGATTTCCGAAGCAGTAGGATTCCACTGCCATAGGATATGCTCCGTTAAAAGCAGCTGTGGTATAATCCAGATCTCTCACATGATTGATAAATTCTTCATTGGTCTTCAAAAACCACTTAAAATCCTCCGGATCGCTGCCTGCATCCCAGGTGGCATCCAGATTATAAAATTTGCTTCCGATTTTTACAATGTTCCAGGAATGAGCCACCTTGCTGGCAGTTCCTGTGATAATCCGATTCTCAATCCCTGCTTCCCGCAGCATACGATACAGCAAAGACGCATATCCCTGGCAGACAGCTCTCCGGTTCACCAGTGCCCCGTACGCGGAAAATTTCAGATCGTCATCGGAATTGTCATAGGCAACCGTCCTGCACACATAACTGTAAATGGTCTCAATTTTCTCATAATCACTCATTCCGCCCAGATCAAGATCCGCCAGTACCTGAGCAATCCGCTGGGTCATCGCCTGTTCCTGATTCCAGGTGGTATAGTAATTCACCAGAAGCTGAATATGGTGCTCATAATATGCCACTTTCGTGCTGCTGCCGCTCTGATATACCGGCACAATCGTATTTTTCTTCGATGGAGCCGCAATCCGCTCAATGCTAAGCTTCAGATAGTCTCCCTCTCTTCCTTTCGTGGAACTATCCACCGCTTCTGCTGCCTCCAGAAGCTTATTTCCAAGATCTTTATCCGCTTCCTTACTGATTACGGTAAAAGAAATATTTTCTTGCCGAAGGATCAGCTGTTTTTTTAAATAATCTCTGGCATATTCAAATGTCTGAAATTCATTTTTACTTTCTCCTGCAAATACAGCCGCTGAAGAAAGACCACTTTTTACTGCTCCTGTAACTTCATCTGCCTGTACCGGCAATGTACATGTCAACAGACAAACCAGACCGATCAGCGCTCCTCTGACTTTGCGCACTTCACTCATCCTCTCTATGTTCGTTTCATCATTCTTCTTGATCCTAATTATTTTACCATAGAGACGGAAAAAACTCTCGAAAAAAATCTTAAATTTTTTGACTTTGCACAGACTGAAGTGAATACGGAGACTGCTTTGCAGCAGAGCAATTCGCAGACATCATAATATACTATTAAAAATCATTCCGCCGATGATCAGCACCAACCCCACTGCTCCCACTGGCCCTGGCACTGCTTCTCCCAAAACCAGAATACCTCCAAGCAGGGTAAATACCACCTCTCCGCTCTGGGTTGCTTCCACAACTGCCAGCTGTTTTTCATTTTTCTTCACCAGGTCCGTTGCATAGAAAAATAACACCGTCGCAATCACCCCGGAAAACAATGCCACTCCGGCTGACTGGATCAGCTGGCTTTTCCCTGGAAAACCAGATTTTACAAATGCTGTCACTGCCGTCACTATCCAAAACGGCATACTGCATAACATCATTCCAAAAACTCTCTGAAATGTGTTAAGCACAGACGGACAGTGTTCCATCATTTTTCGATTTCCTAATGGATAAGAAAAGGCTCCAATAATAATCAAAAGCAATGCGATTCCTGTTTCTTTTCCCGCTCCTGATGAAAAATTTGGAATCTGCAGCAGAAAAATACCTGCCAGAATCACAAATGCCATACACAGATTTTTCAACGGAATCCTTTTCCCAAACAGGGGTGTCAGCAAAATTCCCGCCACAATTGTGATCTGCCAGGATGCAGCAACCATCCAGGATGCTCCGTAAATCGACGCCATGGTTAGCGGCAGATAAAAAAAGCCAAATCCCACTGTGCTCCACAAAAACCACGGAACTGGATTTTTCTTGATTTCGTTCAGAACCTGCCTGATTCCATTTTCTGATACGGTCTTCCATACCAGAGGAACCATAAGCGGAAGCGTTATGAAGTAGCGCAGGCATGCACTCCACATCCAGTATCCCCCGGAAAGATTCATACTGCTATTTAGCAGAAATGTAAATGCAAAAAAGAATGATGCCAAAATACCACATAAAAAAGCTTTCTTCATAATCCTTCCTCCGTATACTTCTTACTTCCGCTGTATCACTACCGCAAAAAATTTTTTTATAAAACAAAAAAAGCTATACAATTATCTATCGTCTTAGATAATCATATAGCTTTTTATTCATGAGACATCGGGGATTCGAACCCCGGACAACTTGATTAAAAGTCAAGTGC
>CAJMON010000010.1 GCA_905214955.1 uncultured bacterium
AATTTTATCAGTAAAACAAGTTTCTATATCGTTTAAATCATTTTTCATTTTTATTGGAGGGATTTTTATGCCAAAGGAATCGGATGTGAATTATTTTAACAACCTGCTTCGGAACAGCAAGGCTTCGAAAAAACAGGTTGCGGTTTATCTGGATGATGCAAAGGTTGAACGGATTGATATGGTAGCGAAGATTTTTTCTTCGATTAGTGATTCCAAGGGATTTTCCAGGAATACGCTGATTGAGGCCGCTATTGACAAGTTTCTTACGGACTCGGAAGAATATCTTCTGGAGACGCAGGGCATTGATATTCCAGCTCTGATTGAGGAGTCCCGTTCTCAGAAATTTGACACAGTAATTCTTTCTTCGATTGGAAGGGGATTTGAAGAAACGTTTCTGGGCGAGCGGGAACCTTCCTGCTGGTATCCCTGCCGGATCAGCGACAGCCGGGAACAGCATCTGAAGTACATTGCCATTTACCGGGGCCAGCCAGTCTCTGCCATTACCCATTACGCAAAGATTAAGGAGTTTAAATTTGACCCTGTAAAGAACTGCAAGGTGTGCTATTTTGACGGAGATCCTATTGAGCTTCCCCACAAGATCACCCTTGGCACCAAGGATGCCTGCTATTTCATCGGCGCGAAATATACGCTCCTGGAAAGCCTCTTAAACGCTGCCCATGCAGACGAACTTTCTTTCGGATAATACAGGCTCATTTATTTAGCAAAAAATAAGGGCAATAATCCAAAAGGATTATTGCCCAGATCCATAAACAAAAAATAATCAAAATACATTCAAAGCACTAACAATCAACAAAAAAAATATCAAAACTATCTATCAATAATAGTATATGCATTTTTCTCGAAAAAGTCAATGTATTTTTGAAAAATCACGGCTGTAGCCAATAACTATCCGGTCTTGCAATAAGCCGAGCATTATTGTAAGCCATCTCTGTAGTTAAGCAAGTATGGCCATAATATACTGTTTTATCTTCACTTAAAGACAACACTAAAGCTAAATCTGGTGTGTCCGGATTTGTTAAGTACAGTGGTGCTAATAGCTGAATTTTTCCCCTATATAGCTGAGGTACAATCGTTTTATAGTTTGCTTCAATTCGCTTTTTTACTGAGTTAATTGCTCCTGCAATCACATTCTGGCAAAATTCTCTACCATTATTTCTTAATTGCTCCGGTATTCTTTCAAAATTTTCTTCATCATATAAAATATGATCCCATTGAGGAACAATCTCTAAATTTACATCAAAAATCAAAGCACTTGGTTCTTTGAAATAATTAGCTCTGCGAAGACAAGAAGCTGCACTTGTTGAAATATCAGAAAACTTAATTGTATAACTATTATAAAACCCAGCAAATCTCCATGGCTGAAATCCCTCTATTGGATTTTTAATACAATAGAAATAAATTGGCTGCCACGTTTTATCATATAGCCCTGTATCAAAACAGGCTACCTTATCATCCATAAAGACAAAACACTGTTTTTCTGATTCATCTGCCTCTTCTCTTTCCTGCCAAAGTTTTTCAAAAGTAAAATAAAGGTAGCTTCGCAAAATGCCAAAATCACTTTTTCCAGCATAACTCCATTTTTCAGGCGGCAATTCATTCGTAGCCAACAGTTTTAGTTTTCCATTGAAAAACTCATAATTTCCCAAGAAAGCCCATTCTTTAAGCTGCATAATTTAACCTCCTGTTCTAGTTTTTCAATTAACTCAAAACATTTTTATTCTGCCTTCCCCTGTCCGTAGTAAGCATTTGCTCCATGTTTCCGGTAGTAATGCTTATCCTGAAGCTCCTGGGGGGCTGGCTGTACCTGGGGATTGATCATCTCACACCGGGCAGCCATCTTTGCCACTTCTTCCAGAACCACTGCGTTGTGTACTGCTTCATGAGCATCCTTGCCCCATGCAAAAGGACCATGATTTTTGCACAGCACAGCCGGTACTGCTTCGTAATCTTTGTCTTTGAAATAATCTACAATCAGAAGACCGGTATTTTTTTCATAGGCGCCGTCAATCTCTTCTTTGGTCAGGCAGCGCAGGCAGGGAACTTCACCGTAGATATAATCCGCGTGGGTGGTTCCGTAGCAGGGAATGCCTCTGCCGGCCTGTGCCCAGCTGGTAGCCCAGGAAGAATGGGTATGTACAATGCCGCCGATCTTCGGAAATGCCTTGTACAGCTCTAAGTGGGTAGGAGTATCGGAAGAAGGATTGTAGCGTCCTTCTACTTTTTCTCCGTTTAAATTCATGACCACCATATCTTCCGGTGTCAGTTTGTCATAATCCACGCCGCTGGGTTTGATGACAAACAGACCGCTCTCCCTGTCAATGGCACTCACATTTCCCCAGGTAAAAGTCACCAGGCCGTATTTCGGCAGGTCCATATTTGCTTCATATACTTTCTGTTTTAATTCTTCTAACATTGTCTGTACGCTCCTGTTTTTCTGTCTCTCTGATCAATTTGTTGAGGTTATTCGCAGCCAAGCATTTTTTACTGATGCATAGTTTTGACAGCGGCTGCTTCAATAGGCAGTCCTGCGGTATACAGGCGGATAAACTCATCAAATCCCTTTACATCTTCCGGAACTGGATCCATCTTTTCACCGGTCATGCCTGCAAAGACTTTTTCATTCAGGTACTGATCCAGTGTCTCGCCTTCACCCTTTTTGATCATGTACTGTGCCAGAAGGGCAATTCCCCAGGCTCCGCCTTCTCCGGCTGTCTCCATAACAGCTACCGGCACATCCAGAGCGGCTGCCAGGATCCTCTGGCCAACTCCCTTGGTCTTAAACAAGCCGCCGTGTCCAAGGATCTGATCCATCTCCACGTGCTCCTTTTTCAGCAGAATGTTCATACCGATCTTTAAGGTGCTTAAAGAGGAATACAGATGGAGGCGCATAAAGTTTGCAAGGCTGAACTTGCTGTCCGGCATTCTGGCAAACAGGGGACGTCCCTCTGTAAATCCTGTAATATCTTCTCCTGCAAAGTAGTTGTAAGCCAGAAGGCCGCCGCAGTCTGCGTCTCCTTCCAAAGCCTTGTTGTACAGGGTGCCGAAGAGTTTGTTCATATCCACTTCTACACCGAAGGCCTCTGCAAATTCTTTGAACAGGTTCACCCAGGCATTTAAATCAGAGGTACAGTTGTTGCAGTGCACCATGGCTACCAGGTCGCCTGCCGGAGTGGTCACCAGGTCGATTTCCGGGTATGCTTTTGACAGCTCTTTCTCCAGAACTACCATACCAAAAACGGAAGTACCTGCAGATACGTTTCCGGTACGTCTGGCAACGCTGTTGGTGGCTACCATGCCAGTGCCTGCATCTCCTTCCGGCGGACACATGGGAATGCCTGCCTGAAGCTTTCCGGACGTGTCTAAGAGTCTGGCACCTTCTTCAGTCAGAACGCCTGCTGCCTCACCTGCACGCAGAACCTTCGGCATAATCTCTCCTAATTTCCAGGGATAGCCTTTGTCTGCCACCAGCTCATCAAACTGACCAATCATGCGCTGGTTAAAGTCTGGAGTCTCAATATCAATAGGGAACATACCGGAAGCTTCACCGACTCCCAGCACTTTCTCTCCTGTCATTTTCCAGTGAATGTATCCTGCCAGTGTGGTAAAGAACCGGACATCTTTGACATGTTCTTCGCCGTTTAAAATAGCCTGATACAGATGTGCAATGCTCCATCTCTGAGGAATGTGGTAATCAAACACTTCTGTCAGCTTCTCTGCTGCCTCTCCGGTGATGGTATTTCTCCAGGTACGGAACGGAACCAGAAGCTCTCCTTTTTCATCAAATGCCATGTAACCGTGCATCATGCCGCTGAAGCCAATGGCTGCCAGCTTTTCTACGTCTACGCCGTATTTTTTCTGTACATCTTCTGCCATATCCCGGTAGCAGTCCGTCAATCCTGTCCAAATATCTTCCAGGCTGTAAGTCCAGATATTATTTTCCAGACGGTTTTCCCATTCATGGCTGCCGGATGCCAGCACGGCATGATTCTCATCAATCAGGACGGCCTTGATTCTGGTAGAACCAAACTCGATACCAAGAACGGCCTGTCCGCTGCTGATGACTTCTTTCGCTTCCATTCCCATTGTTTCTCATCCTCCTGCATATTGTAATATAGACTCATTATAGCAAGAATTGTGCTGCTTTTCCACACATTTTTCAGCCCAGTTCTTTCATGTACTCTATCATGAGGTCGATGTTTCCTCTCTCGGTGGTGTTTAACTGGTACACATCGAAGTCCTCTGGCTCAATATAGCCGCTGTACCAGGGCTGTGTCTCGAAGTAGTCTCTCACTTCTTCGATGGTAAATTTCCGGTGGTGTCTGGCATAAATCTCGTTGATCGCCATCTGGACCTGATTCTGGTCCATGCCTTCCAGCTCACTTTTCTCCAGGGCATTTGTGGAACTTAAAGGCAGAATGTAGCCAGTATTCTGGGGAACTGCGCTGTTTTTAATCTCCACGCTGTCTACAATCTCTTCTACTCCATCCTGCATCTGCTGAAATTCTGCCACAACGTTTTCATCGCCGGTGTAGCCGCCAAAATCTGTAGGATATTCCACGTAATAATACCCTTCTGCCGTGGTTCCAACGCTCTCATAAGACGGCAGATCCAGATAATCTGCATACTGGCTGAAACTGATCTCAAACAGCCTGCCGCCGTCCGCGGCACCTTCCTGGGCCCACAGGTCATAGGATCCTTTCTGATAAAATGTAACGTTGTCTTCTCCTGCCTTAATGGCGCATTTTCCTGACCAGCCGGAAGGAAGAGTCAGCTGGATATCTGTAAAATCCAGAACAATATTCCCCTCCAGGTCATGGGAGATGGTTCCCGTAAAATGTCCCTGTCCAATCTGCTGGATCTCCTCTGCGTCTGCCATGCCTCCAGGCAGTACACAAAGCAGAGCCAGCAGAAGGCCATTTTTGATCCATTTCTGCATACTTGTATTTGCTCCTTATTCTGCGTTTTCTTTTCAATCCTTCTGCAATGCGATTTTACCGCTCTTTTCTTTTTATTCTACCACAGATCATGGTGCATGATAAGAAAAGATTATTGGAAAAATCTTAAGATTTTCTGTGCGTTGACATCCCCTGTTTCCTAGGGGTACAATACATAATGTCAGGGGCAAAAGGTCTGTACCCCATGTGTCCGCACGAAAGGGGCATCCGGCCTTGGAACCCGTCCATATCTTTATTCTTTAGGAGGAACAGTATGTCTCAGAATACATCAGAAAAACTGCTGGCATTCATTAAATCCAGCCCTGACTGCTTCCACGCAGTCCAGACCATGAAAGAACAGCTGCTTGCGCAGAATTTTACAGAACTTTCCGAGGAAGAACACTGGAACCTTGCTTACGGCGGACAGTATTTTGTCACCCGCAACGGCTCTTCCATCATTGCCTTTACCCTGCCGGAAACTGGCATCAAAGGCTTCCATATCCTTGCCAGCCACAGCGATTCTCCTTCTTTCAAGATCAAGGAAAATCCGGAAATGACCGTGGAAAATACTTATGTCAAACTGAACGTGGAAGGATACGGCGGAATGCTGTGTGCTCCCTGGATGGACCGTTCCCTCTCCATTTCCGGCCGGGTCATTGTAAAAGAAAATGGACACTTCATCTCCAAGCTGGTGAATCTGGACCGGGATCTGGTACTGATCCCCAATCTGGCCATCCATATGAACCGGGACGTGAACAAAGGCTACGCTTATAATCCCCAGAAAGACATGCTTCCCCTCTACGGCGACATCACCGCCAAAGGCACGTTCTTCAAAAAGATCGCTGAGGCGGCCGGTGTTTCCGAAGAGGATATTTTAGGCCATGACCTGTTCCTGTACAACCGCCAGCCAGGCAGCATCTGGGGCGCTTCTGAAGAATTTGTCTCCAGCGGACGCCTGGATGATCTGCAATGTGCCTTTTCTTCTATCACCGGATTTTTACAGGGTGCAAAAAAAGAATGGGCTGCCATGCACTGCGTCTTTGACAACGAAGAAGTGGGCAGCGGTACCAAACAGGGCGCAGCTTCCACCTTCCTGTCTGACACCATGACCCGGATTCATGAAGTACTGGGGCTTTCCAGAGAAGATTATCTGGTAAATCTTTCCAACAGTTTTATGATCTCCGCAGACAATGCCCATGCTGTCCATCCTAACCACACAGAAGAATCTGATCCGGTAAACCGTCCGGTGTTAAATGGCGGAATCGTCCTGAAATACAATGCCAATCAGCACTACTGCACCGATGGCATTTCTTCTGCCATGTTCCGGGATCTGTGCGCCCAGGCAGATGTGCCGGTACAGGTATTTACCAACCGCTCCGACAAAGCCGGCGGCTCTACTCTTGGCAACATTTCCAATACCAAGGTAGCCTTAAATACGGTGGACATCGGCCTTCCCCAGCTGGCCATGCACTCTCCTTATGAGACAGCCGGTGCAAAAGATACGGATTATCTCATCAAGGCAGCTACCGTATTCTTCGCCTGATCCAGCGGTCAGTAAATTTTTCAAGTTATCGCGGCATCCACATTCCACTTCGGTGGGTGCAGGCACGTGCTTTGGTTTTCTGCTCCCGTAAACACAAAATCCGCCCAGTCTCCAAGTTCTCTTAGGACTTGGGACCAGGCGGATTTTTATTATACCTGAATGGTATCCAGATTATCCAGCCAGATTCTTGCGCATCCGTCACTGGGCATTCTCAAATCTCCTCTTGGGGAAACAGCCACAGAACCTACCTTCGGGCCGTCCGGCAGACAGGAGCGTTTGAACTGCTGGGAGAAAAATCTCCGGTAAAAGGTCTTCATCCATTTCAAAATTGTCTCGCAGTCGTACATGCCTGCAAAGGCAATTTTCGCAATCCGGTACAGTTTCGCCGGTTCGTATCCAAAACGCAGAATGTAATACAGGAAGAAATCGTGAAGCTCATAGGGACCTACCAGATCTTCCGTTTTCTGGGAAATCTTTCCGTCTTTTGGCGGAAGCAGCTCCGGGCTCACCGGAGTATCCAGCACGTCCAGAAGAATTTCGGAAAGCTTCTGATCCCCGCAGGTATCTGCATAGTACCGCACCAGATGGCGCACCAGGGTCTTAGGCACAGAAGCATTTACCGCATACATGGACATGTGGTCTCCGTTGTAGGTAGCCCATCCAAGAGCCAGCTCTGACATATCTCCCGTACCGATGACCATTCCGGCAGACTGGTTGGCAATATCCATGAGGATCTGGGTCCGCTCTCTTGCCTGAGCATTTTCATAGGTCACGTCATGAACCTGGGGATCATGGCGGATGTCCCGGAAATGGGTGAGAACTGCATCCTTGATGTCCACTTCCAGAAGGGTGGCTCCAAGCTTTCTGGTCATCTCGCAGGCATTGGTGTACGTCCGGTCTGTGGTGCCAAATCCCGGCATGGTCACGGCCGTGATTTTTTCTCTTGGAATCTTCAGCATATCAAATGCTTTGGCGGTCACCAGCAGCGCCAGAGTGGAATCCAGTCCTCCGGAAATGCCTACCACAGCGCTGGTGCATCCCGTATGCTCCAGACGTTTCCGAAGGCCTAAGGCCTGAATAGAAAGAATTTCCTCGCATCTGCGCTCCCGGTCTCCTTTGTCAGAGGGCACGAAAGGTGCCGGATCAAAAGTTCTGGTAAGCTTGGTGGTTACCGGATTCAGATGGAAGTTTACGATCTGGTAATCCGGGTCAGAGGGCGCACTGTAGGTGGTCATTCTCCTGCGTTCTCCCCGCAGTCTTCGAATATCCAGCTCGCTGTAGACTGCCTGATTGTCAAACCGGGGCGTTTCTCCCAAAATCACGCCGTTTTCCGCAATGATGTTGTGGGCACCGAAAACCAGATCCGTGGAGGATTCGCCTTCTCCTGCATCTGCGTAAATGTAGCCGCACACCAGTCTTGCAGACTGTCCGCTTACCAGCTGGCGTCTGTAAAGGTCTTTTCCGGTCACTTCATCGCTGGCGGACAGATTGACAATCACAGTCGCACCTGCCAGGGCATGTCCGATGCTTGGAGGCGCCGGAACCCACAGATCTTCGCAGATTTCCGCACCTACGGTAAGGCCGTTGATCTCCGGGCAGTTAAAGAGCAGCTTGCTTCCAAAAGGCACCTGCTGGCCTTCAAACTCTGCCATCTCCGGCTTTTCATTTCCCGGTGTAAAATGTCTCGCCTCATAAAATTCAGAATAATTGGGAAGGAATCTCTTTGGCACCACACCAAGGAGCCGTCCGTTGCTGATGGCAGCCGCCACATTGTAGAGTTTTCCATCCTTTTCCCAAGGAAGCCCCACAAATACCAGAGCATCCTTTCCTTTGCTGAGAAACAGGATCTGGTGCAGGCCTTTCTTTGCCTCTGAAAGCAGAAGCTCCTGCCAGAACAGGTCACTGCAGGTATAACCGGTAAGGCACAGCTCCGGAAATACAATGATCTTTGCTCCATTTGCTTCTGCCAGTTCCATTTCCCTGCAAATCTGCTTTGTATTGTAAACACAGTCTGCTACTCTGATTTTCGGCGTCACTGCCGCTGCTTTTACGAATCCGTCCAGCATGTTCTTTCCTCCCCCTTCTCTGTTTAGCGGCTCTTTTTCAGAAGCTCTTTCAGCTCATCTACAGAGAAGCTGTAGTTGGTATTGCAGAAGTGACAGTTCACTTCAATCTCTTTTCCATCATCGATCATACTCTGCAGTTCTTTTGCTCCCACGCTCACCAGGGCTTTTGACACCCGTTCTTTGGAGCAGCCGCAGTGAAACTGGGCAGGAAGGGTCTCGTTGATCTCCAGTCCCAGCTCTCCAAGCAGTTCTTCTAAGATCTGCTCCGGGGTCATGCCGTCATCCAGCATGGCAGTCACCGGACGCACCTGTGCAATCTTTGCTTCCAGAGCTTCGATGACTTTTTCATCTGTAAAGGGCATCAGCTGAATAATAAATCCACCAGCCTGTTTTACCGTATTGTTTTTCTCCATCAGAACCCCCAGTCCCACGCTGGAAGGCACCTGCTCAGAAGCTGCAAAGTAATAAGTCAAATCTTCTGCAATCTCTCCGGTCTGCAGTTCGGTCTGTCCCACATAAGGCTCTTTCATGCCAAGGTCTTTGATCACATAGAGAATACCAGGTCCTACAGCCCCGCCTACATCCAGCTTTCCCGCCAGATTTGCCGGAAGCATGACCTGTGGATCTTCTGCATAGCCTTTTACATTTCCATGGGAATCTGCGGTAACAGTCAGGCCGCCGATGGGGCCTTCTCCTTTGATCTGCAGGGTCAGGACATCTTTGTCCCCCTTCATCATCACGCCCATCATGGCACCGGCTGTCAGAAGTCTTCCCAGTGCCGCTGTGGCTACCGGGCTGCAGTCGTGAGCCTTTCTGGCGGTCTCTGCCATCTCTTTTGTAGTTGCTGCAAAGGCACGGATCTGTCCTTCCGCTGCCGTTGCTCTTACAATATAATCTGCCATGTTATTTTCCTTTCTCACGAGCCGCCACCAGGATCCGTTCACTGTCTTCTTTTGGCGCCTCTTTGGTAAATCCGTCATACACTCCCAAAAATTCCATGCCTGCTTCTTCCAGCAGTTCTTTGACTTTTTCCAGAGTCCATGCCTTTTCAAAATGGGTTTCCTGGTATTTCCGGTACAGCCCCTCTTCTTCTTTCACAAAAATGGTAAGGTCGTATTCATTCACCTGGTCTTCCTCATAGAAAGCATTTTCCCAGATAAAACTTCCTTCGTCTCTGTTTTCCGCAATCACATTGTCGCCTAAAAGTTCCCGAAACTTATAAGGTGTATTCAGGTCGAACAGAAACAGCCCGCCTGGATCTAAGTAATTATTCACCAGCCGGAATACCTGGAGCAGATCCTCTTCTTCCATAATATAGTTCAGGGAATCGCACACGCAGATCACTGCCCGCACGGTGCCATAGAGCTCAAATTCCCGCATATCCTGCTGAAGATACAGAATGTCGTGACCGCTCTGCTCCCGTTTTTCCATGGCAATCTCCAGCATATCTGCGGACAGATCCACGCCGATGCAGTCATATCCTTCCCCTGCCAGAAGCTCTGTCAAGCTTCCTGTGCCGCAGCCAAGATCCAGAATCAGTCCATTTTCGATACCGTCCTCTCTTAACATACCGCACAGATGGCTGCACCATTCCTCATAAGGCACATTGTCCATGAACATGTCATAGACTTTCGCAAAACTGGTATATGCTTCCATTTACCACACCTGCCCTAAAATACCATAGGAAATCACTGTCATAATCACGGTTGCCAGGCAGATGCCCACGATGACTGCCGGAAATGCCTTTTTAAACTTGATACCAAGAAGGGAAGCCAGCAAAGAGCCGGTCCAGGCTCCGGTACCCGGCAGCGGAATGCCTACAAAAAGCACCAGCCCCCAGAACTCATATTTTTCTACCTGATCCCGTTTTTTTAAGGCTTTCGTCTCCATTTTTTCAACCATGGGTTTGAAAATTCTGGTTCCCTTCATCCAGTTGAAAATCGGGGTGATAAACAGCAGGATAAAGGGCACTGGAATAATATTTCCAATGACACACAGCACAATGCCTTTTACCATGCTGATTTTCAGAAGAGAGGCCGCCAGCATGCCGCCTCTTAACTCCAGAATGGGAATCATGGATATAATAAACACGATGGCATCTTTGGAAAGATGCCCGCTTAAATTGGTGGTAAACCAATTCACCAGATTCTCTGTCATACTTTTTCTCCTTTAAAAATTTGGTCAGACTCCCTGATAATGTCTCAGGAAATCCAGCAGCGCATCCATCTCTTCATCCGTTCCGATGGTAATGCGCAGATAATTGTCAATCCGCGGTTTGTTGAAATACCGCACATAAATCTTTTTGATCTTCAATGCCTCAAAAAGTTCTCTTGCCGAAATGTGCTCATGGGTCACAAATAGAAAATTGGACATAGAATCTCCAAAAGAAAATCCCAGTTCTTTCAGTTCTTTTTTCACCCGCTCTCTGGTGGCAATGATTTTTTTCCTGGTCTCCTGAAAATAGTCTTCATCCAGAAGAGCTGCCTTTCCAAGGAGCAGAGCCGGCCGGTTCATGGTGTAGGAATTGAAAGAATATTTGACATCGTTTAAATATTTGATCAGGACTTTGTTTCCGAAAGCATAACCGATGCGCATTCCTGCCATGGAACGGCTCTTGGAAAAAGTCTGGACAACCAGCACATTGTCGTACTTGTGAATCAGCTCCAGGGCCGATTCTCCGCCAAAATCAATATAGGCTTCGTCCACAATCACGATGACATCCTGGTTGTGCTGGATGATATCTTCGATGTCAGACAGGTTCTGTAAAATGCCAGTGGGCGCGTTGGGATTTGGAAATACCACGCCGCCGTTTACCTTGTAATAATCTTCTTTTACAATCCGGAAATTCTCATCCAGAGGCTGGCATTCATAGGGAATCCTGAACTCATCTGCCCAGACATCATAAAAAGAATAAGTGATATCTGGGAACAGAATGGGTTTGTCGGAATTGAAAAAGGTCATAAAACACATGGCCAGAACATCGTCAGAACCAACTCCCACAAAGACTTCCTCCGGGCTTACCTGATACCGGTCAGCCAAGGCATCCCGCAGAATGCTGCACGCCGGGTCCGGATACAGACGCAGCTGCTCATAGTCCATCTCTTTTAGTGCTTCCTCCACTTTGGGTGAAGGAGGATAGGGGTTTTCATTGGTGTTTAATTTAATCATGCCGATCTGATTTGGCTGTTCTCCAGGTACGTAAGGTACTACCTGCCGTACATTCTTTTCCCAAGGTCTCATGCTTTTTTGTCACTCCTCATTCTTTTCTGTAACCGTTCCCTTCTGCACCATAAATACCGGATGGTAAGATTCTTTTGCCTGACGCAGGCCTTCGTCTCCAGTGTCATCCTCCCGGTTTACATAAGTGCAGTCTCCCGCTTCGTGAAGAACAAACTGCTGGTTAATCATGGTATAAGCGCCTTCCACTTCTGCGTAGGCTTTTTCAATGTGGACAATCATGGTATCCCCCACCTTCTCACCGATAGAGAACGCCACCACTTTTCCTCCTGCCCGAAGGACGCCTCCGTGCACCTGCAGTTCTTTGTAAAGCCGCAGGTAATTTAAGCTGACACCCATTTCCTGATGCTTCTCTTCATCGGAATCGCAGTCGTTTTCTTCCCGCCATTCCAGTCCCATTTCAAAGCATTCTTCCACATTCTGGTCATTCAGCTCTTCATAGGTCCAGTCCGGGTACAGGCGTACAAACTTGTTCACATGATTTTTCTTGCCATGATATTTCTTGCCGGAAAGGGTGGCCAGTTTTTCCCGGTCGTACACGTAATCTGCAAAATCCCGGTCGTATTCTACCGAAAAACGGCCCGGATACAGGTTTTCCAGAAGGGCAAACTGTTCTTCGCTGATGCTGTGGAACCGCAGGGGAAGATTTCTCTCCCTGCACCAGGCAGTCAGGGCATCCACACAGCCTTTCAGGTACTGGGGCTCTCCCATGGGAAATGCAAACATGTTCTCTCCGTCCAGTGTCTTAAATACTACCATATTTTCTACAGTGCCATATTCCACCGGATACAGCCTGGACCACAGATAAATGTTGGCAAAGGTGTACTCGCAGCTTCTGCTGCACTGCTTGTGAATGTAGGAATTGATATACTCTCTGTCTTCCAGCTCCGGCTTTTTAAATTGTATGTCCATATGATCCTTTCTTATCCACGGTTATAAAGTTTCGCATAAGATCCTCCTTTTTTGAGAAGCTCTTCGTGTGTTCCTTCCTCTTCGATGCCGTTTTCCGTAAGCACCAGGATTCTTCCTGCATTGCGGATCGTGCTTAACCGGTGGGCAATGACAAAGGTAGTTCTGTCTTTTGCCAGCTCTTCCAAGGACTCCTGGACAATCTTTTCGCTTTCATTATCCAGTGCGCTGGTGGCTTCATCAAAAATCAGGATGGGCGGATTTTTCAGGAAAACTCTGGCAATGGAAAGCCGCTGCTTCTGGCCTCCTGAAAGTTTCACGCCTCTCTGCCCGATGTCGGTATAATACCCATCCGGCAGATCTTTGATAAATTCATGGGCATTTGCCCGTCTTGCCGCTTCGATGACTTCTTCATCCGTGGCATCCGGACGTCCATAACGGATGTTTTCCATGACATTTTCCGCAAAGAGATAAACATCCTGCTGCACAATGCCGATCTGGCTGCGCAGGGAATCCAGTTTCAGTTTACGCACATCCATGCCGTCAATGAGCACTGCACCTTCTGCCACGTCATAAAAACGGGGAATCAGGCTGCACAAGGTGCTTTTTCCACCTCCGGAACTGCCCACCACTGCCAGATATTCTCCTGCTTTTACTTTCAGGCTGATGTGGTTTAAAACTTTTTCCAGTCCCTCTTCGTAGCGGAAAGAAACGTCCCGGAATTCTACTTCACCCTTTGCGTCTTTTAATTCTACAGCATCCGGTACATCTGCAATGTCCGGCTCAATGTCCATCATTTCCCGAAAACGCTCATAGCCGCTGTATCCATTCTGGAACTGTTCAGTAAAGTTCATCAGCTTTTTCACCGGCTCGGTAAAGTTGTTGATATAAAGCAGAAACGTGATCAGATCGGTGATCTCCATAGAACCGTCTGTGAGAAAAACTGCGCCTGCCACCAGCACGGCAATGGTCACCATAGTAGTCAGAGCACCCATGCCGGAATTGAAAATTCCCATAAACCGGTAGCTGACTTTTTTGCTCTCTACGAAGCGTTCATTTCCCTGGCGGAATTTTCCCATCTCCACCTTTTCGTTTCCGAAGGATTTTACCACCCGGATACCGGAAAGACTATCTTCGATCTGGCTGTTGATGTCTGCGATCCGGGCTTTGTTGGCCCGGAATGCTTTCTTCATCTGTTTGTTCACCGCCACTGCAAAAATCGCCATAGGCGGCAGGAAAACAAAGGTGACACAGGTCAGTTTTGCATTGATGGAAAGCAGGATCACAAAAGATCCCACAAACTTGATCAGAGAAATCACCACATCTTCCGGTCCGTGATGCAGCAGTTCACTGATATCAAACAGGTCGTTTGTGATTCTGGATAACAGCTGTCCCACTTTCTGATTGTCATAGAAATGGAAGGACAGCTTCTGGTAATGGGCAAAGATCTCATTTCGCATGTCATGTTCGATCTTTGCTCCCATGATATGCCCGAAATATGCAATGTAGAAGTTGCAGAAAGCCTCTATGAGCACCATGACCATCATCACGGCGCCCAGTTCCAGGATCTTATGCAGAGGCTCTTTTCCCGGAAGATAGACAACCGTGTTGGTGATATAGCGGACGATCAGCGGAATCGCCAGTACGATTCCCGCTCCCAGCACTGCAAAGAACATATCCGACCAGAACAGTGCCTGGTAAGGCCTGTAATAGCTGAAAATACTTTTTCTCTTCTGTGTTTTCATAATAAAATCTCACTTTACTCTGCGCAAAATCTAACGCAAATCTTCTGTTTATTCAGCAGCCAGACCCTGCTCATGGATTACTTTTACAACCTGATCTACATATTTTTCGCAAAGGCTGTCATCGGCTGCTTCTACCATGACACGGATCAGGGGTTCTGTTCCGCTCTCTCTTACCAAGATGCGTCCCTCTTCTCCCAGAGCCTCGGCCACTTCATCGACAACTTTGATCACAGCCGGATTCTCTCTGGCAGTCTTCTTGTCTAATACCCGGACATTTTTCAGAAGCTGAGGATAGATCTTTACTTCATCTGCCAGTGTTCCAAGGGACATCTTTTTCTCTGTTACAGCTTCCATCACCATAAGTGAAGTCAGGATACCGTCTCCTGTCACGGCATGTTTGCTGAAAATGATGTGTCCGGACTGCTCACCGCCCAGGCAGTGGCCATTTTTCATCATGTTTTCGTAAACGTATTTGTCGCCTACTGCTGTTTTTTCATAGGAAATCCCTGCTTTATCGCAGGCTTTGTACAGACCTAAATTAGACATCACGGTGGTGACAATGGTATTATTGGCAAGTTTGCCTCTTTCTTTCATGTATTTTCCGCAAACATACAGAATCCGGTCACCGTCTACTACGTTTCCATTTTCGTCTACTGCAATGCAGCGGTCAGCATCGCCATCGTAGGCGAAACCTAAATCCAGGCCTTTTTCCCGTACCAGCTGCTGCAGGCTCTCGATGTGGGTGGAACCGCAGGCCGTGTTGATGTTGGTGCCATCCGGCTCGTTGTGGATCACATAGGTCTTAGCACCCAGGGCATCAAACACACTCTTGGCAATGGCAGAAGAGCTGCCGTTTGCGCAGTCCAGACCGATGCGGTAATTTTTAAAGGAACGGGTAGCAATGGAAATCAAATGGCCGATATAACGGTTTCTTCCTGCTACAAAGTCTACGGTGCGTCCGATGTCTGCTCCGGTTGCGAAGGGAATCTCCGGTCCTTTTCCATCCAGATATTCTTCGATCATGGCTTCGGTCTCTGCTTCCAGCTTGTAACCCTGTCCATTTAAGACTTTGATGCCATTGTCATAGAAAGGGTTGTGGCTGGCGGAGATCATAATGCCGCAGTCGAAATCTTCGGTGCGCACCACATAGGAAACACTGGGGGTGGTAGTGACATGAAGCAGGTAGACATCTGCTCCGGATGCTGTCAGACCTGCTACCAGGGAATACTCAAACATGTAGCTGCTGCGGCGGGTATCTTTTCCAATGACGATCCGGGCTTTGTGGTCTTTTCCGTAATACCATCCCAGAAAACGTCCTACTTTATAGGCGTGCTCTACGTTCAGAACAACGTTGGCCTCGCCGCGGAATCCATCGGTACCAAAATATTTTCCCATACTTTTACCTCAATTCTCTTCGATTCTTTTTCAAATCTGCTTTTCAGTTTTTTTACAGTATACGGCGGCGCCGTGGGAGTATGCGTGTGTGCTCTGCTCCTCGCTGCGTGGAACCGCGTATCAGGTTTTATTATACTTCGGAGTGGGAAAAATGACAAGAGGGGAAAGAAAAGAGGGGGGCGGCTGCGTGCCAGCTAAAATAACAGCGCCGAATAAAATATCCGCGTGCCAGAGTGACTGCTCGTTTCCGGAATTTATTTCCCCGCGGCTTTTCGCACCTGCTTTTCGGTCAACTCGCTTCTTCGAAGCTCAAACAAACCTGCGCAGGTGCTGCCAGCGTGGATAAATTCCTGGAAGCCTCGCAATGTCATCTTTACACGCGGATATTCTGTCCGGCGCTGTTTACTTCCGCCGCACGACTGTCACGCTCATGTTCTTCCTATAGCGGCGTAAACTTTTGCTATAGCACAATTTTACAGTATGTCGATGTATTCTCCTGCCAGTGCTTTGTTCATGCTGCGGACTGCACAGAATTTTCCGCACATGCTGCAGGTGTCGCTGTGGTCATCTTCCGGGCGGCGGCTGTCACGGATGGCTCTGGCTGTTTCCGGATCCAGGGCGCAGGCGTACTGTGCTTCCCAGTCCAGTTTCTGTCTGGCATCTGCCATCTTATCATCCATGGCTCTGGCTCCCGGAATTCCCTTTGCAATGTCGGCGGCGTGGGCTGCGATCTTGGATGCAATGATGCCCTGTTTTACATCGTCTACGTTTGGCAGTGCCAGATGCTCTGCCGGTGTCACATAGCACAGGAAAGCGGCTCCGCTCATGGCTGCCACTGCGCCTCCGATGGCTGCCGTGATATGGTCATAGCCCGGTGCAATGTCAGTGACCAGCGGACCAAGGACATAGAAAGGCGCTCCCATACAGATACTCTTCTGGATTTCCATGTTGGCTGCCACCTGATTCAGGGGCACATGTCCCGGTCCCTCTACCATGACCTGTACATTGTGGTCCCATGCACGTTTGGTCAGTTCTCCCAGGCGCACCAGCTCCTCAATCTGGCACACATCGGTAGCGTCTGCAAGACATCCCGGACGGCAGGCATCTCCCAGGGAAATGGTCACATCATACTCTTCGCAGATGTCCAGAATCTCATCAAAATGCTCATAGAAGGGATTTTCCTGGCCAGTCATGCTCATCCAGGCAAAGACCAGACTGCCGCCACGGCTGACAATATTCATTTTCCGTTTGTGCTTCCGGATCTGCTCAATGGTTTTTCTGGTAATGCCGCAGTGCAGGGTCACAAAATCCACACCATCCTGGGCATGAAGCCGTACCACATCAATAAAATCCTGGGCAGTCAGCTCTGCCAGGTCTCTCTGATAATGGATCACGCTGTCGTACACCGGCACAGTTCCGATCATAGCCGGGCACTCTTTCGTCAGCTTCTGGCGGAAAGGCTGGGTATTTCCGTGGCTGGACAGATCCATGATAGCCTCTGCTCCCAGCTTCACAGCGCTCATTACCTTTTCCATTTCAATATTGTAGTCCTTGCAGTCTCTGGAAACACCCAGATTCACATTGATCTTGGTGCGCAGCATACTGCCCACACCCTGGGGATCCAGACACTTATGGTTTTTGTTGGCACAGATTGCCACTTTTCCTTCTGCTACCAGCTTCTGCAGTTCTTCAACGTGCATATGTTCTTTTTCTGCTACGGATTTCAGCTCCGGTGTTACAATGCCTTTTCTGGCTGCATCCATCTGTGTTGTATAATTTCTCATATCTTCCTCCTATGAAAATAAACGATAATTATGCCAAAGCGGCCCGCTTCCTTTTCCAAGATCCAGTCCTGCTTCCAATGCTCCTGTTACGTAAGCTTTTGCATCCCGCACTGCTGTTTCCAGATCCAGTCCCTTCGCCAGTCCGCTGGCAATGGCGCTTGATAAGGTACAGCCTGTTCCGTGGGTATTGGGATTGTCAATGCGTTTTCCTGGAATCCAGATGGCCTTTCCATTTATGTACAAAAGGTCGCTGGCATCCTCTGTCTTGTGTCCACCTTTGCAGAGCACCGTACAACCGCAATTCTCCTGGATTCTGGCTGCTGCTTCTTCCATGTCCGCATCCGTATGGATGGAAATGCCAGACAATACCTCCGCCTCCGGAATGTTGGGTGTCACCACCTCTGCCAAAGGCATCAGCTGTGTTTTTAAAACCTCTTCTGCTTCCGGCTTCATCAGCCTGGAGCCGCTGGTGGCTATCATCACCGGATCCAGCACGATGTGTCTGGCTTTGTATTTTTTCAGGACAGCTGCCGTGGTTTTCATCAGCTCTGCGGAAGAAAGCATTCCGATTTTAACAGCGTCTGGAAAAATATCTGTAAAAATACTGTCTAACTGGGCTTCCATAAAGTGAGGAGAAACTTCCAGAATTTCAGAAACTCCTGTGGTGTTCTGGGCTGTCAGGGCTGCAATGGCGCTCATAGCATAGACACCCAGCATGGTCATGGTCTTAAGATCTGCCTGGATTCCAGCTCCTCCGCTGGAATCACTTCCTGCAATGGTCAGTGCTGTTTTCATCTTTTTCCCTCACATTATATCTCTTAGTGCCTCATCCACCTGTTTCACCGCCGCGGTTTTATCTTCTGCTCCAAACAGACAACTCACCAGGGCGGTTCCGGCAATTCCGGTACCGGCAAGTTCATGTATGTTTTCCACGGTAATGCCCCCAATGGCTACTGCCGGAATGTGAATCGCCCCGCAGATGGCGGTAAGGCGTTCCTTGGGAAGATAGCCTGCGTCTGCCTTTGTATGGCTTCCAAAAACCGCGCCGCATCCCAAATAATCTGCCCCGGCTTTTTCTGCCGCCAGTGCTTCTTCCGGGCTGTGGGCACTTCCGCCGATAATAAATTCCGGTCCAAGAATCTTTCTGGCCTCTGCAATTCCCATATCGGAAAGTCCCACATGCACCCCGGCTGCCCCGGCTTTTTTCGCAATGTCCGGCCGGTCATTGATGATCAGCGGTACTTCGTACTGCCTGCACAGGGCATTCAGGGTTTCTGCTTCTTTTAGAAGCAGCCCATCGTCTGCTTTCTTATCCCGCAGCTGGACACAGGTAACCCCCGCTTTTAGAAGCTCTTCCACTACCTGCTCTAAAGTCTCCCCAGGCTTTAACCAGCTTTTGTCTGTCACCGCATAAATGCGGAGCTGTTTTGGATCCATCCTCATCTGCTTTCCTCCTTTTCCCCACAGAGGGCTTCCAGAAAATCAAAGAGCAGGACACGGCAGGTGCCAATGCCTCTGCCAAGCCTGGCTGTTTCTTTTTCTGCCGCTTCCTGGCTTTTTTTCCAAAGTTCTGCCGCCTTTGCGGTTCCCTCAAAAAACGACTTTTCCTTTACACTGAACAGTACGCAGAGTGCCGAAAGCATACAGCCGGTGCCTGTGATTTTCGAAGCCTTCCCACTGCCTCCTGTAAGCGCCTGAATACGGACACCGTCGGAAACCACGTCCATTTTTCCACTTACCAGGGCAGTACAGCCATAGGCGCTTGACAGTGCGAGGGCCAGCTGGATCTGCACTTCTTCATCCGGAGAAAAGCTGCTGTCCACACCTCCGGATGAAATCCGGGATTCTGTCCACATTTTTCCTTGGAATTCTGTGAATCCGGTGGATTCTGTTTTCCAGCGGTACAAAGTCCACGCTTCTTCTGCATTGCAGCGGATCACATCCGGATGGACTTCCTGAAGAAGTTTGCGAAGTCCCTTTTCCCGAAAAACGGAAGCTCCTGCCCCTACCGGATCCAGCACTACCGGATGACCAAGCATATTGGCTGTTTTTCCTGCCAGGATGCAGGCCTGAAATTTCCGTTCATCCGGCACCCCGGTGTTTAGCAGCACTGCCTGACAGAGCCTGGCGATTTCTTCTGCTTCCTCCGGGTCCTGTCCCATAATGGGGCTTCCCCCTGCTGCCAGAAGAATGTTGGCCACATCCTGCATGGTCACCGGATTGGTGAGACAATGAATTTTGATCTTTTCCATAAAGTTATCTGGCTCCCTGCATCTGACGGAGCACGCCGCCTTTTTCCAGAATTCCCACCAGGACAAATGCCAGGGCGCTGCCCACAACCGTGGAAATCAGGAAGGGAATGATGTAGATGAAGATTCCTGCAGGCTCGGCTCCCATGAGAAATTTTGCCACCGGATAAGCTGCCAGGCCGCCAAGAATGCCTGTTCCAAGGGCTTCTGCGATACAGGTCAGGGAAAGCTTCTTACATCCTGCATACACCAGTCCGCAACATAACGCTCCCACCATGCTCCCCGGAAATGCCATCAGGCTTCCAAGTCCTGTAAGATTCCGGATCAGGCTTGCGCAAAATGCCACAGCCACACCCCACCAGGGTCCAAGCACCACAGCGCAGAGAATGTTTACCATGTGCTGGACGGGTACGCATTTGCTTCCTGCTACCGGAAAACTGATAAGGCTTCCCGCCACTGCCAGGGCTGTCAGTACGCCTGCCATAGCCAGTCTGCGTACTTCGCTGTTTTGATTTTGTGGTTTCATGTTTTTATAACTCCTTTCCTTTGAAAAGGATGTGCCAGGTTTTGGATATAAAAGAAAAGAGACACCCGCAGGTGCCTCTTCATGCACAGGAAACAGCAGATGCTGTATTCCTGGTTTGCTATCGGTATCTCCCTACGTTGGCATTATCCAAATCAGGTCTCGGGTCGAAACAGGTTCAGTTTCCTCTCAGCCAGCTACTGCCAGCTCCCCTTTTGTTCTCCGACATTATAATACAATTTTTCCCATTATGCAAGCCTTCATTTCTTCCACAGAAGAACGGGTCTGCCATTTTCCATCTGATACGCACAATCTGCAATCCACCGCACCACTTCTTCATCGTGTGCAATGAACAGCCAGGTCAGTTTTTTCTTTTCTCCCAGTTCTTTTAACAAGTTCAGAATCTGAGCCTGTACAGAAACATCCAGCATGGAGGTAAATTCATCCAAAATCAATACTTCCGGGTCTAAAAGCAGGGCCCTGCACAGAGCAATTCGCTGGATTTCTCCGCCGCTTACCTGATACGGATACCGGTCCAGCACTGCTTCATTGAGCTTTACCATAGCAAGCAGTTCTTTCAGACGGCTTTCTGCTTTTTCTTTGTCCAGATGATGAACTCTGGCTGCTTCCAGGACACTGGTTCCCAGTTTGTACACCGGATCAAAAAACGACTCTGGACGCTGGGACAGGTACTGGACTTTTCTGCGGAATGCCAGCACTTCTTCCCTGTTTTTCCGGTTCACCGTTTTTCCGTCAAACAGAATTTCTCCCTGATCCGGCTTTTCCAAAAGCAGCAGAATTTTTGCCAGGGTGCTTTTCCCACAGCCGCTCTGTCCCATAAGTGCTGTGATTTTCCCGGTCTCCAGGGAAAAATCCACCTGATCCAGCACAGTAAATCGCTGTTTTTTTCCAAAAGTTTTAGTAATGCCTTTCATCTCAAGCATACTGAAAACACCGTACCTTTCTTCCCCGGACTTCCATCTCCTCCGATTCCGACTGCAGACACCGATCCGAAACATAAGGACATCTTGGGGCAAACCGGCAGCCGGACAGTTTTTCGTGGGGCGCAGGGGCAATGCCTTTCATGGGATGCATTCCTCTGGAAGGCAGAGAATCCAGCAGTCCCTGGGTATAGGGGTGGGCCGGATCTTTTAAAACCTTCCGGCTTGGCCCTTTTTCCAGAATCTGTCCTGCATACATCACGGCCACCTGATCACAGAGTTTCTCTGCCAGAACCAGATCGTGGGTGATAATCAGCATCCCCTTTACTTTCCGGTCCCGTACCAGGCGCAGGGTATCGTACATCTGCCGCCTCAGAGTCATGTCCAGTCCTTTGGAAGGCTCATCCGCCAGAATCCATTTGGCCCCGGAAGCTGTTCCCATGGCTGCCACGGCCCGCTGCTGCATTCCGCCGCTGAGTTCAAAAGGATAAGCTCCTGCCACTCTCTTTGCCGTGTCTTTCTGAAATCCAAAAATCTCCAGCAGTTTCTGTACAGTCTCTTTTTTTTCGCCGGAACTGTCCCGCAGCCTGGCTGCTTCCCAGATCTGCCCTCCCACTTTCCGCACAGGGTTTAAGGAGTCTCCCGGATTCTGGGGAATCAGTCCCAGCTCCCGGCCCCGGATTCTTCTTCGTTCCTTTTTGGAAAAGGTTTCCAGATTCTTTCCATCGTACCAGATCTCTCCGCTTTTTACCGCGTAATCCGGCAGCATTCCAAGAAGATACATGCCCAGGACGGATTTTCCACATCCGCTTTCTCCAATGATCCCGGTAATCTCTCCTTCTTTGAACGTGGCGCTGATGCCGTCCACTGCCCGGACATAACCGGATTTTACCGGGAAATACACCCGGGCATTTTTGATTTCAATGTCCAGACTCATACGTATCCTCCTGCTTCCCGGTTCTGTTTATCCAGCCAGTCCCGCAGCCAGTCACCGATCAGATTGATAGAAAACAAAAGAAGCACCAGGCAGATTCCAGGTGCCAGCACCAGATGGGGCGCTGACCGGAAATTCATCTTGGCATCGCTTAACATCACGCTCCAGTCCGGATTTGGCGGCTGAATGCCAAGGCCCAAGTAGCTTAAACCTGCAATGGACAGCAGACATCTTCCGATTCTGGTTGTAAAAAGAACCATCACATTTCCCATCATATTGGGGACAATGTGCCGCCAGATGATTTCCATGTCGGATTCTCCCAGACTTTTTAACCCTTCAATAAAGTTTTCTTCCCGGTATTTTAACACCTCTGTCCGGACAATTCTGGAAAATCCTGTCCAACTGGTAAGAATCAGGGCAATCATCAGGCTTTGAAAACTTGGGCCGAAAATACCTGCAATGGCCACCATCAGGCTGGTTCCCGGAAGTCCCTGGAATACGTTGGTGGCAGCTGTGAGGATATAATCCCAGGCTCCGCCGAAATATCCCGCTGCCGTGCCCACCACCATGCCAAACAGCATGGATAAAAATGTGGCAAACAATGCCAGAACCATGGAGCTTCTGCCGCCATACAAAATCCGGCTGAACAGATCTCTTCCCAGTAGGTCTGTTCCAAACAAATGTTTCAGAGACGGCCCCTGAAGGCTGTCCGCCATATTGACTCCGTTTGGATCATAGGGTGCAATCCAGGGTGCTAAAATGCTGGCACCTACAATCACCACCAGAATCACCATACCAATCACGCCCGGAATCCACTGTCGTTTCGTCATATCATTTTCCCTCCCAGACGCATTTTCGGATTGAGTGCCGCACACAAAAGATCCACTGCCAGTGAAATCAGCACAAAGGTGCATCCTGTCACCAGCACATATCCCTGAATCACCGGATAATCTCTGGAATGGATAGCAGAAAGGGCGTAGCTTCCAATTCCTGGAAGGGAGAAAATATTTTCAATGATGAAAGATCCTCCTAAAATGCCTCCCACATAGTTGCCGATAAGGGTGATGACAGGAATGATGGCATTGGGCACTGCATGGGCGAAAAGCACATACCATTTCCGGTTTCCTTTGGCATTGGCTGCCAGCATGTATTGTTTGCCAAATTCTGTCAGAAGTGAGGAACGCATGAGCCGCTGGGTCATGGCAATGTTTGCCCCGGACAGCGTCACTGCCGGCAGCACCCAGTGTTTCCAGGTACCCATTCCGCTGGTTGGCAGGACTTTTAAATTTTCCGCAAAAATCATAATCAGCAGAATTGCCAGCCAGAACGAAGGAAAGGACAGCAGCAGGTTGGTGAGCAGCTTAAATCCTGTATCTGCCGCTCTTCCTGAACAGGCTGCCGCCACGATGCCTCCAGTGATACCAAAAACCACCACCAGAAGCAGGGAACATCCGGTAAGCTTTAAAGTGACGGGAAGCCTGCGCAGAAGCTCTCCGCTTACCGATGTATTATCTGAATAGGAGGTGCCAAGGTCACCCCTTAGCACCCCCAGAAGCCACCGGCCATACTGTACCGGTACCGGGTCATTCAAACCCAGTTCTTCTCTTTTTGCTTCCACAGCTTCCGCCGTGACTTCTGACACTCCATCCCGCTCCAGAGCCATTCTGGCCGGATCACCGGGGGTAAGCACACCCAGGATAAATGCGATGATGGAAATGCCAAGAAGCACCGGCACTGCGGATAACATTCTTTTTAGACTGTATCCAATCATACTTTTCTTTCTGAATTATTCAGCCCAGCATACGTTTGGCAGATCAATGCCGTAGATCTGAGCTTCATAGCCTTCCAGCTTGGTGTTGTAAACCATCAGGGTTTTCTCGTTGAACAGCGGCACTACCGGCTGCAGTTCTACAGACAGTTCCTGGAGTTCGGTATAGATTTCCTGGCGTTTGCTCATATCCAGCTCTTTGTCTGCTTCTGCAATCAGATTGTCGACTTCCTCGCTGTTCACACCCAGACTGTAGTTGATGTTCTGATCCCCTTCAGAGAACATGAAACGTTTGAAGATGGTGATGGCTTCCATGTTGGACAGACCCTGCTGGCCTCTAGCAATGCCGTAATCTCCTGCCGTCATCATTTCTTTCATGGTTGCCCAGTCATAGGTCTCGATGGAAGTGTCGATGCCCAGCTCAGACAGGATGGCGCTGATCAGCTCTGCCTCTGTCTTCTGCTCGGTGCTGCCTTCCTGAACCAGATATTTTACAGAAACTCTCTCATCGCCCAGCACTTCTTTTGCCAGCTCTTTTGCTTTCTCCAGATCATGCTCTACCGGCTGCTCGGTGTAGAACGGAGTGCTATAGTTTAAGATATTGGATGTTGGAGATGCATAGCCTAGGTAAATAGTATCTGCAATGGCATCACGGTCGATGGCAAGGCTAACTGCCTGACGCAGACGCACATCATCAAAAGGTGCGCTGGTTCCATTTAAGCACAGAAAATCAATCATGGTGGAGTTGGTGGTGGTCACTGCAAACTGATCGTCTTTTACCAGTTCCGTAGCCAGTGCCGGAGTAATGGCTTTCAGGTCGATAACGCCCATGATCTCCTCGGATTTCATAGCGGAATATCTGGTGTCTACATCCGGAATGGTGCGGACTTTGATCTTCTCAGCTTTTGCCTTCTCTCCCCAGTAATCCTCGTTACGCTCCAGCATCACGTACTCGTCTTTAACATTTTCTGTAATCTTGAACGGGCCGGTTCCGATAGCGATTCCGTTAAAGTTGTAGTTTTCATCAAAGCAGGACGGGCTGTACATAGCGCTTCCGAAGTTGGTCATGGTATATAACAGGCTTGGAGCAGCTTCCGTAAAAGTCAGCTCTACGGTGTAATCATCAATCTTGTTCACCTGATCCAGGTTCGGATAGAAGCTGTCAATGTTCAGGCTGTAGAAGCCGGAACTTTTCACCTCGGAACGCATACGGTCAAAGTTGTACAGAACAGCATCTGCATTGAAATCCTGTCCGTCATGGAATTTTACTCCCTGGCGCAGGTGGAAGGTCCATGTCTTTGCATCTTCTGACATCTCCCAGCTTTCTGCCAGTTTAGCTGCCGGTTCCCCATTCTGATCCATGGTGATCAGTGGCTCCCATACGTACAGAATCACGCTGCAGTAGTAAGCGTCTTCTACACCCGGTGCAATGTTCCGGTAATCACCCAGGACGATTTCTTCCTGTGATCCGCTCTCTGCAGCCATGCTCACAGAACCTGCGCCAAGGCTTAACAGCATCGCCAGCGATAACGTAACACCCATTGCTTTTCTAATGACCGTTCTCTTTTTCAAATCATTTCCTCCTCTTTGGTGCATCCAGCAATCGAAAGGGGAAAACTGCGCATACTTCTATACTTCTCTATCGCCGCAATGCATTTCTCTTCACTCCAGTCGGTGCAACGCGTTTTTTGTCTCCCAGGACACCATTTCCTCTGAAACAGAAAAGTCTGCACTACCACAGTGCAGACTCATATAGATTCATCACATGAGAAGCAATACCTTACACGGAGGTTTCCTCTTTCACATTAAGCAGGTTTCCTGACTTACAGCTCATTTTCCTTCTGAAAAGGCTGCCTACAGTGGCCGGACCGCTCAGGCATCTCACCTGATTCCCTCTCACTTTCGTTCACTTAATGCACGTCACTTTTTTATTTACCTTATTACTATATCATTTTCAGCCAGCGCTGTAAAGGCGAAAATCATCCTGTCTGGACAATTTAAGCCACTTCATCCAGCTTGCTCAGCTTTGCTGCCTGATCTGCTGCAATGAGGCTGTCAATGATCTCATCCAGATCCCCGTTCATAACAGAATCAATCTTGTACAAGGTCAGTTTGATCCGGTGCTCTGTCACACGTCCCTGGGGGAAGTTGTAGGTACGGATCTTCTCGGAACGGTCTCCGGTACCGATCTGGCTCTTTCTGGCCTCTGCCTCTGCGTCGTGCTGTTTTGCCAGCTCCATCTCATACAGACGGGAACGCAGGATTTTCAGGGCCTTATCCTTATTTTTCAGCTGGGATTTTTCATCCTGGCAGGAAATCACGATACCGCTGGGGATATGGGTCAGACGGACTGCGGAGTCGGTGGTATTGACACACTGGCCGCCGTTTCCGGATGCACGGAACACGTCAAATTTGCAGTCATTCATATCCAGGTGGAAGTCGATTTCCTCTGCTTCCGGCATAATGGCCACGGTAATGGTGGAGGTATGGATTCTTCCGCCAGATTCCGTCTCCGGCACACGCTGTACACGGTGAACCCCGCTCTCATATTTCAGACGGGAGTAAGCTCCCTGGCCGGTAATCATAAAGGTAACTTCCTTAAATCCGCCAATGCCGTTTTCATTCAGGCTCATCATCTCGGTGCGCCATCTTCTGGACTCTGCGTATTTTACATACATCCGGTAAACTTCTGCCGCGAACAGGGCTGCCTCGTCTCCACCGGCACCTGCACGGATTTCCACAATAACGTTCTTTTCATCATTGGGGTCTTTGGGCAAAAGCAGGATTTTCAGCTCATGCTCCAGCTCTTCAATGCGTTTCTTGGCGTCGTTTAATTCTTCCTTCAGCATTTCCCGCATTTCTTCATCGGACTCTTCACCCAGCATGACCAGGCTGTCCTCTACGGTCTGCTTGCAGTCTTTGTATTCTTTGTATGCATCAACGATGGGCTGCAGATCGCTCTGCTCTTTCATCAGCTTCTGAAAACGGGCCTGGTCGTTGATCACGGAAGGTTCATTTAATTCACTCATGATCTCTTCAAAACGGATCAATAAATCTTCCAGTCTGTCAAACATCTTTTTTCCTCCTGCAAAACTTTAAACACTTTCCAAAACCGGCGGTTTCTGTCCACAGACCACTCTGTCCAATCCCGCCAGATCTTTTTTTACGGTTACATTACAAAAGCCTGCCATTTCCAGCAGGTTTTTCACATCTTCTCCCTGTTCGGCGCCGATCTCCAGCATCAGCCAGCCTTCCGGCTTTAAGTACGCCGGGCTTTCTTCAGCCAGCCTTCTGTAAAAATGAAGACCGTCTTCCATGCCGTCCAGTGCCATAAGCGGCTCATGATCTTTTACTTCTTCCATCAGGGTCTCAATGGTTTTTGTGGGAATATAAGGTGGATTGGATACAATCACATCGTAAGGCGCTTCTGCCTTTTCCAGCAGGTCTCCCTGAAGGAAATGCACACCTGCATTCTGTCTGCGGTTGTTCTCTTCGGCAACCTTCAGTGCTTCCCCGGACAGATCTGTGCCTGTGCCCTCAATTCCCGGGCATAGCAAAGCAGTGCTTATAATGATGCATCCAGAGCCGGTACAGACATCCAGCACCTTCATACCAGGCTTTGCCACCGACAGCACCTGCTCCACCAGGACTTCGGTATCCTGCCTTGGGATCAGCACATGTTCATTCACCAAAAACGAAATTCCCATAAACTCCTGCTCACCGGTGAGCTGCTGGAGGGGAATCCGCTCCCCTCTCTTTTTCAGCAGTTTCTGATATGCCACTTGGCAGTTCTCCGGCATTTCTTCTTCACAGTGAAGGAAATACCAGGAACGGCCTGCATCGGAAATCCCATTTTGTTTCAGGACATATTCCATCAGATACCAGGCATCGATCCCGGCATCCGGCACACCGGCCTGTTCCAGGAAACATTCTGCATCTTTTAATGCTTTCCGGTAGCTCATCCTGCCTGCGCCTCTGCGTCTGCTTTCACAGAATTTTCTCTGGCTTTCTTCATGGTCTCTTTCACCAATGCACGTTCTTCGTCCGTATAGGCTCTTCCAAAGTTCTCATTCAGATAAGCTCTCCAGTCAAAGACAGCTTCCACTGCCGCAATGGCTACTTCTGCCATATCCGGTGTAGGCTCTTTGGTGGTCAGGCGCTGCATGGCCATGCCCGGTTTACTCAGTAAATTCACCAATCCGCTGTCACTGTTTCCTGCGATCCGGATAAACTCATAGGACACGCCTGCAATCACCGGAATCAGCAGAAGCCTGCTCACTACCCGCCATACCGGAGATTCCACCCGGATAAACAGGAAGAAAATCACACTGATGATCATAACGATCAGCAGGAAACTGGTGCCGCAGCGTTTGTGGTGTTTGGAACTCTTCATGACATTTTCTACGGTCAGATCCATGCCGTGCTCCACGCAGTTGATGCATTTGTGCTCTGCTCCGTGGTACATAAATACTCTCTGGATGTCTTTCATCTGGGAAATCAGCACCAGATAAACTGTAAAGATCAGCAGACGTAAGACGCCTTCTAACAGGGTGATCACAGTGGTGGAATGGATCACTTTGCGCAGAAGCGTGGACATAAAATAGGGAAGCATAATAAAAATCGCTACGGACATGACTATGGAAAATACAACCGTCAGGCCAAGCAGCAGGTCATTGGTCTTGCCGCCAGTCGCTTTGTCCAGTGCTTTTTCGAATTTTCCCGGCTCCTCTTCCTGGGCATCTTCCAGTGCAAAATTGGCTGACCAGGTCAGGCAGGACATTCCAAGCACCAGAGAATCCACAAAATTGAAGACTCCCCTTACGATTGGAAGGGAAAAGAAAGTCTTGTGCTTTTTGATAAAGTTGCTGTAGGTACTCACCTTGACAGCGATCTCTTTATCTGGCTTACGGACTGCTACGGCATAATCATCGCCGCTTTTCATCATGATTCCTTCCATGACTGCCTGTCCGCCAATATTGGATGACTTCATCGTTCTCATCTCCTTATTCCGTTATTCGTTTTACCGAAACTTCAGGGCTTCGCCCTTAGCGCGTGTCTCAAAGCAGGAATGATTTTTCAAACACGCGCTGGCATTCCCAGTATAGCAGAAACCTTAGGTTCCTGCAAGAAGATCTGTTTGTTTGTATAACAAAACAGGCTGAGATCTTTCAATCTCAACCTGTTGATTCCAGACTTATTTGTTTTCGCCAAGACCATATTTTTTATTGAATTTATCAATACGTCCACGAGCCTGGGCAGCTTTCTGCTGACCGGTGTAGAATGAATGGCACTTGGAACAAATTTCTACGTGGATATCTTTCTTTGTAGAACCAGTTACGAATGTGTTTCCACAGTTACAGGTAACGGTTGCCTGGTAATACTCCGGATGGATTCCTTCTCTCATGATTTTCACCTCTTCTTCCTTTGCTTCTAAAACAGCTATCAAATTATAACACGGCTGTCAAGAAAAAGCAACCTCTTTTTCTATCTATTTTTTTATTTCCTTAAACTATTTTTTTATCTTCTTCGTGGCAATCATGGTCTCAAAAGTTTTAAAGCTGTCCCTCGCATAGGTTCCTTCGATCCACTGCAGCTTCCCTCCGTATTCTGCCGCAAAGGGGCGGATGAGGTTCTTTCGGCTTTTCTTTATGACCCGCTTGAAGACATACTGCTTTTTCTCGTAATGCCATTTCTCGATATACCAGAAATCTCCTTCTTTTCTGGACAAATACAGGGTTCTGGGGTTTTCGGTATCAAAGCACATGCCGCCAAAATATCTGGATCTGGCATAAAATGCCTCGCCGGACATGGTTACATCATACAGGTTCATGTTCTTTGTCTTTTTGCTGTAGACGCCCACTTTGTATTCCGCATTTGTCTCATCATCAAATTCTGCAAACGAAATCCACGCCTGCTCTTTTTCCGTTTTTCCAACATCCAGAATCCGCCTTCGTCTCTGATTTCGCTCCAGAATCTTTGGAACCGTTTTGTTGTCCACGCCCGTGCCGCCTGCTTCTGCCTTTCCCAACACTTTTCCTTTTGTGCTGGATACCTCCCAGGTATCAATATTGAAAAAAGCCTGGCGAATTGCAGAAGAATTCAGATTCGGATGGGCATACATGATCAGACGGATATCCGTGCTGTCTGTACAGGGAACTGCTTTCAGATAATACTGATGTTTTCCACTGTCAATGAGCCTGCAGGGATCTTTCCAATTTTCACCGTCCCGGCTGAAGCTTACCAGCCAACACCAGTGAGATTCCTTTTTTCCGTTTTCCAGCTTGTCATTCCACCGTTCTCTGGTAAAGAGAAAATACCCTTTTTCTGTGCGGACAATCTGCGCGTATGTCACCCATCCTTCGGTCTTTAAGCGCCGTTTCTTCCAGTGGGAAATGTCTCCCGGCTTTTTTGAAATAAAAATCTCCAGATATTTCTTTTCACTGTGCCCGGTCACAATGTAAAGAATCCTGCCATCTTCCAGCAGTTCCACCGCTCCTGCATTGTGATCATCCACTGCAAACTTTGCCAGATTGATTCTCCGTACCTTTCCGTTCTGAAGATTCCGCTCCATCACACCGCAGTACCCTTCTGCCGTCGTATATGTAGTGAAGATTTTTTTCTTTTCCCAGGTCACCGACAACGGATAACACCACCAGGAATTCATGCCGGATGCATCCTTGTAAATGACCCCTTTCTCTTCCGCCTGGCACGGAATCCCCCAAAACAAAGCACTCAAACACATCAGAAAAAGAAGACACATCCAGCCAGCTGCTATTTTTTTGATTTTTTTCATACATGCTCCTATGAAATACGGCGGGTCATCCTGCCCACCGTATTCCTTTAAAATGGTTTATAAAATTTTCTTCAATCCTTTTTTAATTCTGACTCATAAAATACGCCATAGTAGAAGTAATCTTTAGGCCGTAATTCAATCCATCCCCGCCAGTCGTATGCATACCCACACAAATATATTTTCCATTTACTGTATGATAAATCGGTGCGCCGCCCTGGCCATTATCCGTATCAATCTTATAATTGATAATGTCGTTTCCTCCTAAAATATTTCCAGAAGCTCGGCGAATCTTATCATTCTCTCCTCTTGCGAAGCCAGCAATCGACACCCTGACCCCTTTTAAAGAATCATTAACAGATTCATAACCAAAATATCCTAAATTCGCTCCTACATAATCCCCAACCGGAATAATACCAAAGTTCAAATTATCTGCTCCTGTTTCTATATAGTTCTTCGGAAGATAAGAACCAGATGTTTTCAGCGTAAGTCCTGTTCCTGCATATTCTGGGAAATAGACAACGACGCTGCCCCAGCTTCCAAGCTTACGGCTATACAAATTCTCAGCTCTTGTAATGAGTTTTCCTTTACTGAATAACCAGCCTGTTCCCGCTGTTTTGGAACCATCTGACCAAGTGGTCGTAATTTTGGCAATACTTCTGTAAGGTGCCGGACTTAAATCTGTGATAATTTCGCGATTGTCATCTCCAATAATACTCAGTGTCTGAACGCCATCTTTTTCATCAGAATTTGGAAACAGTCCCTCAAATCCCTCTGAAACAATATGATCCGGGATCTGTGATTCTTTCACTGACATACATTCTGTCACTGCACCTGTACTAAAATTCTTTTTCAGTAAAACAATCTCATCTTCTTCTGCTGATGCTGCACATGCAGTTCCTAAAATCATTGCACCTGCTAAAATTGCCTTTAACCATTTTTTCATCTTCATACTCTCTTCCTCCTTTGTTATTTGCCAGTTATTTTGTTTTATCTGCTTCCCTTTTCTGTCCTCACCTCTTCTTTCTTGTTTACCATTTTATTCTTCATCTTTGTAGAACACATTTTATGACTCATTCTACAATCTCGTCAATATACTTTTCTACTTTTTCTACAATCTTGAAGAATGTTATTAACGAAAACAGATTCCCATTGTATAATTAGACTAGAAAAGCGCTTATTTCATTTTAGAGGTACCCAAAATGGATGATTACTACGGATTATCTGAACTTGAATATCAATTAATGCAGTTATTTTTGGAAAACAAAGAACCGATTGGTTTTTCCGAAGTGATTCATTACTGTAACGATGTAAAACATCTGAACTGGGCTGCTACGACCCTCCATACTTATCTGACACGTTTGATTGCCAAAGGTGTATTGTGTTCTGACCGAAATGGCTACAAACGTTCTTATTATGCAGCCGTTTCAGAAAAACAGCTTTCTCATCAGTGGGCACAAAAGATTGTAAAACGGTCTTTTGGCGGATCTATTCGGAATTTTCTGGTTTCACTGACGTATGAAGCACCTTTATCAAAAGAAGAAGTGACAGAGCTGCATCAGCTTCTGGAGGATCAGCTGTCAGAATCTGATCCGCAAAAGGAGAACTCATGAAACCGCTGTTAATGCTTTTATTTTCTGTATCTTTATCAGGCACGCTTCCATTTATCATTTACCTGATAGCCGGAGCTGTTTTTCGAGATAAACTTTCCGCTACAATCAGATACAGATTTTTAAAGCTCTGTCTTTTGTTTTATCTGGTTCCTTTTCCTTTCATAAAATATGTAATCGGTCGAAAATTGGATGCTCCGGGCATGAAGCCTCCTGTTTTCGACAACTACATTTATCTAAAAGATGTCATCCAACAGACAAACGACAGTTTTTATATTCTGTTGGATTTTCCAGAAAAACGAATACTTAGTATCATTGGTCTTATTTTTTTCATTATTGTTTTTTATTACATAATTGTATATGTAAAGTTTCGTTCTAAAATTTCTCATTGCTCCATACCTGAATCTTCCTGTACTACATTGTTGATGGATTTAAAAGATTCTTTTCACATTAAAAGCAATGTAAAAGTTTATTTATGCAATATGCATGGAAGTCCTGCTACCTACGGTATATTTTCTCCCGTAATCTTACTTACAAAATCTGTAAACTCTCAGGATTTTTCTCTGGTATTTCTTCATGAACTGCAGCACATTAAAAATCACGACTTTTTCTTCCGTCTGCTGTCCATGCTGGCAATACTTCTTCATTGCTACAATCCATTCATTTATCTTTTCTTCCGTGAATTAAAAGAAGTCCAAGAGCTTCATTGCGATGAACAGTTAGTGGTTTCTTTTACTCCAGAAGAAAAAAAACACTATGGAAATCTTCTTTTACAAGTAGGATCTGAAGATTCCGCCACACATTCTTCTGTACTTTATTTTTCGAAAAAAAGGAGAGAAAATTTTATGCGTAAACGAATTTTTCATTTAACCAAACCCGATTTCAAAAAATCCAGACTGCTTTTGACTTTCCTTACTGTGTGCATGGTTGGATCTGCCTGCATTCCAGTTGCTGCCTATTCTCCTGTAACCATTGACTGGAGAGAAGGCACGGATTTTACAAATTCTTTTGAAGAAAACTCTGACTGGCTTTATTTTACTGAAACAGAGGAAGCTATAGATCTGCCGGAAGATGAAATTAATTTCAAATACAGTGACACTTATGTCATTCTTGATACTGGAGAAATCGTGCTCGTTGATGAGCATGACGCTGCTCTCGGTGCTGCCCGTACTTCCTGTTCTCACAATTACGTTTCCGGAATTGCAAAACGTCATGTAGCTTCTGCCGATGGTGGATGTACTGTATATTCCCACCAGGCTCTCTATTGTACCATCTGCCAAAAAACTCAATATTTTACAGTTTTAAGCTCCAATTATTATAACAAATGCCCTCATTAAATAACGAAAATCGTCCACCCCAGCGCCGCCAGCAGCTTCCTCTTTCTGCCGGCGGCGCTTTTCTCATATTCTCATTTACTCAGGCATTTCCACTTCACCTGAAAGCTGGCGGTTTCCCAGCGAAACAGACTCTCATACTCTTCTTCTGTCAGGATTTCTTTTAATTCTTCTTTCTGTTCTTCTGGGAAGACGCCCCGGACGCAGTCCCGCATATTTCCGAAGGGAAAAAGCAGGCACCACCAGTTATGGCCGCTTCCTTCTCCCAGGGAAATCTGCAGAGTATGGTAGGTTCCTGCCGGAAAGATGCTGTCGCCATACTGTTTTTCCGGAAAATTCCGTTTCAACAGCCGGGCTTCTGCCCCGTAAGTACAGCCGTTTTCTTTTAACACCTGCTCTGCCTTTTCTTCCAAGTCACTTAAATGAGCCTCCACCACCTGTTCTGTATGTTGCAGATTCGATTTTTCTTCCGAAGCTGTCTCCGGTGCCAGCAGGGTTTCCAGATATTCTGCCAGGGTATTTCGCACTTTCTTTTTTACATTCTGATCTTCCTCGCTGTCACTATTGGCCAGCACGTGGAACCGCAGAATGGAAGTTTCCAGACTGCCACATGCATTCCCCTGTGATCCATGCAGCACACTCACCGCCAGAAAACACACCAGGACCAAAATCCAGGACCAGATGGCCCGCCTGGATATTCTTCCTTCTTGTCTTGAACCTTCGTCTTTCATGCTGTCCTCCTCCCCGCTTCGGCTTTTTCTTTTAAAGAGAGTTTCGCCTGATTCCGGATATTTATACAACACTTACACCGAAAGTTCTGGAAGAAGTTTTCCATTCTGCCACCCCAGCTTTGGAATCTCTCTTACCTGGTCTTTTCCTTTGTTGTAAAGGTCATCCAGCAGATCTTTCAGCGTCACTGGAAGTTTCTTCGCTTCCGTCTGTTTTTTGATTTCCATGGGCTGATTTTTATAGAGATTTTCCAGATAACTGCCGTCCGTGTCCTCCCCTTTGCTGACTTCTTCGTCATCCTCTTCCTCCGAACCTTCCTCTGGTCTTTCTCCCGGCATGGGCTCCTGCCCATCCTCTTCCTTTTCAAACACTGTCAGCACATCGGAAGCCCCCTGAAATACCAGCACATTTCTGGCAAAGGCTGGCTGGCTTCCCAGATACCGGAGGACTTTCTCCACCCAGACCGGATCTTCTGCTGCCTGACTTTCCAGAACCACCGCTTTCACCTGTCCGTAATCCCGATACCGGCCGCTCTGAAGCTGCCGTTTTCTCTGCTGTTCTTCCGGTTCTCCCTTTGTAAAAGTCACCACTGTTGGAAAGGTCCGGTCTTCCAGCTCTCTCCCGGCGCAGCCGGAAAGGCACAGGCCTGCCAAAATTCCCACTAATACCACCTTTTTTCTCACGATTTCACCCGCCTTTCACCGCCCAGTTTCCAGTACCGGAAAAGATTCAGCAAAATCCCGGCTCCCGCTGCCAAAAGTCCCATCTGCAGAAAAAACTGTTCTGCCTGCTCCCAGTTTTGGCACCACAAAGCTGTCGCAAACACCCCGGCTGCCCATAGAAAAATCTGTCCTTTTTCGCCATGATTCCACAGCCTGCTTCCGCACAGATTTAGATAAAACAGGCTGGTCCCGGCCGCCGCAAACAGCTCTGTCAAAAGCAGTCCGGTGAAAATGGCATCCCACCGGTTCACAAAAATTCCCGGAAGCTCTGCACTGCTCATCAGCTGAATCACCGGCCACTGCATATTCTTCAGGCCGCCTTCTCCAAACACTCCAATCAGCACCACTAACATTCCAAAGAGCAGACCGCAGGTAAGGGCCATTCCTTTTCGAAAAGCTTTTCCACTCTCCCCGGACACCATGGGCATCACAAACACAAAGGTTCCAATCCCTCCAAAGGCCAGAAAAATCCGAAGGGCCATTCCAAACATTTCCTTTGTGCTGGAACGGTTTAATTCCTCCAGCACATTTCCAGGAGCCAGATGCTCCGGCCGGATACCAAAAGCCCCTGCAATGAGAAGAACTGCCATGGGCCACACCAGAATGTGATATAACACCGTTCCCGTCCTGGCTCTGGCTTCCACGCCTCCCGCTGCCTGAATGGCACCTGCCAGAATCATCATTGCCATCAGCGTTTCTTTTCTGGATTCCGGAAGAAGAAAGACGGTCCCGATTTCCCCAAATGCACTGGCTAAATACACCAGGTTCCAGAAGCTGTAAACCAGAAAACACACTGCCAGCGCTTTTTCCCATTTCCGGCATTCTCCTTCTCTTTTCAGCGCCCGCCTGTGGATGCCGCACAGCAGGCAGACGTACCCCATGACAAGGAAGCATCCAAGAAGCAGGCCCAGCAAAAAAATACGCACTGGCACTCCTGCCGCCAGATCCGGAAGAAGCACTGCTCCTTTTGCAAAGCAGTCCACCACCAGGAGACGGCGAAACTGCCTGTCCGAAATGCTTCCATTGACTGCCATCATCGGCTGCCTCCTCCTTTTTTCTTTGTCATCCGCCTGCGTTTCTCCTGCCTTGCCCACAACGGCCTCCACCACTGTTCTTTCATGGGATACCGGATCAGGGCATCCCGCCATCCTGCGGTATTTGTTCCTGTTTCTCCTCCATACGGCATCAGATAGGAAATGCCAAAACTGGTCAACCCTGCCAGATGTACCAGCAGAAGAAACCATCCAAAGGCCAGGCCCAGAATGCCAAAAGCGGCGCACAAAAACAATACTACGTATTTCGCCAGCCGGAAGGCTTCGGAAAGCTCTTCATTTGGAATGGAAAAGGTGCCAAGAGCTGTCACTGCCACCACAATCACCACAATAGGGCTTGCCAGGTTTGCGCTCACTGCTGCCTGCCCCACAATGAGACCGCCCACAATTCCAATGGTATTTCCGGCAGTTCCCGGCATCCGCACCCCTGCTTCTCTTAGAAGTTCAAAGGACAGTTCCAGAAGAAGAACTTCCGCAAGTCCTGGAAAAGGCACCCCTTTTCTGGCATCTGCAAAGGAAAAAATCAGATTTCCCGGCAGAATCTGGGTATGAAAATTTGTCACTGCAAGATAAAGTCCTGGCAGAGAAACCGCCAGAAATGCCGCCGCATACCGGATCATCCGCAGAAAGGATACAATGAGAAAATGCCGGTAATAGTCGTCGCTGGTCTGAAACATGCTGTCTAACGTGGCCGGAAACAGCAGTGCCTCCGGAGAATTGTCGGTAAGAAGCACGGCCTGGCCTGACAAAACTGCCATGGCCGCCCGGTCCGGACGCTCCGTTGCCTGATACTGTGGAAAGGGGGAATACCAGACTTCTTCTGTGAGATGCTCCAGCACTCCTGCATCTTCTAAGCTGTTCACCTGGTACTCTTTTAAACGCCGGTTCAGCTCTTTTAATACCGGGGGATACACCAGCCCTTCCATGTAAAGGACGGCCGCTTTTGTCCCAGAATAAGTTCCCATATCAAATTCCCGGACTTTCAGCCTGGTATCCCGGACACGTTTCCGGATCAGTGCCGCATTAGTTTTCACGGATTCGCTGAAGGCCTCCCTGGAACCCCGGATGACTTTTTCCGATTCTGCTTCCCCCACCCCGGCTCCTGGATATCCTTTGCTGTCGATTTTCAGCACCTGATTCCATCCCTGCACAAACAGCACAGCATTGCCTGCCAGCATGGCGGTCATGGCTTCTTCCATGGTGGACAGCTGCTTTTCATTGGCAATTCCCAGTCCATTTTTCCGGAGATTTTCCAGTATCCTGATATCCTCCATCTCCTGATAAGTTCCAAGCATCCGGCCAATGAGGGAATTTTCCAGAAGCACATTTTCCACTGCCTGCTCTGGATAGACCAGAAAGCATTCGATGCTTCCCTGTTTTCCAAGTTTTGCCGTACACAGGACAATGTCATCACAGCCTTCTATGTTTTTCTCCACAATCTCCCTGTTTTTCCGGAGATTTTCTGAAATATCCAACCTGCACTCCTCCTTTGAAATAAAATCAAAATTGGTCCACTGGACCACTTATTGATATGCTTGACAACAAAAAGCGCTGCCTTTCTGCAGATTTTTGCAGTCCGGCAACGCTCTTAGTATTTGTTTTCCAAAAAGGATTATGCAGGATTTCCCAGATTTCTCAGTCTTTTTCCATGATACTGGCAAGAATGGACCGTCTCTGGTTTTCAATATGTACGTTGATGGCAGCTCCCGCTTTTTCTTTGTCGTGCTTTTTCAGCGCTCTGCGGATGGCGTCATGCTCCTCCACCAGGGTACGGTAAGTCCGCTTGTCCTTGAGATTTTCCATCCGGTAACGGTACATCTGCTCCCGCAGGTTGTTTAACATCTGCACCAGGCGCTTGTTGTTGGTGGCTGCATAAATGATCTCATGAAAATGGATGTCTGCCTCAGCACAGGCCACCAGGTCGGTTCCTTCCAGGCTTCGCTTAAATTCATTGGCTGCTTTCTTCAAATCCTGAAGCTGCTCGTCCGTGATGTGCTCGCAGGCATCTTTCACTGCCAGCTCTTCTAAGGCTGCACGCACCTCCAGCACATCCTCCAGATCCTGTCTGGTGATCTCTGCCACTTCCGCTCCTCTTCTGGGGATCATCAAAACCAGGCCTTCCAGCTCCAGCTTCCGGATAGCCTCCCGGACAGGGGTCCGGCTGACTCCCAGGCGCTGTGCCAGCTGAATCTCCATCAGACGCTCTCCCGGCTGCAGTTCGCCCCGCAGGATTGCCTGGCGCAGCGTGTTGAACACTACGTCCCGCAGAGGCAGATATTCGTTCATCTCAATCTGAAAATCATCCTTCATGTCGGTTCCCTCCGTGAAACATTCCTGTTAAATAGACCTGTTTGGCAAGTTCTGACTGTTTCAGTGCCTGGCAGGCCTTCCGCGCTTTGTCTTCCCGTTCAAATAACCCAAATACGGTGGGCCCGCTGCCGCTCATCATGGCATTTAATGCCCCGTATTCCATCATCTGATCCTTAATCTGCTGAATCACCGGATATGCCGGGATGGTGACAGTCTCCAGGACATTTCCCATAAGGGCTGCCACCTGATGCAGATCCCGTTTTTCCAGTGCCTGAATCTGACCGTCAATGTCCGGATGGACTTTCAGCTCTCCGGCTTTCAGATTGGTATACACAAATTTGGTGGATACATGGATGCCAGGCTTGGCAATCAGCACATGACAGGCAGGCGTGGGGGCCAGTCTGGTCAGCTTTTCTCCGATCCCCTCTGCCAGGGCGGTTCCCCGCATAATGCAATAGGGAATGTCTGCACCAAGGGTCACGCCCCGTTTCACCAGCTCTTCCCTGGACAGTCCCAAGCGGAACATCTTGTTCATGCCCACCAGGACTGCCGCCGCATCGGAACTGCCTCCTGCCATACCGGCCGCTACCGGAATAAACTTATGCAGATCAATGGCCACGCCCTTTGTAATCTGGAATTCGTCCATCAAAAGCTTCGCCGCCCGATAAACCAGGTTATCCTCATTTACCGGAAGGTAAAACAGGTTGGTCTTTACCTGGATTCCCGGCACATCGGTCATGGTCAGTTGAATCTGGTCATACATCCGGATCGTCTGCATGATCATCCGCACTTCATGATAGCCGTCTTCTCTCTTTCGAACCACATCCAGTCCAAGATTGATCTTGGCCATAGCTTTCAATTTTAGTTTTTTCATCGATTTTTACTCCTGAATCTTGTATACAATACTAGGCGTATTGTATCATTTTTCGTACATAAAAGCAATAGGAAACTCCCGTTACTGTTTCCGCTGCGCTTAAACAATAACGGATTTTGCCGATGCTTCGCATTCAGAATCGGCAAAATCCCGCTGCTGCTACGTTATCTTACGGAATTTTCAGTTCAGAAAATTCCTACCGCAATTGTAACTCCCGCACATTTTTCACCAGAATGATCCTGGTTCCAGGTTCTATCGTTTCTCCCTCCAGATGATTCATCTGCCGGATACGCTCCTCAGTAGTTCTCCATTCCTTTGCAATTTCCCACAGACTGTCCCCTGGCTGCACCAGGTACCCGGTCATGGAAGGCATCTCCTGAAGCTTTTCCAGATCCGGTTCTTTTTCTTCCACTTCTGCAAGAAATGCTTCTCTGTGCCGCTCCACTGCCAGCACATGCAGGTCAATCCCTGCTTTTATCTCGATTTCCTCGCTGTCAATCATGGCAGCTCCCAGCTGTTCTGTCCAGGCCCGCAGGGTAAAGCGGCAGTCTGCCCCAAGTCCCTCTGCCTCAATAACCTGTTTAAAAGGCACGGCCCCTTCCATCACCGCGAATGGAATGGCATCATCTGCCGTCACATAGAGAATGCTGACTTCCACTGCGCCTTCTACCTTCACCCCTCCCGGCACCACAGACGCATCGTCAATTTTCACTTCTCCCCGGCTATGGCAGATCTGCAGCATTCGCGGCTTTTTCGGCTCCAGGCGCAGCCTTTCTGCTGCCTTACATCTGGCAAAATTGCGCACCACCAGGCTTTCATAGCTCTCTTCTTTCCGAATGGGCACCAGTTCTTTTCCAATAGAATACAGATCATCCAGAATTTCCACATTCTCTTCCTGATACAGCCGGATTTCCAGATCCAGCACTGCCTCCAAGGCGGCCACTCTGGGCTCTCCGTCGGAATCCGCCTTGATTTCTACAGACACTTCCGACAGCGTCACTGCCACATCCGGAATATCTGTTTCAGAAGCCCCGGCTGCTGCCAGAGTCTGCTTAAAGGGTACTGTGGTTTCCAGCCACTGCTTTGTCCGCTTCTCATCGTCTGCGGCATACAAAAGGAAAACAAACAACTCGCCCCTGATTTCCAGGCCGCCGTCCTGCACCCTGGTATCCGTTCCCCGAAGCTGCACGCTTTCCCAGAGAATCTCCGCCATGTTGGGCTTGTTGGATGCCAGCGCAAGATCTTCTTTGATTCTTAAAATATCTCTGGTCTGCACGGTCAGAGACAAAGGCCGGATGGCACGTTTTTTCTCACACAGCCCTTCTGCCCCGTGAAGCTCCACTCCTGCCTGGGCATCGTACAGCCCACACACCGCAGCTTCCAAAGAAATCACTGCCCGGACGCTGAATTTTCTGGAATTAATCAGCTGCACATTCAGGTTCTCAATTTCTTTTTTCAAATCAATGGTATTTCCCGGTTCTGCCTCCTCCAGGCGGATGGTCTCCGAAAACGGCAGCTCCACCTGAAGCCTGCACAGGGTATGGTCTTCGTTGTCCGATACATACAGAATATGTACCTCCAGTTTTCCGGACACTTCCACCTGTCCCTGTCCTGCCCGGACTTCTTCCGTGCGGATGGTTCCCTTGGCCTGAATAATGCTCCCGGCATCCGGCCGGCTGTCCGGCACATTCCGGTCCTCTTCTAGCGCTGTCTGGATGCCCCCTTTTCCTTTCAGCCAGGTCATCCGGATATTCTTTTTTAACAGCTCCACCTGATTTTCCTCCTTTTTCTCACTTTTCCTGATCAATCAAAAAAGATTTCTCCTTCCCGGTAGGGAAGTTTCAGCACCACGCAGGGCCAGGATGGCTCTTTCACAATGGTCTCATCCGCTGCCGGTCCGTGAAGTTGAAACAGGACATGAATCCCGTCATCTGCCAGCACACAGGCTTCCACGGAAATGCTGTAGCCGCCCGTCTCCTGCTGCCCGTAGCCTCTTACAATGTACAGGGCATCCCCTGCCTGGTAACTCATGGTAATTTCCTGCGTTTTATGCTCTTCAATCACCTTCTGCAGCTCTTCTGGGATGTCTTCCTTGGAAAGCACAGTAAAATCTAAGGCTTCCCCTTCCACCTTCGCATTTTTTCCTTTGCACCCTGCAAGGACTGCAAAGCAGAACAGGCATAAAAAAAGAACCAAAAGCAGACGTTTTCGTTTTGGCATGTTCTACCATCCGTTCTGTCTTTTGGTTCATTCTATGTGGGCTGCTTCTTATTTATTCAGCTCTCTGCAGGTACTTCTGATACCGTATCCGAAGAACTTCCGTCTGCTTTCTTCCTGCAAACAGGTGTCCTGCAAGGCTGTTTACCGGCATAATTCCCATGAGGGAATTGGTGACAAAGCATTCCTCAAAATCCGGGATTTCTTCCGGGTAAATCACCCGTTCTTTTGCCCCTTCCTTTTCCAGAAGATACCGTCTTACCACACCTGGCAGAAGCCCGCATTCTTTTCCAGGAGTGTACAGTTTTCCTTCTTTCAGGAAAAAGACATTGGACAGGGTGCCCTCTGCAAGCTCCCCTCTGGTATTTAAGAAAATCCTCTCATCCACCCCGGCTTTCCCGGCTCCCCGTTTTTCCAGAATGCAGTCCCCGTAATTGGCAGTCTTATGAAAGGTCAATGGGGATGTTTCATTTCGCCGCACGGCGCTGTACTCCAGCCGAAAACCTTTCTCATAATCCGCTTCCTGATAATGGTTTTCCCTTGGAAGAAACAGCAGATTTTTTTCAGAAACCATGATTTTCAATGCGCCGTGGGATCTCCATGCTGTTTGATCCAGCGTTTCTTGTGGCAGGCCATCCATTTTCCAAGCATCCATCTGAGCCAGCACCTGCTCTTCATTGACTGTGTTTGAAATTCCAAGGGCTTTTGCAGATGCCTGCAGGCGCTCCAGATGTTCTTTTAAAAAGCAGAACCCTCCATTTTCCACTGCCAGTGTCTCAAACACGGCCAGACCGAAAAAATATCCTTCATCTAAAGTAATCTGCATGGGTCTTACACCCACGTTTCCAGAAGCGTTTCCATTTCTTCCACGTTTTCGGCAATCTGGCTGGCACCGGCCTCTTTCAGTTCCTCCCGGCTTCCGTATCCAAACAGCACGCCCAGGCAGTTCATGCCGCATTCTTTGGCACCAAGTACGTCATGCTCCCGGTCTCCCACCATGACAGCCTGGGAAGCCTCGGTGATGCCGTTCTTTTCCATGGCATAACGGATCACATCCCCTTTGCGCACTCTGGTTTCTTCCATATCTGCCCCACAGATGTCCTGAAAATATCTGGCAAGATCAAACTTTTCCATGATTTTCTTGGCATAACGCTCCGGCTTGGAGGTTGCCGTAATCAAAATGTATCCTTTGTTTTTCAAGGTCTCCAAAGCTTCCGGGATTCCCGGAATCACTGCATTTTCAAACATGCCTGATTTTTCAAAGTACTCCCGGTATTTCTGGATGGCTTCTGTGGCTTTTTCTGCGGAAAATCCATAATATTTTTCAAAGGAATCTTTCAGAGGCGGGCCGATAAACACCGTCAGAGTGTTTTTATCTTCCACATGGATTCCATAAAACTCCAGAGCATAGGAAACCGAGTTTGTGATTCCTTCCATGGGATCCGTCAGGGTTCCATCCAGGTCAAATAAGATGTATTTTTTCATGGTTTTAATGCCTCCACTACTGCTTTTGCTTTCTGCAGGGTTTCTTCGTATTCAAATTCCAGGTCGGACTCGCAGGTAATGCCTCCGCCTACGCCCAGGTGGTACGCGCCTCCTGCATAGAGCGCCGTCCGGATCACAATGTTAAAATCACAGCAGCCGTCCAGGGTCAGATAGCCTATGGAACCGGTGTACAGATTTCTCTGACCGTGCTCCAGCTCATCAATAATCTCCATGGCACGAAGCTTCGGCGCTCCGGTAATAGATCCTCCAGGAAATGCCGCTTCCATAAGATCCATTACGGTTTTTCCTTCTTCCAGATCTCCTTCCACATTGGAAACCAGATGAAACACGGTGGCGTATTCTTCTACCTGAAACAGTTCGGTCACTTTCACGCTTCCCGGAATACACACCCGGTTTAAGTCGTTCCGCTCCAGATCCACAATCATCAAAAGTTCGCTCTGGTCTTTTTTCGAATCTGCCAGCTCCTGCTTAAGAGCCGCATCTTCTTCCGGCGCAGCGCCCCGCTTTCTGGTTCCTTTGATTGGCCTGGTCATCACATGGCCTTTTTTCATCCGAAGAAACCGCTCCGGCGACGCGCACACCACCTGAAACTCTCCATAATTAAAGTAGCCGCCAAAAGGCGAGGGATTGTGCTTCCGAAGATAGGTAAACACTTCATAAGGATCTTTGGGGCTTTTTATTGTCAGATGCTGCGTCATGTTGGCGATGTAAATGTCGCCCTCAATGATGTAACGGATCATCTGGTCAACTGCCTGCTTATATGCTTCTTTTTCAAAATTGGGAAGAACCTGAAAGGCCTCTTTCTCCCAGCTTTCCTCTGTCCGTTTCTCCAGAACTTCTTCTGGCTGGCAGCACAGCTCTTCCAGTTCTTTTAAGGCTTCCTCTGCCGGTCTGCACTTTCCGGAAACTGCTCCATAGACCTTTCCGGTAAGCCCGTCTTCAATGAGAAATTCATCGTAAAAATTCAGGATGCAGTCCGGAATATCCACTTCCCGTGGATGTCTGGTCTTTACACCCTCTTTTTTTCTTCCATATTCATAGGAAAAATACCCGACTGCTCCGGATACGATGGGAAGCTCGGTCTCATTTTCATCCTGGTTTTCTTTTAAAAACCGGCGCACATAGGCTTCAAAGGCTTCTTTCTGCTCCACTCCATTGGCGGTAAAGACTTCTCCTTTTATCAGCTTTAAATAAGGATGCCGACCGATGATGGAATACCTTCCCAGATTATTTTTCAGGGATGAATCCAGAAAAACTGCATCTTCTTCCTGATAAAGTCTGGCAAACACTGCCGCAAGGGGCAGACTTTTCTTAAGCTCTTTTACTTTTCTCATGACTGCACCACCATTCCTCACAGATTTTATCAAAATTTTCCAGAAGCTCATGGCCGTATTCTGTCAGCACGGCTTCCGGGTGAAACTGCACGCCGTATACGCCTGAGGAAGGATCGGAAATCCCCATCACGGCTCCATCCTCACTTCTGGCATCTACCTGAAGATCCGAGGGCAGACCTGCCTCCTCCACTACCAGGGAATGGTATCTGGTCACACGGAAATTCTGGGGAATTCCTGCAAACAGACCGGTTCCATTGTGATGTACACCGGTTACTTTTCCATGCATGGGGCGGCTTCCTTTTTTTACAGAAGCGCCGTATACGGTACCGATCACCTGATGCCCCAGGCAGACTCCAAGAATGGGAATCCTCCCTGCAAAACGCCGCAGGGTCTCACAGGAGCGCACCGCCTCTGCCGGCCTTCCCGGCCCCGGAGAAATCACAATGCCATCCGGCTGAAGTTTTTCAATAAAATCAAGGGTAATGTCACTGCTTTTTACAACCAGGATCTCCTGTCCCAGTTCACGAAAATAAGCGGTCAGATTGTAGACAAAAGAATCGTAATTATCAATCATTAAATACATGGTTTCGGACCTGTCCTCTCTTAGAGCGTGTTTGAAACACGTTCTAGATTTGCAGAGTCGTTTATCCTGCTTCTGGTGTTTTCCAGTTTGGCAGGTCCGTAACTTGCATTCATTGTGTGTTATTATAACGGTTCTGTTTCCAAAAAGCAACCCTTTAAGGACGGAAGGTTTTCAGCGCTTCAATGGTCTGGACAATCCGCTCATCCACACCTCTCTCCCGCATAATCTCCTGCTCCTTGATGCAGTGCTCTTCCGGATATTTTTCAAAATCCAGGTCATGAAGAAAGCTGCCGCCTATGGATCTGTTTTTCCATAAACGACAGCTTTCTGTTTCAGCGTTTTTCCTTGACGATTCGTCCCACCACCAGATTCATGGTGATGTAGCAGGCAAGGCCTCCAAAGAAGTTGGAGATGGGTTCTGCCAGGAATACTCCTTTTACCCCAAGGCCTGCCACATGAGGCAGAAGTAAGGTCAGCGGCACCACAATGACAATTTTCCGGAACAATGAGAAGAACACCGCATATTTGGACTGGCCCATTCCCACAAAGGTGGACTGGCCTGCAAACTGGAGGGCCATCATAAAGAAGCCGAAGAAATACAGATGCATGGCCGGAATGCCTTTGGTAATCAGTTCGGGTTCGGAATTAAATACACGGATAAACACATCCGGGAATAAAAAGATCAGAAACCAGGCTGCCAGTGTATACGCAATACATACCACCGTAATAAAACGGATTCCCTGCTTGATTCTGCTGTATTCTTTTGCTCCGTAATTGTATCCCAGCACCGGCTGAAATGCAGATGTCAGGCCGTTTACCGGAAGCATCACCACTTCCCGGACGGAATTAAGCACTGTCATAATTCCCACATAAATATCGCCGCCCTGGGCCTTTAAGGTGGCATTGCAGGCAATCTGGACGGCTCCGTTGGTGGCTGACATGATGCATCCTGCAAGTCCCAATCCGGCAATCTCTTTTACCAGCTTCCAGTCTGGCCGCAGCCAGGTCCGTTTCAGCCGAAGGGTGGTCTTCTTTCCAGTGAGAAAGGTCAGCACCCACACTGCAGACAGCAGCTGGGAAAGCACCGTGGCCACAGCCGCTCCTGCCACTCCCATGTGGAAGACAAAAATAAAAATGGGGTCCAGAATGATATTCACCACAGCACCAAGAAGAATGGTCATCATTCCCATCCGTCCAAAACCCTGGGAATTGATAAAGCCATTCATGCCTGTTCCCAGCATGACAAAGGGCGTACCGATCAGGTACAGCTGCAGATAATCCCTGGCATAGGGAAAGGTATCTTCACTGGCGCCAAACACATACAAAATGGGCTTTAAAAACCCATAGCACAGCACCATCAAAATCACACTGGTCAGACACAGCATGGTAAAGGTATTTCCCATAATCTTTTCTGCCCGTTCTTCATCCTGGCGTCCTCTGGCAATAGAGCACAGCGGCGCTCCGCCCATGCCGAAAAGGTTGGTAAATGCGGATATCAGGGTAATCACCGGAAATGTCAGTCCAAGACCTGTCAGGGCCAGGGAGGACGCTCCCGGCAAATGTCCAATGTAAATCCGATCCACAATGTTGTAAACTACCTGCACCAGCTGGGCAACCGTCATAGGCACTGCCAGCGCTACGATATGTTTCCAGATTTTCCCTTTGGAAAAATCTCCTGTACTCTCTCCTGCCACGTTGTTTCACTCCAATCCTGTATCTCTTTTTTCAGTATAGCGGATTTTTTTTCGAGATACAAGATGTCCATTTATTTCAGAAGCAGCTCTTTTCCAGAAATGCCAGGCTCTGTCATGGCAGCCGGATTTAAAATCTCATCCAGCTCTTCTTTTTTCAAAATTCCTTCTTTCAGAATCAGATCCCTCACGGACTCCCCGGACTGGATGGCTTTCTTCGCAATCTCAGCCGCCTTCTGATAGCCCACATGAGGACAAATGGCCGTGATGATTCCCACGCTGTTTTCCACCAGATACCGGCACCGGTTTTCATTGGCGGTAATCCCGGAAACGCAGTTGTCCACAAAAGTATGGACGGCGTACCCAAGAGTATCGATGGACTGGAACATACAGTAAAATACAATGGGTTCAAAGGCATTGAGCTCCAGCTGGCCAGCCTCTGCCGCCATGGTAATGGTCACGTCATTTCCGATGATGTTAAAGGCCACCTGGTTCACCACCTCCGGAATTACCGGATTCACCTTTCCCGGCATAATGGAAGACCCATTCTGCTTTTCTGGAAGATTGATCTCATGGAAACCAGCTCTTGGGCCGGAGGACATGAGCCGCAGGTCATTGGCGATTTTGGACAAGGTCACGGCACAAGCTTTCACCGCGCCGGAAACTGCCACAAAGGGGTCCAGATTCTGGGTGGCATCAATCAGGTCAAAGGCCTGCACCAGCTCCATGCCGCTGATCTCTGCTAGATTTGGAACAATGCGTCTCAAATAAACAGGATCGGCATTGAGGCCGGTTCCCACTGCAGTTCCTCCCATATTCAGGGTCCGCATTTCATCCATGGCTTTGTCCATCCGGTTGATATCCCGCATAATGGCCACAGAATAGGCTTTGAATTCCTGCCCCAGGCGGATGGGCACGGCATCCTGCATCTGGGTGCGGCCCATTTTCAGCACGTGGTCAAACTCCTCTGCTTTCTGGCACAGCGCCTCGTACAGCCTGCGAAGTTCCTTCTTCGTTCTGGTAAGAAGCCGCAGGGAAGTCATTTTTCCGGCTGTGGGAATGACATCGTTGGTAGACTGGCTGCAGTTGACATGGTCATTGGGATTGACAATGCTGTAATCTCCTTTTTCCCCTCCCAGAATTTCGATGGCACGGTTGGCAATCACCTCATTGGCGTTCATATTTAAAGAAGTGCCTGCGCCGCCCTGGATGGGATCCACAATGAAATTTTCATGGAGTTTTCCTGCAATGATCTCATCGCAGGCTTTCACAATGGCATTGGCAATCTTCTTGTCCAGAAGCCCTGCCTCGCAGTTCGTGATGGCTGCTGCCTTTTTGATGCAGGCCAGACTGTTGATGATTTCCGGATGCATATACAACCCTGTAATATGAAAATTTTCTGCTGCACGCAGAGACTGCACTCCATAATACACGTCCTCCGGAACTTCCCTGGATCCTATGGAATCCTGCTCATTCCGGTAAATGGTTCCATCCACTTCTACTTTGCTGATCATGATTTGTTCCTCCGCTCTTTCCTGGCTTTTTGTTTTCTTACCTTTATTATACGGTCAGAATATGTTATACTCAAATACATATCTTAGTATAAGAAGTATAGTTCTAAAGTTATGATGCTATGTGGGAGGTGCCTTATGTTTCAGGGGATGGAATATGTCTATGAAGTGTACAAAGAGCGGAGTTTTTCCAGGGCTGCCAGGAATCTTTATATTTCCCAGCCTTCCCTTAGCGCCAGCATCCGCCGCATTGAAGCCAGGATCGGCGCTCCCATTTTTGACAGGAGTACCACTCCCATCAGCCTTACAGAATGTGGAGAAGAATATATCGCCTGTGTGAAACAGATTCTCTCCATTCAAAATGGATTTGAAAATTATTTAAGTGATCTAAATGGCTTAAAAACCGGTCACCTTTCCCTGGGCGGAAGCAGTCTGTTCTCCTCCTACGTGCTGCCTCCTCTCATCAGCCGATTCACCTTTGCCTATCCGGATGTTTCCATTCATCTTACGGAGGAAAACAGCGCCAACCTGGAACTGCTTCTGGAAAATGGAACGCTGGATCTGGTGATGGACAATTCTCTGTTTCAAAAGTCCCTCACCTCCCACCGGATTTTTCAGTCAGAACGCCTGCTGTTAGCGGTGCCCGCTTCCTGCTCCATCAACCAGGCCCTCTCTTTTTACCGGCTTCCCGGAGAACACATCCGGCGTGGCATCCATCTGTCCGACGGCATTCCTCCCGTTCCTTTGGAAGCCTTCTCGCAGGAGCCGTTTATTTTTCTCAAACCGGAAAATGATACCAGACGCCGGGCAATGGCTCTCTGCAAAATGGCAGGCTTTGTTCCCCATATTGTCCTGGAATTAGACCAGCAGGTCACGGCCTACAACATCACCAGCTCCGGCATGGGCATTTCCTTTATCAGCGACACCCTGGTGCAAAATATTCCGCCCCACCCAAAGGTAGTTTATTACAAGCTGGATGGGCCGGAAAGCCAGCGGGACATTCTGTTTTACTGGAAATCCAGCCGCTATGTCAACAAAGCCATGGAAACCTTCCTGGATATGGCCTGCACTTGAAGCCCGCCTTCAAATACAGTATAATACAAAAAGATACACCGTAAGGAACCATCCGCAAAGTATCTTTTCATCTCAATCCCTTGCAGAAGAATGGAGTAAAAACATGAAAAAGCGTCTGAAACTTTTAAGTACTGCCCAGGAATATGCGGTTCTCACCATCGCCACCCTAATTATGGTCGTCGGCATTTATGTGTTTAAATTCCCCAACAATTTCTCCTTTGGCGGTGTCACCGGTATCGCTGTGATTCTGGCAAAGGTTACCTCAATCACCCCCGGTACCTGGACTTTCCTCATCAATATGGCTCTTCTGGTGCTTGGATTTGTCATGCTTGGAAAAAGCTTCGGCATCAAGACCGTGTACGTCAGTGTTCTCATGTCCGTTTCCTTAAGCGCTATAGAAAAACTGTTTCCCATGAGCCATCCCCTCACCAGCCAGCCGGTTCTGGAACTGATCTTCGCCATTTTCCTTCCGGCTTTCGCATCGGCCATCCTCTTCAATGTAGGAGCTTCCGGAGGAGGCACCGATATTCTGGCCATGGTGCTTAAGAAATATACCACCTTTAATATCGGCACCGCTTTATTTATCGTAGATCTTTTGATCACTGTCGCTGCCTGTTTCCTCTTTGACCCCCAGACCGGTCTGTTTTCCTTTACCGGCCTGATGGCAAAATCTCTGGTCATTGACGGCGTCATTGAAAACATCAACCTGTGCAAATATTTCACCATCATCTGCGATGATCCGGTGCCCATCTGCGATTTCATCACTAAAAATTTAAACCGCAGCGCCACCATTTTCCGGGCAGAAGGAACTTACACCCACTCGGAAAAGACCATCATCCTTACCGTCATGAAGCGAAGCCAGGCAGTCATGCTGCGAAACTACATTCATTTGAATGTGCCTGGCGCATTTATGATGATCACCAACAGCAGCGAAATTATTGGAAAAGGCTTCCGCGGATTCAACTGATCCGCAGAAGCCTTTCTGTCTGCCAGGCATATCAACTTCTATTAATCTACTTCTTTCCGGTTGAAAAATCCTTCCTGTCCAAGCTCTGCCGTTCTGGAACGGTCTTTGAACTGGAGTTCCGGATTCTTGATGCTGACTCTGGTGTGAGCCGGTACGGAAGAAGTCACAAATGCGTTACTTCCGATCACTGCCCCGGTCCCGATCACAGTCTCGCCTCCTAAAATAGAGGCTCCAGAGTACACCGTGACATTGTCTTCCAGGGTAGGATGGCGCTTCACATTGCGCAGTACCTGGCCGCCTCTGGTAGAAAGTGCGCCAAGGGTGACGCCCTGGTACAGCTTTACATTGTCTCCAATCTTGGTGGTCTCGCCTACTACTACGCCAGTTCCGTGGTCGATAAAGAAATACCGGCCAATGGTGGCTCCCGGATGGATGTCAATACCGGTCAGACCATGGGCATATTCCGTCATCATACGGGGAATCAGGGGCACTTTCAGAAGATGCAGTTCATGAGCAATCCGGTTTACAAAAATGGCATATAATCCCGGATAGGACATGATAACTTCATCGGTGTTAAAGGCTGCCGGGTCTCCGTCGTAGCCTGCCTGGACATCCGTTGCCAGAACTTCCCGGACTCTTGGAAGAGTGTCCATAAAACGGGTCACGATCTGGGCAGATTCTTCTCTGCCGTCCTCCCAGCAGCCCGGTGTCTGCTCTGGGTCATGGTACAGAGCCCGTGCTACCTGCTTTGTCAGATTGTAGTGGATATTCTCCAGGATCTCTCCGATATGGTAGGACAGTGAATCGCTCTTTACATTCCGCATTTCAAAGTAGCCCGGAAAGACTACATAGCGCAGCTGCTCCAGGATCTCAATGACCACATCCCTGTTGATCCGGCTGCAGGAATCAATGTTGCTGATGATGGGGTTTTTTTCGTAACTCTCCAGCAGGCCCGCCACAAGGCCCTGCATCTTCTGCTCTGGATATCTGTTCATAGTAATCTCCTCACTGCACGCTCTTTTTTATCATTAACCTATGCGTTTTTTCCGATTTTTGGTGCTTTTCCAATTATACACTATCCCAGAGCTTTTTTCCAGTTCTCATAAAAGAAACTTTCAGGCTTCCTGCTGCAGCACGTTTTTTTCAGAAAGGCAGTACCCCACAGAACGGATGCACTGTATACATTCTTCCCTTCCAAGACATTTCCGCAGGCTTTTGATGTGGGAATCAATGTTCCTCTGGGAGACTCTTCTTCTCCTTGGAAGCGCCCGGCTGAGCAGATCTCTTGTCACCACATCGCCCATGTGTTCTGCCAGAAGCAGCAGAATGTCATAGTCATAAGCGCCCATTTCCACACATTTTCCATCCAACCGCACCTGCCTGCTGCTCCGGTCAATCGTCAGGTTTTCAAACCGCATGATCCGGTCTTCCCATTTTTTTACCCCTGCATACTGGATACACATTCTTCGAAAATCCTGTCTCGAAAATGGCATCTTCATCAATGCACATCCGTATTTTTCTTTCCTTCGCAGGTCTTCCGCTTCTTCCCGGCATCCCGGAACCGCCACCAGTTGGCAGCGCATATACAAAATGTTGATCAGCTGCTCCGGAAGGTTCCGAAAGCCATCCTGATCTACGCAGAAAAAAAGAGGCTCCATCTCTTTATGGAAAGCCCCATGCAGATATTCATACAGATCACAGGACTCCACACCTTCCAGAAACGCATACTGTGCGATCTGATGGTGCAGCCCAGGATCTGTAATTCCATTGATAATAAAAAACTGTGCCATCTTGACTGTCCCCGCATCCTGAAACTTTCTGAATACCCGGAGTATATACGCTTCGGACATTCAAATGATAGTCTCAGGATAACGCAGAATTATCAAGCAATCGTGTTCATCCTGTGAACATCCTGTGAACACCCTTTCCTTTAGTTGGAGCGGATCTCCTGTCTCATAAATCCAATGTAAGAGCAGGCAAATGCAGCCAGCATTTCTGCAATCAGTGCAATCAGGTGCGGCCATACCAGAAGCATACTCTGTCCAAAGGAAAGGTAGCTGGAAATGGCGCCTACCAGCTGGTTCACCGTCACTACATTGACAGAACGGATGGACGGATTCATAATCGTGGATACCGCTTCACTGTACAGATAATACGGAGAAATCCGGTTCACATTCAGATTCAGCATATAGTTGTTGTAGGTATTCACCATTGCAAGGTACTGGTTGTTCACCGGATATACGGCATTGGCAATAATGTTTGCTACCAGGCTCATGAAGATGGTGAAAAAAATCCACAGCGCAATGACTGCCAGTGCAGAAGTTGCAGAATGTCTGCATACCACAGAAAACAGGATCGACAGTCCCAGCCAGAATGCCATATACACGACCGTAAAAAACAGAAATGCTGCAATCCGGAAAATTTCTTCTGCCTCCGGAGCCAATCCTGTTGACAGCACACCAATGGCCCCCACTGCAATGCCCATGGTAAATACCATGATGGCAATGACGGTGGTTCCTGCCAGGAACTTTCCGACGATAATGGAGTCACGGTAGATGGGCTGTGCCACCAGCCGGTTTAAGGTACCGGCGGAACGCTCGCTGTTGATGGCATCAAATCCCAGGGTCAGTCCCACAAAGGGTCCAAGCAGAGCAATAAAACTCATGAAAGACGGAATGGAATTGCCGCTGGTGGTATAAAGTTTCAGGAAAATAAAGTTTGTATCATTGCTGATGGCATCACTCAGTCCTGACAATGCGCCATACAGACTTGCAAAGCTGGTGGCATAGATCAGGATCAGAATAATGAGAAACCGCTTGCTGGTCAGATGATCTGCCAGCTCCTTCCGGTACAGTGCCTTCAGGCCTGCGGAAGCTCTTTTTGCTTCACTGCTTTTTTCCCGGGACCCGGAAGTGTTTCCCGTGTTTTTTTTCAGTTCCACTGTTTTCATCGCTCTGCCCTGCCTTTTCAAAATATAATCGATAGATTTCATCCAGATCTCCGCCTCTCTGGTGCAGATGCTGGATGGTATAGCCGTTCTTTCCAAGGAATTCACTTAAGGATGCCCTCAGATCCGTATCGGACTCGATGGTAAACATGTCGTCCTTGCGGTCTACTTTCAGGACTCCCGGATGCCGGTATACCTCTGCCAACAATTTATCATCACAGGGATGTACTTTCATCTCCAGCGTGAAGTGGGATTCTTTCTGTGCCTGTTTTCCAAGGTCTTCAATGTCTCCGCACACCACCAGATTTCCATTTACGAAAATGCCGACCCGGTCGCAGATCTGCTGCACCTGATAGAGCTGGTGGGAAGAGATCATCAGGGTTCTTCCGTCTTCTTTGGACAATGCCCAGATCAGATTCAGCAGCTCCCTCATACCCTCCGGGTCAATACCCAGGGTAGGCTCATCCATGATGATCACCTGTGGATCTTTCATCAGGACATCTGCCACACCAAGACGCTGGCGCATACCTCTGGAATAAGTGCTGGTCTTCTGGTCTGCCGCTGCAGTCATGCCTACACGCTCCAACAGACTGTCAATTCTGGCATCCAGTTCTTTTTCCGGGATTCCGTTCAGCCTTCCTGTGAAACGCAGGTTCTGGCGCCCAGTCATGTCTCCGTAAAATCCCACATTATCCGGCAGGTACCCTACAATGCTCTTGACCCCGATGGGGTTTCTGGTACAGTCCATGCCATTGATCACAGCCTGGCCTCCGGTCGGCTCAGTAAGCCCCAGAAGCATCAGGATCGTGGTGGTTTTTCCGGCACCGTTGGGACCTAACAGCCCGAACACTTCCCCTTCATGGACAGACAGGTTCAGATGATTGACTGCTGTCTTGTTTCCATATTTCTTGGTCAGGTCCCGGGTTTCAATAATAACTCGTCCTTCCTGTTTCATAAACTGTTACCTTCTCCCGAATTTTTTGAAGATCCAAGCCAGTACTGCCAGCAGAACCACAATGATTCCACCTGCAAAAATTCCCCAGGAAGTTCTGGTCTTCACGGATACACGTAAATCTGCGCTTGCAGAAGTTTCGTCATTTTTGATGCTGATCGTGGTCACATAGTCACCGGTGATGGAATCGGAGTTTGGGGTTACATAAGCAGTGATCTCTTTGGTAGCGCCTGCTTCCAGCAGATCAATAGTAGACTCACTGAAGGTAACATCCCAGTCAGTCGGAGCCGAGGAAGTCAGATTTAAGTTTTCCAGATCTACGTTTCCGGTATTGGCAATACTTAAAGTAACAGACTTTTCATCATTTGCGTAGGCATCAAAGCTTAAGTTTCCGGTAGGCGTGCTGACACTGACACCATAGGTACCGGTGATCTCTACGTTCAGATCCAGGTTCAGTGTCTCATTGGCAGAGGTTGCAGTACACGGAATGGTGTAAGTTCCTTTTTCTACATCCTGAGGCGGCGTCACGGCAATGGTCAGGCCTTTGCTGCTCTCCGGGTCAGCAGTTAAGCTGGCTACCTGGTTACTTTCACCTGACGGAGTAAAAGTTACCTGCCATCCTTCCGGTGCCTGTGCTGCCAGGCTGTAGGACTGCTCTACGCCCCGGTTGTTGACGATGGTTGCATCAAAACTGAAATTGGTTCCGGAAGCTCCCTGCTGTTCCGGATATTCTGTGGTAAACGTACCTGCACCGGTAGCGACTTCATTGACGGTAACTTCCAGACAAAGCGTAGCTTCCACGCCGTCTCCGGCTTCTGCTTTCAGAACGACATTGTAAGTACCCTCTGCTGCTTCATCCGGAAGGGTCAGGCTGAAAGTAGCCGGTGAAGAGGTGGCATCTGCAGATTTCTGATCCACATGAATCTTGCTGATCTGGCTGCTGCTGCTCTTAAAGTAGCCGCTCCAGCCTTCCGGCATGGATGCTACGGAAAGATCTGCATCGTATCCTTCCCCTGTCAGGCTGGCAAAATTCAGCCCAAAGGTAACGGTTTCGCCGGCTTTTACGGTAATGCCCGGATAATCGGTGCTCATGGAAATTCCCTGGCTCTGGGTCACTGCCGGAACTTCCTCGTTCTGGGACTCTTCCGTCTGTTCTTCTGTAGTCTCTTCTTCGGAAGCAGTTTCCTCGGTATTCTCTTCGGTACTTTCTTCAGAAGCCTCTTCGGTGCTCTGCTCTGTAACGGTTTCTGTCTCCGTCTCAGTCTCCTCAGCAAAGACAGACGGGACACCTGTGGACATCAGCATGGCCGCTGTCAGTACAGCCGTAGCTGCCCCAACCCCCAGCTTATTTTTAAACAATTTCAGTTTTTGCATGACAAAAACTCCTTTCCTCCGAATTTTTCTCCGTGTTGTCTTCGGTTTTTTGTTATTTTAAGAAGATTTTGTGATGCTTTTTTG
>CAJMON010000011.1 GCA_905214955.1 uncultured bacterium
CGCATTTCGCCGGTGTGGCGTATCCGCCAAATAAAATTTCAAAAATAGCTTTAAAAATGCAAGCATTTTATAGCTGTTTTATGAAATTTTGCTTGGCTCTGAACGGTTTCAGTTTTTTATAGTGTAACTTATTTTTGCATAAAATGGAAGAAAACATGAAAAAAATGGCAGTACGTTAAACTGTAACGGTTTAAAGCAACAACAAAACAAAAAGACAAAACAGGAAATGTCAAAATTTTACAGAAAAATCACGAATTTTTCGATTCATTTTTTTATGTATCAGTGGTACAGTAACATCAGGATGTAGAATTGCGGGGGGCTGTGTGCCAGTGGCACACGTTTCTCACCAACCGAAGTGGATACAGAGACTGCTTCGCAGCGAAGCAATTCACAGGCATCGACTGGGGCAGCAAAAAAACTAACTATAAAACAGAGAGGGAAACGCACATGGAACTGGAGAAGGTATTAAAAAACACAATGAAAGAGGCCGTTGACAAAGGCCTTGTGGCAGGGGCAAACCTGCTGGTTCAGAAAAATGGACGGGAGATCTGCTATGTAGAGGCTGGAATGGCAGACCAGGAAGAAGAGAATCCCATCCGCAGAGACACCATTTACCGCCTGTATTCCCAGACAAAACCGGTGACCGCAGCCGCGGTGATGATTCTGGTGGAGAGAGGGCAGCTGGATTTGTGCCAGCAGGTCTCAGAATTTTTGCCAGGATTTAAAAATCCTTCCGTATGGGCCGAAGGACAGGCCAGACCGGCAGTCAGAGAAGTGCAAGTCCACGATCTTCTGCGGATGGCTTCCGGTCTTGGATATCCGGATACCAGCAGCGAATGCGGCCGCCAGACCGGAAAGGTATTTGAAGATCTGGAAGCGCGGATGTACGGAGAACATCCCATGACCACCCAGGAGCTGGCAAATGCAGTGGGGAGCTGTGTGTTGGACTTTGATCCGGGCAGCAGCTACCGCTATGGAACCTCTGCGGATGTGCTGGGAGCCATTGTGGAAGTAGTTTCAGGAATGCCTTTTTCGGAATTCCTGAAAAAAGAACTGTTTGATCCGCTGGGCATGAAAGATACCGGATTCTGGGTGCCGGAAGAAAAACAGTACCGCCTGGCAAAAACCTACGAAAGCGTGGACACCGAAGAAGGAAAGAAGCTGGTGCTTTATACCGGCGATCATCTGGGTATTCAGAACCGGATGAAGCGTAAACCTGCTTTTGAATCCGGCGGAGCAGGACTGGCTTCCACACTGGATGATTATATGCGGTTTGCTTCCATGCTGCTGGAGGGCGGCGAATTAAATGGTGTGCGGATTCTTCAGAAAGAGACGGTGCGTTTCATGACAGGCGGCTCCCTGACAGAGCCACAGCAGAAGACCTTTAACATGAATCATACGCTGTCCGGTTTCAGTTATGCAAACCTCCTTCGAATCTGCAAAGATTCGTCAAAAGCTCCTTTCCTGGCAAAAGAAGGCGAGTACGGATGGGATGGCTGGCTTGGCCCCTACTTTGAAAACTTTCCAAAAGAGCGGATGACCATTCTTATAGGAATGCAGAAAAAGGATGCAGGAACCTGGCAGTTAAGCCGGAAACTGCGGAATATCCTTGTGAGCAGACTGGGATAAAAAGAATGCCAGGCTGTGAAGATGTTGCGATTGACTAATGCGTGAGCTGAGATTTACAATCAAGCTAGAAAAACATCAATTCAGCAGATACTGAGTTGGTAAAGGGGGTTTTACAATGCAGGCATTATCAAAAGCAGCACAGGGACAGACGTACACGGTGAAATGGATGTTTGGATTTTCGGATGTTCTGAATTTCTTAAGATCGTATGATATCCAGGAAGGAAGCAGCATCAAAGTGATCGGAAAGACCATTGGAGGGCTGATTATCGGAACAGACACCAAGCGGCTGTTTATAGGAAACGAAGCGGCAGACCGGATTCAGGTCTAAATAGGAAAAAGAAGTATCCGGCTGGGAAAAAAGAACTACCCAGCCGGATCTTTTTGTTGTATAATAAAGCGGTTAATTTGTCGGAACTAGAAGAATATAGAGGAAAGAACAAATGCAGGAAATGGAATCCATTCAGATTGAAGAACTGGAAAAACTGGATGCAGACAAAATGGTAGTGGCTGACATCCGTCCAAGAGAAGAATATGACAGAGGAACCTGGCCGGGAGCGGTGAGTCTTCCCATGGATGAATTTGAAAAAAAGGCAGAGGAGCTGCCAAAGGATAAAACCATCTATGTGCTGTGCCATACTGGAGAGCGGAGCCAGGAATATACGGAGCGCCTGCTGGAAATGGGCTGTCATGCAGTGAACATTGAAGGCGGCTACCGGGCATATCTCCGCCTGAGCCTGAGCCGGTTTATGGCAGAAGACTCCAAAGAAGAAAAAGAAAACAAAACCAGAGAAATTGAGCGGAGCATCATTAAGAAATTTCGGAAACCCATCTGGCGTCAGTTTACCAAAGCGCTGAATGAGTATCAGCTGATTCAGGAAGGGGACAAAGTCGCTGTCTGTATTTCCGGCGGCAAGGACTCTATGCTGATGGCAAAACTGATCCAGGAGCTGCAGCGCCACGGAAAAATTCACTTTGAAGCAGTCTTTCTGGTAATGAATCCGGGGTACAATGCAGATAACTGGAAGATCATCCAGGACAACGCAAGCCTTCTGGGAATTCCTTTAACCGTATTTGAAACGGAGATTTTTGATGTGGTTGCCGGCATCGAAGAAAATCCCTGCTACTTATGCGCCAGAATGCGGCGGGGTTATTTATACTCCAAGGCAAAAGAATTAGGATGCAACAAAATTGCTCTGGGACACCACTTCGATGATGTGATCGAGACCATTCTTATGGGAATGCTTTACAGCGGAAAGGTAGAAACCATGATGCCCAAGCTGTACAGCCAGCATTTTGAGGGAATGGAGCTGATTCGGCCGCTGTATCTGATCAAAGAAGATGCAGTAAAAGCATGGCGGGATTACAACGGACTTCATTTTATCCAGTGTGCCTGCCGTTTTACGGAAAACTGCGCAAGCTGCGGTGGAGCCAAAGGTTCCAAACGGGATGAGATGAAAGAGCTGGTGGCCCAGTTCCGCAAGACCAGTCCGGTGATCGAAACCAACATTTTCAACAGTGTGCGCAACATCAATCTGCGGACCGTGCTGGGATGGCACAAAGATGAGGAAGCGTATTACTTCCTGGATGATTATGATGCCAGAGGCGGAAAGATCAAAGAAGAAAAAGAAAATTAAGAAGAATACGAAAGCAAAAAACTCCGGATAGTTGAATCCCCCGGAGTTTTTTGTGCGTTTTATCTATTTTAATATCTGTAATTTTCATAGCTCTTTGCAGCGCCTCCTTTATCAGTCATTTTTGAAAGGGGTAAAAGCTGCCATATGAATAGCCCATACTTCGCAGCTTTGACATCATTAGTATACTATACACAGCAGGAAAGACGGCATTGAATTTTTTTCATAAGGGTTATGCGATAAGCTCTTCTTTTCCAAGGTCAGATATGGTACGATGGTATCACAATGTAATAATGTATAGGAGGTATAAAAATGGAGGATGCAGCAAAACGAAATGTGGTGTTGACAGATGGGGAACTGCTTCGCAGGGCAGGAGAAAACAGAAGCTATCTGATGTCTCTGGATACAGACAATCTTCTGCTGAATTACCGGCTGGAGGCAGGAAGAACGGCAGAAACTTATGGGTTACAGCCGAAAAATATCCATGGCGGATGGGAATTTCCAACCTGCCAGTTAAGAGGACACTTCCTGGGGCACTGGCTGTCAGCGGCAGCCCTGGAATATGCCAGAACCGGCGATAGAGAGCTGTTGGGGAAAGCAGAATATATCGTGGATGAACTGGCTCTGTGCCAGAAAGACAATGGGGGACAGTGGGCAGCGTCCATTCCGGAAAAATATTTCCGATGGATCGGTCTTGGAAAAAATGTGTGGGCACCCCATTATACTGTGCACAAAACGTTTATGGGCTTGATTGACGTGTATCTTTACGGACATTATGAGAAAGCACTGGAAGTGGCAGACCAGTTTGCAGACTGGTTTGTGGAGTACAGTGGAAAGTATACTAGGGAAGAATTTGACGATATTCTGGATTTTGAAACCGGAGGAATGCTGGAGATCTGGGCACAGCTTCTTGAAATTACGGGAAAAGAAAAATACCGGGTGCTGCTGGAGCGATATTACCGGAGAAGGCTGTTTGAGCCGCTGTTAAAAGGTGAAGATCCTCTCACCAACATGCACGCAAACACCACCATTCCGGAAGTCATCGGCTGTGCCAGAGCCTACGAAGCAACCGGTGAAGAACAGTGGCGGAAGATTGTAGAGGCCTACTGGAAATGCGCAGTGACAGACCGGGGGACCTATGCTACCGGAGGACAGACCTGTGGGGAAGTGTGGACGTCCAAGCATGAGATGGCATCCAGACTGGGGGACAAAAATCAGGAACACTGCACCGTTTACAATATGATACGGCTGGCAGATTTTTTGTTCCGGTGGACGAAAGATCCTTTATATGCAGAGTATATTGAGAGAAATCTGTATAATGGAATTATGGCCCAGGCTTATTGGAAAGGAAGTGCGACCCACGGGCAGAAGAGTCCATATCCAGACAAAGGCCTGCTGACCTATTTTCTTCCCCTGCGGGCAGGGGGACGAAAAGGCTGGGCAAGCGAGACCGAAGATTTCTTTTGCTGTCATGGCACGGTGGTGCAGGCCAATGCCATGCTGGATCACTACTTATATTATCAGGAAGAGGATCAGATCTATGTGTGCCAGTATTTTGATTCCAGAGCCAGGTTTGTTCTGGGCGGCCAGACCATCTGCATAGAACAAAAGGAAGACACCCTTTCCGGAAGCTTCCATCTGTCCAGCACCTCTCCGGCAAGACAGTCCATCAGCAGTGTGACCAGTGAATATGGTACTCATCCGGAGCAGAAAAAAATCTATTTTGCAGTGCGCACAGAAAAGGAAGTGAACGTGGCACTGCATTTTCGGATTCCAGAGTGGACAGCAGAAGCGGCATCGGTGACAATAAATGGCAAACCGGTGCAGACAGACGCAGCGCCTGGAAGCTTTCTGGTATTGAAACGGATCTGGAAGGACGGAGATACGGTAGGATTGAAGCTGAAAAAGTGCCTGCATACCATTCCGCTGGAAGGAGATTCCACAAAAGTGGCATTTGCTTTCGGACCGGTGGTGCTGGCAGGTTTGTGCGAGCGGGAGCAGGTATTGTACGGAGACAGGGAACATCCGGAAACCATCTTGGAACATGCCAATGAACGGGAGTGGGGAAATTGGAAAGGGATTTTCCAGACAAAAGGGCAGGAAACTTCCATCCGGTTTGTTCCATTGAAAGAGGTGGGGTATGAAGCGTATACGGTGTATTTCCCCATCTGGAAAAGAGGGTAGGCATAAGCATACAGAGGAGGAAAGTTGATGTTTTGTGGGAATTGTGGCAAAAAACTGGAAGACGGTGCAGCAAAGTGCCCGGACTGCGGTACACCGGTGCCGGAGAGCATGAGAACGAAACCGGCAGGCAGCCAGGGGGCAGGCAGTACCCAGAGTGCCAGCAGTCAGGAAAGTGGAAATACAGCCGGAGGTGGAACTTCTGGCAGCGGAGGAAACACTGGAAAAGGCGGTTCTAAGAAAGGGTATGTCCTTCTTGGCGGAGCTGTGGTGGTGATTGCGGCGGGTGTGCTGATCTGGCAGGGCATGTTTCGCAGCCAGAGGCTGACAGCAGAGGATTATGTGGATTACATGGTGTCCGGACTGGACAGCGAGGGAACGGCAGCACTGTATTTTGACAGCGAGGGGCTGCTGGCAGACATTCAGGCAAAGAAAGATCTGACACAGGGAGAACAGAAAGATATCCGCAGAATTCTGGAAGGGGAAGAAGAACCCTTTACGGCAGATCCGGGGGAAGATCTGTCCAATGGAGATACTGTCACGGTAAAAAGTGAGCTGGACAAAAATCTTCTGAAAAAATACCGGATTGTGTTAAAAAGCGCTCCTTTAAAATTCCAGGTCAGCGGTCTGACTGAGATCAAAACCATTTCTCTGAAAGACTATGTAACCTTAAACTTTAGCGGATTTGAGGGCCACGGAAGTGGATGGACAACCATTGACTGGGATCGGTTAAGAGAAGATGCAGCAGAAAAGATCCGGGAAGCGGACAGCTCTGAAGAGGCAGAAGATTTTATTGAAAATGATCTGATGTCCTATTTGTATGGCATTTATACGGATGTGAATTCTCTCACAGACCTGAAAAACGGTGACACTGCAAAAGTAACGATCCAGGCAGAACAGCCGGAAATCACCAGGTATGGTGTACGTTTTGAAGCTTCTGAGGTGTCCGGTAGCGTAGAAGGCCTGGTGAAGACGGAAGAAGTGGCGCTGGAAGACTATGTTACCTGGAACATCACCGGTTTTAACGGAGCAGGCAGTGCAGAGATTTCTCTGGATAAAGAAAAACTGCAGGAAGATCTGGCAGAAAAATTTATGGAAGACGGGCGGGGCGCTTACGGTTCCATAGATTCCGAGGACTGGTCAGACAGCGAAAGCGAAGGGGAAGAAGGCCAGTATTACCAGGCAGCAGGAGAAGCAGCTAATATGGTAGAAAGCGGCTGGAGGGAAAGCTTCCAGACCTCTTTTGGCAAAGACGAAGATCTGGCAAACGGAGACGTTCTCACACTGAATTGTACATCCCAGGAAGAAAGCGTTTATTTAAGCAGTGTGGGCATTACACTGAAGGAATTTTCCAAAGAAGTTTCCGTGGAAAATCTGGAAGAACCCAAGGAAATTGACCTGGCAGAGGATATCCAGGTGACTTTCACCGGCACCTGCCCGGATGTGTATGCAGAAGTCGTTACGGACATGGATACTCCCTATGCCGGGGACACTTCCCTGGCTGACCTGTACAGCAGAAGCATTCAGGCAGAAAATGGGGACGTGTTTGAGGGAGAAATTGAGTATGATGCAGAGGAACTGCTGAGGGAAGGCTACGTGGTGACCAATGCCCATTACAGTTTCCCCATAGAAGGACTTCCCACGTACAACTTTACCTTTGAGGATTTTAACAGCCAGAATCTGGAACCAGTCAAACAGCTGGGAGTGGAGCAGGCAAAGAATCTCACAGGAGAAGACGACAGCTGGGTGCTGGACCATACCGGAGACGGAACCGGCTGGGTACAGTGGGATCAGGTTTCCATGGAGCTGACCGGTGGAATGAAAGCATATCGGGGAGAAGATGGCTGGGATTACAACCGGCTGATCCTTCAGTGGACAGAAACTATACCGGTAAAACTTCGGGACCGTACTATTGAGACGAGAACCCTGTACTTTGCCATTTCCCTGGAAAATGTAACCGAAAGCCCGGATGGGGAGCTTTCCTGGGAAAACTGGAGAGATGATCTGAGCGAATCCAAAGAGGAAGTAGACCAGTGGATCACAGAACAGATGGAAGATCTGGGAGAAAATCCGGAAATCACAGAACTGACAGCTGTATCCAGCGGGGAAGCAGAAGAATCCCAGACAAGTGGGACTGTGGAAGACAGCGAAACAGCCGCAGTGGAGGTCATGACAGAGGCCAAAGTGGAGAACGATTCAGATCAGACAGCAGGAACGCTGGACGTGATGGCAGCAGCCCTGACCAGGCAGGCACCAGAGCTTCCGGCAGACATTGCCGCACAGGCCGCAGCAGTGATTTCCTGGAACGGACATACCTATGCCCGGTTTGAACAGGAACTGGCCTGGGAAGATGCGGAAGCGTTCTGTGAAAAAGCAGGCGGCCACCTTATGGTGATTACCAGTGAGGCAGAAAATATTGTGGCTGAGAAACTGATCCAGAACGGAGACCATGATACTTACTGGCTGGGAGCCACGGACAAAAACTGGGAAGGCGCCTGGAAATGGGTGACCGGAGAAGACTTTTCCTGGACCAGCTGGCAGTCCGGTCAACCGGATAACTCCACAAATTCTGATGAAGTGGGGGAAAACTATCTGGAGATTTCCTCCTGGAACAGCGGTGAATGGAACGACAATTCCAACAGTGAAGATGCCGGATTCCTTCTGGAACTGGAGCCAGAGGAGACATCCGAAGAAGAAATGGTTTCCCTGACAGAACTGGCAGCTTCCGGACAGAGAAATTCCGGCATTCAGGATTACTTTGAAGATTCTTATGGAAACAGCCACTACAGCAGCCAGTATCTGGATGCATCGGAGGACGGCTGGATATCCTGGGATCTGAATGGAGAATGGGATGTATTTGGAGCCAATATCAGCACCTGGTCCGATGCAGAAAGCGGCGCTTCTTTTGATCTGGCTGTGTGGGCAGATGGAAAGCTGATCTACAGCCTGTATGATTATCAGAAAACCGATGTGCCTCAGAGTGTGGTGCTTTCTGTGGCAGGGGTGCAGAAGCTTACTATTCAGACCTGCAATCGGGGCGACTATGGAAACGGCTATCTGTTCTTAAGCGAAGGAAGACTGTGCAAAGCAGCAGAACCGCAGACACCCCAGACAGCCATCACAAGCATCAACGATGTGACCTGGATGGATGCCGATGAGTGCACCATGGAATCCGGCACCTGGACAGACGTGTACGGAAATCTTCATGAAAATGCGGTACATATCAATGCAGCTTCCAGTGGAAATGGCACCTGGAACTTAAACGGTGCCTATACAAAGATCACCGGCGTGCTGGCAGCAGGAGAAGAAGCTTATAATGAAGAAACAGCGGTTCATGTGGAAATCATGGCAGATGGAGAGAAGATTTTTGAAACCGATGGATTTGAAAAATTTCAGGGACTGATTCCTTTTGAAGCCGATGTGACGGGAAAGAAACTTCTGCAGATCCAGGCACAGATTCAGGATACTTATAACCGGATTTCAGTGAACGCAGCGGACATTTTCCTGGAAGGAACCGCTGTGGAAACCGAAACAGCCGCTGCAGCAGAACCGGAGTTCCCCCAAGAGGTACAGGTGCTGGATGATCTGGCGGCAGCTGTGTATACAGGAAGAAATTTCCGGTATTACCGGATTGACGAGCCCATGACCTGGGAGCAGGCATCTTCCTTTGCCAAAGCAGCAGGAGGAAGCCTGGCGGTGCTGAAAGATCTGGAACACCAGAGAGCAGCCGAATATCTGGTATCCAATGGCCTTTACCGGGAATACTGGATCGGAGCCGCCAGAAGCGGCAAAAACTGGATGTGGGCGGACGCATCTTCCGTGGATGACGGTTATACCAACTGGTCTTCCGGTCAGCCAGACAATGCAGAAGACAAAGAATTTCTCATGACCATGTACCAGGACGGCACCTGGAACGATGCGGCAGCGGAAATCACCACCGGATTTGTAGTGGAAGTGAAGGCAGTTTCCGCAGAGGATGCGGCAGAAGGAACAGCGCTGTGCGATCTGGAATGGGCAGACAGTTCTGATGCGGATGTGGAAAATACCAGGGACAGCCGGGGAAAGGTCCATCTTTCCAGCCCGTACCTGAACGCTTCCGAAAAAGGCTGGATTTCTGTGAACCTAAACGGACAGTACAGCACCTTTGAAGGAAATGTGACGGTATATGCCAACGCCTCCCAGGGTGTGAATATGACCCTGGCCATTTTCGGAGACGGCAGCCTGCTGTATGAACTGAATGGATGCACCAGAAATAAAGAGGCCGTTCCATTTACTGTGGATGTGACAGGGATTCGGACATTGACCATTTCCAGCAAAAATGATGGAACATATGACGGCGGTTATCTGTATCTCAATGAGGCGGTGCTGATCCCCACAGAAGGAGAAGCCGAGGCAGAACAGACTGTCCGCCTGTCCGAGCTGGTATCCGTAGATCAGGTGGAGACTGATTCCGGAAAGAAACTGTTTACGGATGCATTTGGAAATGTGTATGATGGATATCTGTGCCTGAATATGGCTTATGCGGAAACGGCCAGTACGGTTTATAACCTGGAAGGCCGGTACGCTGCATTTTCCGGAGTTTTCACCAGTTCTTCGGACAGTGTGGGAAGCGCATCGGTGAACATCAGCATTTATGGAGACGGAGAACTGCTTTTTGAAGAAAAAGACTATCAGAAAGCAGATGGGCCGCTGGCATTTACCGTGGATGTGACAGGAAAAACCGCTCTGGAGATCCGGACGGAAGCTTCCGAGAGCGACAGCGGTGCAAAAATTTATCTGGAAAGCGACAGCGTAAATTTTTAAAAATAAGAACAGGGGCGGAGAAGATCTGCCCCGTTTCTTTTGAATGACGGAGGAAAACAAAATGGCAGTAGAAGAAAATACAAACTGGTCCCAGTCTGCGACTGGAATCGTCATCAAAGATGGGAAGGTCCTTCTGGCAAGACATACCTATGGGCCAGGAAAAGGACACCTGATTGTACCGGAACCACTAAATACGGTCCCTATACTTTTTACGGATTTTTATAAAATTTAAAGCTGTTCCATCTTATGCAGATAAGCGTGGGCAGTATCTGTGATAAACTGGGCGGTGAGGTCTGCCACATGTTCCGGAGAGCCGGGCTGTGGATCAGACAGCCAGGTTTTTACAATTCCCATACATCCATGGATACAGTAGGCATAGGCGTACCGGATATCATGGATGTTTTTTGGAAATTCTTCTTTCAGTTTTTCCAGAACGGTATCTGCCAGAAGTATTTCCACACGGGACACAAAGTTCATGTCTCCGTTTGGCCCCAAAAGAGAGGCGCAGATATCTCGGTTTTCATCCAGAATGGCAAACATCCGGGAAATAAATGGATAGGAGCTGTCCTTGTGGGCAGGGTCCAGGGGATATTCTTGGATGGCGGTCTGCACCTGGCAGATCAGGTCGTTTTCGATGGTTTCCAGCATGGTGTAAATATCCGTGTAATGCAGATAAAAGGTGGAGCGGTTGATGTCAGCGGCTTCCACCAGATCTTTCACAGTAATTTCTTTGATGCTTTTGGTCTTCATAAGATAGGCAAGTCCGGCACGCATCTGTGCCCTGGTTTTCCGTATGCGGCGGTCCATTTTCTCAGACATATCAAAATCCCCCTGAAAATATTTCTTTGTCACAAAAAAACAAGAGTGTAACGAAATAGACAAAAATAAATTTTAATGTCCATTAACAGTCAAAATGAAGAGAAGTTGATGGTTGTATCTCTATTTCGAATTCAGTATAATACGTACCGTACAAAAAATCAACACTTTATCTATTAAACGAATAAAAATCTAGTAAACAAACTGAAATCCACTAAACAATTAAAGATCCAGTAAACGATAAGGTTTTGGCGTCTGATGGATAAAACAGACATGAATATGTGGCAAAGGAAGGGATTTGTATGCTGAAACAAGAGTGGAAAAGCCTGCTCCACAACAAACTGCTTCTGCTGGTAGTTGTGGCAATTATTTTAATTCCAGTGATCTATGCAGGGCTTTTTCTGAAATCAATGTGGGATCCATATGGAAGTGTTTCCAATCTTCCGGTGGCAGTGGTGAACAATGACCAGCCGGTAGAATACGAAGGCACAACGCTTCAAATCGGAGCGGATATGGTGGACGAACTAAAAGACAACGATTCTATGGCATTTAATTTTGTAGATGCAGAAACAGCCGAAGCAGGTCTTCGAAACGGCACCTACTACATGGTGATTACCATACCGGAGGATTTCTCAAAGAATGCTTCCACATTGATGGATGAAAATCCACAGAAGATGGAACTGAATTATGAGACAAATCCCGGAACCAACTACATTGCATCTAAGATGAGCGAAACTGCTCTGACAAAGATCAAAAATACAGTGGCAAATCAGGTGACAGAGGTGTATACACAGACCGTCTTTGATCAGATTGCTACAGCTGGAGACGGAATGCAGGAAGCTGCAGACGGTTCCGGCCAGATCAAGGATGGTTTAAAAGATGCATCCAAAGGAAACAAAACCATTACAACAAACCTGAAAAAGCTTGCCTCCAGCACACTGACCTTCCAGGAGGGAGCCGAGACCCTGTCAAAGGGCCTGAAAGAATACACAGACGGTGTTTCTCAGGTAAACAGCGGTGCAAAACAATTAAATGACGGTGTCAGCCAGCTGACTGCCAAAGTTCCGGAGCTGGTATCCGGTACCAAAACACTTTCAGACGGCGTGACTACTTACACCCAGGGTGTCGATCAGTTGAATCAGAATATGCCGGCGCTGACAGAGGGAGCTTCTACATTAAAAGAAGGAGCCTCTACCTTAAAGACCGGTGCAGCAACCCTGTCTTCTGGAACTCAGAAATATGTGGACGGAGCCGACGCACTGGCAGACGGCATTACCGCTTATGTAGAAGGAGCTGAAAAACTGGCAGCGGGAGCTAAGAAGCTGTCCGGTCTCAGTGCTCTGGGCCAGGTATCTTCCGGTATTTCCAAGCTGAACAGTGCAGTATCCACAGACACCAAAGATTCTGTTTCTCTGAAATCCGGTACTTCCCAGCTTCGTGCAGGATTAAAAGAGCTGAATACCCAGGTATCTGCCCTGGTAAGTGGTGATACCATCACGAAGCTGCAGACCGGCCTGACTTCCGCAAAAGAGGGAATGGACACCGCAGCAGCTGGTATGACGGATGCTTCCACCGGCATGAGCAATGCCGCAGCAGGAATCAACAGTGCCGCAGACGGCATCAACAATGCCGCAGCAGGAATCAACAGTGCCGCAGACGGCATCAGCAATGCGGCTGGAGGAATTACCACAGCATCCGGTGTGCTGACAGATCAGGTAATTCCTGGTATCAGCAGTCTCCAGGCTGGAATGGCACAGGTGCCGGATCAGATCACCTCCATTCTGACTGCCTGCATTACCGATGGAAATACCAGAATCGGAACCGCCAACCAGGAAATGGAAAGCGGCCGTCAGATCGTGGGAAGCGGCATCGATCAGTTGAATGATTTGATCACCACCCTTCAGAACGGCGGAGAAGTTACCGAAGAAGATTTAAACAATGTGATTACTACCATCAGCCAGGCAGACGCTGCACTGGCAGGAGTAGACGGCATGGATGCCGCTGCTTATCAGGGACAGGCACAGCAGCTGGCAGCAGCGCTGTCATCCCAGGTATCTGCAGCATCGGATGGCATGAGCCAGGCAGCAGCCGGGCTGAATACCATTGCAGGTGCATTAAATGACGGCGTGACCACACTGAACGGTGCAGCCGCTCAGTTAAGAGGCGGGGCCGGTACTCTTCAGAATGGCGCCTCTTCCTTAAGTGCAGGCGCACAGACTATGAGCGATGGAGCAGCCAGCATGAGTGCAGGAGCAGAGGCTATGAGTGCCGGAGCCACTCAGCTTTCCGGCGGCCTGAACACCGATATGTTTACCCAGCTTTCCGAAGGCGTATCTGCCCTGTACAAAGGAGCCGTATCCGTAGATAACGGAACCGGCCAGGTAGCATCTGCCCTGCAGACCCTGGAAGAAAGCACTGTATCCTTCCCGGCAGCAGCAGAGGGAATCAAGACATTAAACGATGGATTTGATATACTGACAGGAAACGATGAAACCCTGACAAACGGTGCAGCCACTCTGAAAAAGAGCAGCAGCAGCCTGAAAACAGGAGCTTCTTCTCTGGCAGAGGGAGCAGAAACCCTGGCAACAGGAACAGAAACACTGGAGAGCGGCATTCAGAAAGTATCCGATGGCGTGGGTACTCTGGCAGCTAACAGTACTGCTCTTCGAAGCGGTGCATCCGCTCTGGCAACAGGAGCCAATACTCTGGCAACAGGAGCCGATACTCTGGCAAGCGGTGTAGAAACTCTGTATGAGGGCACCAGTAAACTGGCCGCCAACAATCAGGATCTGAATGATGGAGCCAGCCAGCTTTCTGATGGAGCCGGACAGATCGCAGATGGTTCCAGCCAGCTGTACGATGGTTCCAAAGAGCTGGGCGACGGCCTGACCAAGTTAAAAGACGGTTCCAGCGAACTGGCAGAAAGCTTAAGCGATGGCGCAGAACAGATCAAAGAGGTTTCTGCAAGCGGCGATACTGTAAGTATGTTTGCTTCTCCGGTAGAAGACAAAGAAACACAGGCAACAACAGTAGAAAACAACGGCCACGCAATGGCACCGTATATGATGAGCGTAGGCCTGTGGGTAGGATGCCTGGCATTCTGTCTGATGTACCCGCTGACCACCTATAATGGCAAACTGAAATCCGGTTTTGCATGGTGGGCAAGCAAAGCATCCGTCCTGTATCTGGTAGCAGTTCTCCAGGGAATTTCCCTGATTCTGCTTCTGCGAAGAGCAGATGGATTTAAACCTGCAGAATTCCAAAAGACGGTCCTGTTTGCCTGCCTGACAGCCGTAGCATTTACATCCATTATGTACTTCTTCAATATTACTCTTGGAAAAGTAGGAAGTTTCCTGATGCTGGTATTCATGGTGGTACAGCTGGCAGGTTCTGCAGGAACCTATCCGGTAGAGCTGTCTCCGGAATTCGTAAGCAAGATTCATGCATATCTGCCGTTTACTTATACCGTAAATGCATTCCGCAGTACCATCGCAGGGGGAGAGAGCATTCGGATTTCGGTGATCGTCCTGTGCGGCGTGGCAGTGGTATTTACCATTCTTACGATCATTGCTTTCCAGATCAAGGCCCATTTAAGACGGGAAGAGAAGAAAGATCTGTATGATTATCTGGAAGAACACGGACTTGCATAAAAAGAATAGAAATAGGAATAACGAAAAAATGCCTGGGCGAAATACTCAGGCATTTTTTGTGTGTACTGTGCAAAAATCCGGAAACGTGATACAATGAAACACAGAAACTACGAGAAAGTTGAGGAAAAGAAATGAACTACTCAAAGGAAGAACGTATGGCAAACGGAAGCCTTCCAGGGTTGATTCTTGCCATGAGCCTTCCTTCGGTAATTGCCCAGGTAATCAATGTCCTGTACAACATTGTGGACCGGATTTACATTGGGCATATTCCGGGGGTGGGAGCTGCAGCGCTGACGGGTGTGGGACTGACCTTTCCAGTTACGCTGCTGGTTTCTGCTTTCTCTGCATTTGCCTCCGCAGGGGGTGCGCCTCTTTCTGCCATCTGGCTGGGAAAAGGGGACAGAGAACGTGCAGAAAAGATTCTTGGAAGCAGTGTGTGGCTGCTGCTGGTATTTACTGCAGCGCTGATGGCCGTCTTTTATGCATTTCATGTGCCGTTTTTGTATGCATTCGGTGCCAGCACAGAGACCATTCCCTATGCTTCGGATTATCTGAAAATTTACCTGGCAGGTACGATTTTTGTAGAGCTGGCACTGGGGCTGAATACCTTTATTATTGTCCAGGGAGAATCCAGAACCGCCATGCTCTCGGTTCTCATCGGTGCAGTGCTGAACATTATCCTGGATCCGATTTTTATCTTTGTCCTTGGAATGGGCGTAAAGGGTGCAGCCATTGCCACGGTGATCTCACAGGCAGTGAGTGCCTGGTGGAATGTAAAATTCCTTCTTGGAAAAAAATCTACGTTGAAGATCCGGCGGTCTATGATCCGGTGTGAAGGAAAGATTGTGAAGGACATTCTTGGACTTGGGGTTTCCCCATTTATCATGCGCTCCACAGAGTGTCTCATCAATGTTGTCATGAACCGGCAGCTCCAGATCTATGGAAACGATCTGTATGTGGGAAGCATGACCATTATGCAGAGCATCATGCAGCTGACCTGTGCACCGTTAAATGGTTTTACCCAGGGCGTTCAGCCCATCATCAGCTACAACTTTGGCGCTGGAAATTTTCCAAGAGTCCGGAAGCTGTACCGGATTATGATTGGAGTCAGCTTTCTGCTAAGCTTTGTCTTTACCGGACTGCCGGTGCTGTTTCCAAGGTTCTTTACCGGACTGTTTACATCCAGCGCAGAGCTTGCGGATCTGACAGCACAGGTGATGCCCATGTTCCTGGCAGGAATGTTGCTGTTTGGCATTCAGATGGGCATTCAGCCCACCTTCTTAGCACTTGGACAGGCAAAAATTTCCCTGTTTATTGCGCTGCTTCGAAAAGTGATTCTGTTGGTGCCTTTGGCAGTGATTTTCCCACATTTCTGGGGAGTCATGGGCGTGTATTATGCAGAGCCGGTGTCAGATATTATTTCCATGCTGGCAGCATCCACACTGTTTCTGCTGAATATCAATAAGATTCTGTCTCAGGAAACACTGGATAAGATTAACTGAGTCAATACATTGGGGGATAAAGAAAATGGCGGTAAGCATTCTTCTGGCAAAACAGGTTTTCAAACTGTTTTTGATTTTGTTATTGGGGTACATTCTGGTAAAAAGCGGGAAGCTGAAGGCTTCAGACAGCAAAAGTGTGTCGGTGATTCTGGTTTATCTGGTGATTCCATGTATGATTATCAACTCTTTTCAGATTGATTACACACCCCAGGTGAGAAACGGCCTGATTTTTACCATGGCGGTTTCTGTGGCAGTCCACATTGTATTTCTGGCGCTGACGGCAGCTCTTCGGAAGCCCTTAAGTTTAAAGACCGTAGAAGAGCTGACAGTGGTTTACAGCAACGCCGGCATTCTGGTAGTGCCTTTGGTGCAGACCATGTTAGGACAGGAATATGTGGTGTATACCTGCAGTTTTATGGTGGTTCAGCAGGTGCTTCTGTGGACCCACTGCAGGCACAGGCTGTGCAGCAGTGAAAGACTGGACTGGAAAAAGGTCTTTTTAAATATCAACATTCTTTCCCTGATTGTGGGAGCACTTCTCTTTGCAGGGGGAATTGAACTGCCGGAAGTTCTTGGAGGAACCATGGAAATGATGGCGGCCATGGTAGGCCCTATGGGAATGCTGCTGGCGGGCATGGCCATTGCGGATGTTCCTTTAAAACAGGTTTTTGGAAATGCCAGAGGTTATCTGTCTGTGGTTCTGCGTCTGCTGGTGTATCCGCTTGTGGTGCTGGTCTGCTTAAAAGTCTGCGGCGCCGCCGGGATGGTGGCAGATGGGAAAAATATTCTGCTGACCGTGTACCTGGCCTGCATCACACCGGCCTGTGCCACCCTGACATCCATGGCACAGCTTTACGACCAGGATGCAGGATTCTGCAGTGTTCTGTATGTGCTGACCACCACCTGCTCCATCGTGACCATGCCGGTGATGATTGGAATTTACAGTATGTGGATCTGAATACTACTAGTCAATACGAACATTTTCTTTGATACGTTAATAGAGTAATTCGAAAAAACTCTTGTGTTCCAGAAGAAATTCGTATAAAATAATAACCAATATTGCGAAGAGCCTTAAAGCATTTTTCAAACACGCTCTAAGGGCCGGCAAAGAGAAAGGATGAACCGTACATGACCGATAATGAAATGGTAACCCTGGATGAGATGGGTGATATCAAAGAGGATATGCTGAAGCTGGAAAAAGAGCTGATGAGAAATGAACGCATTGACCCGAATCTTTACGTGGAATATGATGTAAAACGGGGACTCCGTGACTCAGCTGGAAAAGGTGTGCTGACCGGCCTGACAGAGATTTCTGATGTCAATGGTTATAAGCTGATCAACGGACGCAAGATCCCATCAGACGGAGAGCTGTTCTATCAGGGCATCAACATTTATGATTTGATAAACGGCCTGCACGGACGGAAGTTTGGATTTGAAGAGACCGTGTATCTGCTGTTGTTTGGAAAGCTGCCGGATAAAGAAGAGCTGGACATGTTTTTAAATGTCCTCTTTGAACTGGAAAATCTGAAAGGACGTTTTGTCCGTGACGTTGTGATGAAAGCTTCCAACGGCAACATCATGAACTCCCTGCAGCGCTGTATTCTGACGCTGTATACCTATGATTCCAATGCGGAAGACATTACACCGGAAAATGTTCTGCGCCAGTGTATGGAGCTGATTGCAAAGATTCCGCTGATTGCGGTATATTCTTATCATTCCTACCGGCATTTCCGAAAGGATGAGATGCTGTTTATCCGGAATCCAGAAAAAGGACTTTCTCTGGCAGAGAACATTCTTCTGATGCTGCGGCCTAATGGAATCTATACAGAACTGGAAGCGAAGGTACTGGACATTGCCCTGATTCTTCACGCAGAGCACGGCGGTGGTAACAACTCTACCTTTACCACTCACGTTGTAACTTCTTCCGGAACAGATACCTATTCTTCTTTCGCAGCTTCCATCGGTTCCCTGAAAGGACCCCGTCATGGTGGAGCCAACCTGAAAGTGCAGAACATGTTTGCAGACATCAAAGCCCATGTCAGCGACTGGACAGATGAAGAAGAAGTGGCAGAGTACCTGAAGAAAATCCTGAATAAGGAAGCTTTTGACGGCGCTGGTCTGATTTATGGTATGGGACATGCAGTTTATACCTTGTCTGATCCACGTGAAGTGATTCTGAAAGATTTTGCAAGAAAACTGGCAGAAGAAAAAGGCATGATGGAAGAGTTTGAGCTGTATGAGCTGGTAGAGCGTCTTGGCGGCCAGCTGGTTATGGAACACCGAAAGCTGTTCAAGAATGTCTGCGCAAACGTGGACTTTTACAGCGGATTTGTGTATGCCATGCTTGATATTCCGGAAGAACTCTTTACTCCGATCTTTGCCATTGCCCGTATGTCCGGCTGGAGTGCACACCGCCTGGAAGAGCTGATGAATGCAGGAAAGATCATTCGTCCGGCTTACAAGTACGTAGGAAAACATGCAAATTTTGTAAATATGGAAGACAGACCGTAAAAGCTGCAGCTGTATAGATGTATCTGGCTATAGATCAAATCTATAGCCAGATATTTTTTTACCGTATTGGACGAAAGTGCGGGGATATGGTAGGATAAGGTCAGTCAGACAGATGGCCGGGCGGCTGAATATCCGGTCCCGGCAAAAAATAAAAAAGACATAAGATCAAAAGATTTGTAAAATACAGAAGAATTCGGGAGGATACAAACATGGCAGATATCAGAGATTCTAAAAACTGGGGTTTTGAAACCAAACAGCTTCACATTGGACAGGAACAGGCAGATCCGGTAACGGATGCAAGAGCAGTGCCGATTTATGCCACCACTTCTTATGTGTTCCATGATTCCCAGCACGCAGCAGACCGTTTCAGCCTGAAAGATGCAGGAAATATTTATGGAAGACTGACCAACCCCACAGAAGATATTTTTGAGCAGAGAATTGCAGCACTGGAAAGCGGTGTGGCAGCTCTGGCGGTTGCTTCCGGCGCAGCAGCCATTGGATATACGTTCCAGGCTCTGGCAAAAACCGGTGAGCATATCGTGGCTTCCAAGACCATTTACGGTGGAACTTACAATCTGCTGGCGCATACCCTTCCACAGACCAGCGGCATTACCGCTACTTTCGTAGATCCGGAAGAGGAAGGCGCTTTTGAGGCAGCCATTCAGGAAAATACAAAAGCGATTTTTGTAGAGACTCTTGGAAATCCCAATTCCAACATCATTGATCTGGAAAAAGTAGCAAAGATTGCCCATGACCATCACATTCCGCTGGTGGTAGATTCTACCTTTGCAACTCCTTACCTGATCCGTCCTATCGAGCATGGTGCAGACATCGTAGTACATTCTGCTACCAAATTTATCGGCGGCCACGGAACAGCCATCGGTGGAGTGATCGTTGATGGCGGTACTTTTGACTGGAAAGCTTCCGGAAAATATCCGTGGATTTCTGAGCCGAACCCCAGCTACCATGGAGTTTCCTTTACAGAGGCAGCAGGCCCGGCCGCATTTGTGACGTATATCCGTGCCGTACTTCTGCGTGATACGGGAGCTACTATTTCTCCGTTCCATGCATTTATGTTCCTTCAGGGACTGGAGACACTGTCCCTGCGTGTAGAACGTCATGTGAGCAATGCTCTGAAGATCGTGGAGTATTTATCCAAGCATCCCCAGGTAGAAGCCGTACATCATCCGTCTCTGCCCACCGAATCCACTCATGCTCTGTATGAACGCTATTTCCCCAACGGAGCAGGTTCCATCTTTACCTTTGAAATTAAAGGAGATGCAAAAACCGCACAGAAATTCATTGATAACCTGGCAATCTTCTCTCTGCTGGCAAACGTGGCAGATGTAAAATCTTTGGTGATCCATCCGGCCACCACCACCCACAGCCAGTGCACTGAAGAAGAGCTTTTGGATCAGGGCATCAAACCCAATACTATCCGCCTTTCCATCGGTATCGAGAAAGTCGAAGACCTGATTGCAGCCATGGATGCCGCATTCGAGGCAGTGAAATAAAGAAGATGTTGGGGTCGAAAGATGCCTTACGGATTGTTCCGTACTTCGTATCTTCGTATTCACTACGGTCGGTGCTAAACGTGTGCCACTGGCACACAGCACCCCACAATCCTGCCCAATATTCGCATATCGTGAAGCTTACGCTCCACTTTTATGTCTACGCTCCGCTTCGGTCGGTGCAAAACGAACATCCACTGGATGTTCTGCACCATATCGGGCGGGTCACTAAGCCTTAAAACCACTCCTGTGCAAGCACATCGTGGTTTCAGGCTTTTGACCCTGGCATCATAAAGAATACTCCGAGGAGAATCCCATTTGTAGGATTCTCCTTTTTGGTTAATGAGGAAAAGCCTGCAGAAACTTAAGAAATTTTGCAAGATATAAAACCAGAAGGTTTATAACAAGAGACAAATCAACTCATCAAAATGCCAGAATTTCTTGAGGCAAGAAAACCTCCCATGCTTCCTGCGAAATAGAAAACATGGGAGGTTTTGCATATCTGTTTAAGACGCTGACGGCATGCGGGTTTTTTTATGATAAATATAATAGGAAAAGACGGCTGTTAAAAGCTCTGCAAACGGGAAGGCCCACCATACTCCATCTGCCTGGGCAAAGCGGCTGAACAGGAAAGCAGCCGGGATGATGATGACTACATACCGCAGCAGGGAGATCCACAGGGACGGAAGTCCTTCGCCCAGTCCTTCCAGTGCGCCGGAAGCGGTGACGGAAACTGCGGATACGATAAAACCAAGACTGATTAAGTGCAGAGCAGTGATTCCAAGCTGGAGGGTTTCCGGGTTGGAAGTAAACAGTCCGAACAGCTTGTCCGGGATGAACCAGGAAAGGATGGTTCCAAGAGCCATAATTATCGCAGAGAGAGCCAGGGCGGTGCGGTAGATCTTCTGCACCCGGCGGTGTTCTCCGGCACCGGCATTGTAGCCGATCAGAGGACGGATTCCCTGCACAATGCCGTTGGCACTCAGATAAATAAACGTCTGAAGCTTGTAGTAAACACCCAGAACCAGAACATATTTATCAGAGAATCCGGCGAGGATTCCATTCAGTGCAGAGATCAGCAGAGAAGGAAGTCCCATATTCAGAGAAGCCGGGATACCGATGGCATACAGACGTTTCACCAGCTGCCAGTCTTTAGTCAGGTATTTACGCTGGATTTTGACAGGAATGGGTGAAAAAGCATAAAACAGCAGGTAAGTGATCAGACTTAAGGTCTGGCCAATACCGGTAGCAAGAGCGGCACCCTGAATTCCCATGGCCGGGAACGGTCCAATGCCGAAAATCATCAGCGGGTCTAAGATAATGTTGGAAATACAGCCGATGAGCATGGAGATCATGGAAACATTCATCCGGCCTACAGATTGGAAAATCTTTTCATAAGAGATGGCCAGTGTGTTGATCACAGCAAACAGAAAGACCGTATTGGAATAGGTCAGAGCGGAATTCAGCACATCTGCATCGGAAGTGAACAGATGCAGAAATGCAGGCATACCGGCAATGCACAGCACCATCATGAGAATTCCATGAATCAGGCTGAGAAACATGCCGATGGAAGTGGCACTGCTTGCGGTATCTTCCTTTTTGGCTCCAAGGAAAAAGGCGGCTGTGGCATTGATGCCGATGCCAAATCCTACGGCAATGGAAGTCACCAGGTTCTGAATGGGATAAACCAGGGAAAGGGCAGTCATTGCATTTTCACTGAGCTGGGCCACAAAGTAGCTGTCCACAATGTTATAAAGAGAATTTACTGCCATGGATGCCACCATAGGAAGGGACATAGAAAGAACCAGAGGCAGCACTTTCCGTTCTTTCATAAACGTTTGTTCCATATTTAGAAATCACTCCTTTTTTTGATAATACTTGCAAAGAAAAAGGACTACGGGCCGCCGGTTGGAATTCAGAAACCGGAAACCTGTAGTCCACACTGTTCTTAAAGCAAAGACCCGTTTATTATAAACATAAACACAATAGAAGTCAACTGAAATTTCGGAAAGATTTCAAGAAAAATTTTAAGAGAACGGGCAGATCTGGCAGAGTACAATCCTGCAGGTTTTTGGACAATTTTGCAGGAACAATTTGCGGAAGCCGTCTCTTATGGTAAAATTAAGAAAAAAAGTCAGGAAACAAGTCAGGAAACAAAAAACCAGATGAAAAGTCTGAGAACAAGGAGGAAGATGGTATGAAACGAAGTATAACACGTTACATGACGGCAGGCCTGGCCCTTGTAATGATCCTGCCGGCCGGAGCAGGCGTTTCCATGAAAGCAGATGCGGCGGAAGAAACCTGGGTGGTGTACTGGTATCTGTGTGGAAGCGATCTGGAAAGCAATTATGGGGCAGCCACCGAGGACCTGATGGAAATGCTGGATGTGCAGCTGCCGGACAATGTTCAGGTGGTCATCGAGACCGGAGGCGCCAGTATGTGGCAGAACGAAATGATTTCAGCGGATTACATTCAGCGCTACCTGTACAACAGCGACGACCTGTATCTGGTGGATGAACAGCCCCTGGCAGACATGGGAGATCCCGCCACCCTGGCAGATTTTTTAAGCTTCTGCGAGGAAAATTATCCGGCAGACCACACGGCAGTGATCTTCTGGAACCATGGCGGCGGCAGTGTTGCCGGAGTATCCTTTGATGAGCTGTATGATTACGACAGCCTGACCCTGCCGGAGCTCTACAGTGCGTTTGAGACCGTGTATGAACTTTCCGAGACCAATCCCCCAATTGATCTGGTGGGATTTGACGCCTGCCTGATGGCAACCATTGATACTGCCTACACCTTGGCGGATGTTTCCAATTATATGGTGGCAAGCCAGGAAGTGGAGCCGGGAAACGGCTGGAATTATACCGGCTGGCTGGAAGCCCTGGCAGAAGATCCTTCCATGGACGGAGCAGAACTTGGAAAAGCCATCTGTGACAGTTACCTGGAAGGATGTGAGATGTACGATACCGAAGGAGAGGCGACTCTGTCCCTGGTAGATCTGACAGAAGCCTGGGATTTGTTCCAGGCCTATGATAATTTTGGAAAAGAAGCACTGCAGGCAGCCTGCGCAGACCCGTCTTTTTTCTCTGAGTTTGGCCGGAGTGCCGAGACGGCAGAGAACTACGGAGGAAATACCAAAGATGAAGGTTACACGAACATGGTAGATTTGGGAAGCCTGGCATCTTTAAACAGTGGCCTTTTGTGGGAAACCTCCGATGCAGTGCTGGAAGGACTGGAAAAATGCGTTCTCTACAAAGTAAACGGCCGTTACAGGAGCGAAGCCATGGGACTTTCCTGCTATTATTCCTACGATGGAGATACAGATAATTTCCTTGGATATACTGAAGTGGGAGCCAGCGAAGCTTTCAAATATCTCTATGATTATGAACTGACAGGAGAACTGACAGACGAAGGCGCGGCATACATTGAAGACCTTGGATACAATGCAGGAGAACTCTCTGAGGTACCCACCATTGCCTCCTCAGGACTGGACGATTATCCCCTGTACCTGGATGACGACGGATATGCCGTTCTGGATCTGGGAGTGGAAAATGCCAACATTCTCAAAGGCGTGTACATTCAGCTGGCTTATTTTGATCTGGATGAAGACGTGATTGTATACCTTGGACGGGACAATGACATGGATGCAGACTGGGAGAACGGTATTTTCCGGGATAATTTCCGAGATACCTGGGGCTGCCTGGATGGAAATCTGTGCTACATGGAAATTATTTACGAAGGCGAGGACTACAACCTGTACTCCATCCCCATCAAACTCAACGGAGAAGAATACCAGCTGCGTGTTGTTTACGATTTCAATGACGAAGAATACCGGATTCTGGGTGCAAGAAAAGGCTTAAACGACAACGGTGCGTCCGACAGAAACCTGCTTCAGCTGCAGCCTGGCGATGAAGTGACCACTCTTCATTATGGTTCCACGATTTCCGGAGATGATGAGGCAGTCATGGTGGAACTGGACACCTTTGAAGTGACAGAGGATACCACATTCACAGAGGAAGAGATGGGAGACGGCCAGTTTATGATGATGTTTGAAATGGTAGACAGCCGGAATGAAAGTACCCTTTCGGATGTGGTGGTATTCACGGTAGAAGATGGAGAGATTGAGGCAGACGTGGATTTTGATTGAAAATACAGAGAATAAAGAAAGAATCCTGCATATAAAAGGTTAAAATTTCAGAAAATAGTTTTTAGGGGGCTTTGATGTAAAAAAAGCCCCCTTGTTATAACTAGACAAAACGCTTGTTTGGAAAATAGAACTATGTAAACCACACGAGTGTGGGTAAAAAATGTGGATAATGTGGATAACTTGGTGTATAAGTCCATTTTTTCAAGAGAAACCACATTTTTAAATGTGGATAAATATGTGTGTTGTCCACTTGCTATGTGTATGAATTTTGTGGATAAGTCGAAAAATTGTGCATTTTGACAGATGGTTTACCATAATGACGAAAATAGAAGAAAAAGGACTGTTTTTTTAATTTTGAAAAAATCAGTGATTTATCATATTTTTTATTAAAAAAGTCAGAAAAATGAAAAAATGGAAAACAGATGAAATCGTCCATTTTAACCATTTTATCGGCATAATTAACGTGGAAAAACTCTTTTATTGAGGGAAAATATAGGTTAAAATAGTAGGAAAAGAAATGTTACGTGTAAGTCATACAATATTTACGTGGGAGGAGAATACATGAGGCTTTCAAAAACAGAACAGGAGATTATGGAATTTTTCTGGGGAAGACAGGAAAACCAGACATTTGCGGGAATGCTGGCGTATTGGAACCAGGAGAGAAAGAAGAACTGGTCAAAACAGACACTAAATACGTATCTTAGAAACCTGAGTGCAAAAGGCCTTGTCGGAAGAAGAAAAACGATTGGAAAAACCCAGTATTTCCCACTGATGACAGAAATTCAGTATCTGCAGAGAGAAGCGGAAGAGGTACTGCGGGAAACTTATGACGGCAAACTGGGAAATTTTGTGGCTTTTTTAGCAGGAAAAAACGGCAGTAAAGACATGGAATATCAAGAGTTGTTAGATTTTGCCAGAATGCGTCTGGCAAAAGAAAAACAGTCCTAAAATCGTCTGAAAGCAGAAAGAAATCTGCTTGCTTTTTCACATTCTCCGGCGTATGATGGAGATATTACTGATTACGCAGCGGGGGATTTTACGTATGAAAAAAATGTACAAAAAAGCAGCGGCCAATCCATTTTATATGCGGATGTTCCAGATGGCGCTGCCAATTATTCTGCAGAATCTTTTGAGTGCAGCGGTAGGATCTGCAGACGTTGTGATGCTCAATTATGTGGGGCAGTCATCCATTGCTGCCGTGTCCCTGGCATCTCAGTACACCAATGTGCTGTTTATGGTGTACTACGGTCTGGGCACCGGTGTGACCATGTTAAGCGCCCAGTATTATGGGAAAAAAGACCTGCGGGCAGTCCAGACAGTGGAAGGAATTGCCATGCGGTTTTCCATCGGCATTTCGGTGGTATTTGCCAGTCTGGTGCTTTTTGCGCCGGAGTGGATGATGCGGCTCTTTACCAATGACGCAGAGCTGATTTCCATTGGCGCATCCTATCTGCGGCCATTAAGCATTTGTTACCTGTGTTGGGGCGTTACAGAAATTTATCTGGCTGTTCTGCGCAGCATGGGCCACGTGATGATCAGCACCATGATGAACGTTCTGGCGTTTACGGGAAATATTTTCTTAAATGCAGTATTTATTTTCGGACTCTTTGGAGCGCCGAAGCTGGGGGCGCAGGGAGTGGCCATTGCCACGGCCTTATCCAGAATGATTGAGCTGGGGGCATGTTTCATTGTCTCTGCCAGAAGCAAAGATCTGAAACTGGATTTCCGGTATCTGTTTGTGAAGAACAAACCACTGTTTTCTGATTTTGTACGGTTATCCCTGCCGGCACTTGGAAATGATATTATCTGGAGCGTGGGATTTTCCATGTATTCTGTGATTCTGGGACATCTGGGAACGGATGCGGTGGCAGCCAACTCGCTGTCCGTGGTAGTGCGCAACTTTGGTACTGTCATGTGCTTTGGTATGGCCAGTGCAGGCGGCATCCTTCTTGGAAATGTGATCGGAGAAAACAAGCTGGAAGAAGCAAAGGAAGATGCCAGGGCTGTGCTGAAACTGACGGTAATCGCCGGTGCCATTGGAGGCGTGATTATTCTTGTGGCTACACCCTTTGTGTTAACCTATGCATCGCTTTCTGAGCAGGCCATGCATTACCTGAAATATATGCTGTTGATTAATACCTATTATGTCATGGGAGCAGCCGTGAATACCACACTGATTGCAGGGGTGTTCCGGGCCGGAGGGGACAGCCGTTTCGGATTTATCTGCGATATCATTGATATGTGGGTCTATGCAGTGCCGTTGGGATTTTTCGCGGCCTTTGTGCTGAAACTTCCAGTGATCTGGGTATATTTTCTGCTCTGCACGGATGAATTTGCCAAATGGCCCTGGGTAATCCGGCATTACCGCAAAGGAACCTGGCTGAAAAATATTACCAGAGATGACCTCTTCGCGTAGCGCGTGAGCGGCCCGGCTGTGGAGCAATCTGTAGTGTTATATAAAAGTAAAGGTAGGAGGATAGAAAAATGGAGTTTACTTTTCCAACGATTCAATATGAAAGACCGGATTTGCAGAAGTTTGCAGACAAAGCCATGGAGCTGAAAAATGCAGTGGAACAGGCTGCTTCTTATGAAGAAGCAAAGGAAGCCTTAAAGCAGTACGAAAAAGTGCAGGACCATGTGCAGACCATGTGTACAGTGGTGTATATCCGCCACACCGTGGATACCAGAGACGACTTTTATGAAAAAGAAAACCAGTACATCAACCAGACTATGCCAACGATCACGCCAGCTCTTCTGGCATTTGAAAAAGCACTGCAGAACAGCAAATTCCGGAAAGAATTTGAAGCAGAATATGGAAAGCAGATGTTTGTGTCCATGGAGCTGCAGGAAAAAAGCTTCTGTGAAGCCAATATTCCGCTGATGCAGAGAGAAGCAGAACTGACAGACGAGTACCAGAAGATTATGGCCGGTGCCCAGATCGAATTCGAAGGAGAAAAGAGAAACCTTTACGGTCTGCAGAAATTTTTCGAGGCAGAAGACCGTAAGGTACGCCAGAATGCATGGAAGGCTTACTCTGATTTTTACCATGGGAACGAAGAGCGCTTAGAGCAGATCTGGGACGAGCTGATTTCCATTCGAAACGAAATGGGCCGCAACCTTGGATTTGAAAATTTCATTCCGGAAGGCTATCTGCAGCAGGGCCGCACGGATTATGGAGAAAAAGAAGTGGCAGCTTTCCGAGAGCAGATCAAACGGGAACTGGTACCGCTGTGCCAGGAGCTGTATGAGGCTCAGAAAAAGCGTCTGGGTATTTCAGAGCTTATGGCATACGATGAAAAACGGATTTATCCGGATGGCAATGCAGTCCCGGCAGGGGATGACGATTTCATGGTAGCCCAGGCTCAGAAAATGTACCATCAGATCAGCCCGGAAACCGGAGAATTTATTGACTTTATGATTGAGCATCAGCTGATGGATCTGAAAAACCGTCCTGGAAAGGCTTCCACCGGCTATATGACAGAGCTGCTGGATTACCAGGCACCCTTTGTATTTTCCTGCTTCAATCATACGATCGGAGATATGCAGGTACTGACTCACGAACTGGGCCATGCATTTGCAGGCTACATGGCCATGCGCAGCCAGCCCCTGTCCCAGTATTACAGTGAGTCCACGGATATTGCAGAGATTCATTCCATGAGTATGGAGCAGTTTGCTTATCCGTATGCGGAAATGTTCTTTGGAGATCAGGCAGATAAGTTCCGGTTTGCCCATCTCCAGGAAGCCATTACTTTTGTGCCTTTCGGAGCAGCTGTGGATGAATTCCAGCACATCTGTTATGCCAATCCCCAGCTGACACCCAAGGAGAGAACTCTGGAATGGAAAAAGCTGGAAGAAGCCTATATGCCCTGGCGGAAATACGATGCAGACGATTTCTTTGACAGAGGCGGCTGGTGGTATCACAAGCTTCACATTTTCCTGTACCCGTTCTACTACATCAACTACACCCTGACCACGATGGGGGCACTGGAGTTTAAAACACGGGATGCTGAAAATCATAAAAAGGCATGGGAAGATTATCTGCGGCTGTGCAGATGCGGCGGCAGCATGAGCTATCTGGAAACCTTAAAGCACGCAGATCTGATGGTTCCGTTTGAAGAGGGAACCATTGCCAAAGCGGTTGCCTATGCGAAGAGCGTTCTGGAGAAAGCTATCGAGGAAGAGCAGAAAAAATAAAGGAGGAGCAGAGATGAAATACGTATGTGATGTTTGTGGATGGGAATATGATGAGGAAAAGGGATATCCGGAAGGCGGTATTGCACCAGGTACAAAATGGGAAGATGTTCCGGAAGATTTTGAATGCCCGTTGTGTTCCGTAGGAAAAGATCAGTTTTCAGAAGCCTGATATTTTATAATAAAAACGGCAGAGCCGCGAATGTGCGGCCCTGCCCAATTTTTTACTCGCAGCGAAGTGCTTTCACGGGATCTTTTTTGGATGCCATGCGGGATGGAATCAGTCCTGCGATCAGTGTGAGAACCATGCTGATGCAGACAAGGATCACAGCCGCCGCAGGCGGAAGTGCGGCGATGTTCGCAATATCCAGGGAGCGCTCCACCAGAATGTTGATGAGGATGACAAATCCCTGAGTAATGGCAATGCCAAGAATACCGGCGCAGAGTCCGATGATCAGAGTCTCTGCATTGAAGACTCTGGAAATATCTTTCTTGGATGCACCGATGCTTCGGAGAATACCGATTTCTTTGGTGCGCTCCAGCACAGAAATATACGTAATAATTCCAATCATAATGGAAGAGACGATCAGGGAAATTGCTACAAAGGCAATGAGGATGGAGCTGACGGCATTGATGATGGTGGTAACAGAAGACATCATCGTGTCGATCAAATCCGTATACTGGATCACCAGGTTGTCATTTCCATCGGCAGTCATCTGGTCGTTGTAGTCTGAGATGATCTGTGCGATTTCTTTCTTGGAATCAAAGTCTTTGGGATAGATGTTGATTCCGGAAGGAACGTCCAGATTCGAAATTCCCATGGCGGTCAGATTGGCTTCATAGGTACTGTTTGAAAACGGTTTTCCGGTAAAAATGTTGGTATCAGGGTCAGCCAGCTGTTCTTTGGCGATTTCACTGTCGTTTACTTCCTGAATCAGATGCTCCATGAGTTCTGAGGTATAACCGATGTTTCCGATATCGCCGGAAGTTTCAATGTCTGCAGAGGGACGCAAGATGCCTACAATATGAATGGTTTCTCCATTGTCTACCAGATTTTTCAGGAAAGTCTGGTCGTTTCTCTGATCCACCCAGACGCCATTTTCCTTTTCATAATAACTGGTATTTGCCACCAGTTTGAAGGTGAGTCCCAGAATGTCCTCATAAGAGTAAGAGGTCTGTTCCGTATCAAAATCTGCTTCATTTCCCATCATCAGACTTTTCATGGATTCGGTCAGCTCTGAAGCGTCCATAAGTCCAATGCTGTACAGAGTGTAGTCCGTCACTTCATTGTTCTGGTCTGTAATCAATACCACTTCGTCAAAATTTTCCGGAAACCGGCCTGCTAAAAGAGTATACTGGCTGTTTAAAAGAGTATCATTTCCCACCAGTTCGGTCCATACCTGGGACTGGGAAGTCATCATGGAAGAGTCGGAGTAAGCCGAAAAGTCCATGGAACTTTCAGAGTCAGAACTCGTACCTGTGCCCATAGAGCCCATACCCATGCTGCTCATAATGGTGGAAGGATTGAGTTGTACCACGCCGCCACTGGTGTCCGTTTTGTAAATATTCAAAGGCGTGTTATAGGTATACTGGATGTCGCTTACCAGATCCTGAATGTTGGTTTCCCCGCTTTCCAGATATTTTTTGAAGGCCTGAAGGTCATTGGTGTTGATTTCGGAAACCATCATGTCCATCATGTCATTCATCATGTTGTTGGAATATACTTTGTCCAGATCGTGGCTGTTGTTTTTGGTCTGGGTTCCCATCATGGCAGTCATTAAGGATGTCATATCCATGGAGGTACTTTCGATGGAGAGAGGATAACTGGTGAGGGTGTCTTCTTCCACACGGTTGATGTAATTTTGGACACCGTTGGAAAGAGACAGAATCAGGGCAATGCCGATGATGCCGATGCTTCCTGCAAAGGCGATCATGAAAGTACGGCCCTTTTTGGTCATCAGGTTGTTCCGGCTTAAAGAGAGGGCTGTGAAAAAGGACATGGAGGTCTTTTTCCGCCTGGAAACAGGGGCAATTTCTGTGGAAGCGTCGGTACAGGGATTGGTGTCACCGGTGACTGTGCCGTCTTTTAAGCGGATGATCCGGGTGGAATACTGCTCTGCCAGCTCCGGGTTGTGAGTGACCATAATGACCAGCCGGTCTTTGGCAACTTCTTTGAGAAGCTCCATGATCTGAAGGCTGGTGGTGGAATCCAGGGCACCGGTGGGCTCGTCCGCCAGCAGAATGTCCGGATTGTTGACCAGGGCTCTGGCAATGGCTACCCGCTGCATCTGGCCGCCGGACATCTGATTGGGCTTTTTCTTTAACTGATCTCCCAGCCCTACTTTTTCAAGGGCTTCAATGGCACGTCTGTGGCGTTCTTCCCTTGAAACACCGGACAGGGTCAGGGCAAGTTCTACGTTGGAGAGTACAGTCTGATGGGAAATCAAGTTGTAGCTCTGGAAGACGAAACCGATGGTGTGGTTCCGGTAGGTATCCCAGTCCCGGTTTTTAAATTTTTTGGTGGAGGTTCCGTTGATGATCAGGTCTCCGGATGTGTACTGATCCAGTCCTCCGATGATGTTCAGCAGTGTAGTTTTTCCACAGCCAGATGGGCCGAGGACAGAAACAAATTCATTTTCACGGAATTTCAGATCAATGCCTTTTAAGGCCTGTACAGTAGAATCACCAGTGACGTATTGCTTGGTGATTTGTTTCAATTCCAGCATAACAGTCTCCTTTCGTGTGTTGTGGGTGGGTCTCAAAGTCAGACAGCCCCTTTCGTGCAAGCATAAATGCGTCTTAGCCAGCAGATAGAATAATGCCTGCGGATTGTTCCGTGCTGCGCTCTTTCACAATCCTCCCGCATTTTGCATATCATGGGGGCTTGGTATTCGTTTATTATATGCGAAAATTTTTGAGTTGGGGGAAATGTTAGAAAAATTTTCGAAAGTTTTTCGAGATGGTTTCTTTTTGTCGGAATATCTGTTATAGTGTAAATCGGGGTGAAGAAATCAGATTTCGTTTACACAAGACGAAAATGTCTGTAAAAAAATGCGAAAATTCGCACTTGTTTTCAGCACAAAGACATCTGCGTGATTGAGCAGGATTTCCGAGTGACAAAATTGGAGAAGGAAGGATTGGAAACATGATAAGAGGACAGCGTCAGCGTACATTAGACTTGACACAAAGAATTCTGGAAGAATACTGGGCTGGAAAGAAACATCTTTTGTATCAGTACATGGATCCGGACATTGTATGGATCGGTTCTATGGATGAGGAATATATCCAGGGGGCAGACAATATGCGGGCACATCTGGATCAGCTACAGAAAGGAAGACCGGTGGTATGTCTGGACCAGGAAGAATTTCAGGTAGTATCCAATGATGTAAAAACCTGTACCGTGGCCGGACGTTACCGTGCCTATACGAACCCGGAGCGTGGGGAAGTACGTTCCGAAAAGCAGAGAGTGACGTTCTGCTGGAGATATGAAAACAAAGAATTAAAAATCGTTCATATACATCTGTCAAATGCGGATTTCCCCCAGGAGGGCGGCAAACAGTTCCCATTGCAGGACAGTGATGAAAACAAAGAATTTATGAAAATGCTTATGACCCAGAGAAGCCAGTCTGCTATGCTGACTGTGAAAGACTGTTCCGGTGTGACCAGGGTCATTGATTATACCAATATTATTTATATCAAGCCGGCACACAATTATTCCGTGATCATGTGTGCAGAAGGAGAACGTGAAATCCGGGTAAGGCAGACCCTTTGCGAACTGGCAGAAAAACTTCCAAACCGTTTTATGCAGGTCAGCCGCAGCTGTGTGGTAAACTTACATTATGTAAACAGACTGGAAGGCAGATGGCTGCTTTTAGAAGACGGCACCCAGCTGAAAGTACCGGAGAGAAACCGTGCATTGGTGAAAAGAAAGATGCTGTGGAGGGGACGGGAATAGCCATTTGGCGGAATCGTTGATCTCTCCGGAGCATCCGCACTCAGCGCATGGTCTGATTACGAAGTAGAAAAACCGGAAGCATAAACAGAAAAATAACATAAATACCGTGGAACTGACAGATGTTAGACAACGCGGATAACAGGATCGGTGTAGTGTATAAACAGAAATATTTATACATTACACCGATTTTTTTGTAGTGCCAGAATCCCAGACAGAAACTTTCACGGGATGCAGTAAGGGCATTCTTGCCAGAAACTAAGAATAACGTTATAATAATGAATAGAAAGAGTTAATAACAACAGCTGACGGCAGTTGTTCGCAGCATACTGTGGGAGAGCGAATTAGTTACATGAAGATATATTATCCATTTTTATGAAAAATATGAGAAAAACCTGAAAACAGAAGAACAGGTTATCGGTGAAGTTATGGAAGCGCAGGATCAGGAAGCCTGGGTGGAAAATCTGAGAAAAAAGTCCAAGATCCTGCGCCGGCTTTATATTGAAAACGAAGCTCTCCTGAACTTGTATCTACGGCCATTTCTGGAGGCAGAGAGCCGGCTGAACGACGAGCTGGCGGATGAATTCTTAAAACAAATCCGTAAGGCCCAGGCAGAAGGATATGAAGATGAGCTGGCTCTGGATGAAGTTTCCCAGATGCTGGAACATTATTTTGAACATAATGGAGATCTGAATTCTTATATCTGGGCGGTAAACCTAAACGGAGGATTCTGCAATTTAAGTTCCCTGCCGGAGGACGGAGAACGGGGAGCTGGAGAATTTCAGAAGCTGATTGATCTGAAAGACCGGTATTTCGAAATTGAAGATTTTGATGTCCGCCGGCGTATTATTTATGCGTTCTACAACCATCTGGTGGTGTTGACCAATTTTCAGCTGATAGGTGATGAAGAGCGGATCAGATTTCTGGATGAGGCCATTGCTTTTTATAAAGATGAGCGGGTGCGCAGACTGGATGGGGACAAGTTTGATTTCCAGGAACTGATTGATGAGCTGAATTATGATGTCCTTGGAAATTATATTTTGGCCACTGACCGGGAAAATGGCAGCAGAGAACTGTTCCTGCGGGGGAAAGAAGTCCTTGGGGAGATCTATCAGAAAAATCTGGAAAAATATCCAGAGCCTTATGAGATGCCGGATGAAGTATATGCCAATTATAAAAAGTGTCTGTTTTATCTGGGGGAAATTTCCTGTACAGAATTTGTGGAAGATTACAAAGGACTGTGTGACTATATTCTGGAACATGACACCCTGGATGGACAGGAAGGAGTGGAATTTTATGACAGCCGGGTTTTTCAGGTAGCAGTGAACCACTTTTCCTGTATTCTGGAATGTTTGAAAAAATACAGAAATGAATACCATGGAGATCCGGAAGTCTGGGACGACTGTGTAAAAAAATACCTGGACGTGATCCGTCAGCTTCCAAGATCCGGATGTATGGGATTTGTCAACGATGTTGTTTCCCGTTCCATGCGGGATTTTTTAAGTTTGATCTCAGACGATGAGGAAAATTCCAGAGTGCTGATGAACGTCATGGTAAGCCGGGATGAGACGATACTGGTGCATTCTGCCATGGTCAATCAGACTGCCAGGAGAATTTTAAGAGCAGTTCTGGAGCAGGCACCGGAGCTTCTTGTCGATTCTCTGGGATGTCAGAGCGTGGTAGAAGTATTGGAAAATCAGGAAAAGATAGGAGATTTTGTTTCCCAGAGCGCTCAGATTTTTGACGTTGGAAAAATCGAAATGGCACAGGTGGTAAACAAGCAGTCCAGACAGCTGACAGCCAGAGAACAGAAATGGATTTATTACCATCCGGTTGGAGGGGCAAAACTGATAGAGAAAGTGCCTTCCCTGTCCTGCTACAGAGATGTGATTCTGGGCCACCACAAATCCTGGGATGGGAAAATGGGCTATCCGGCGGACTTTGACAACACGGCGTCGAAGGATCGTTTCCTCATTGAACTGATTCATATCAGCGACTGCCTGGATGCGGCCACCGACTTTGTGGGACGCAGTTACAAAAATGGCAAGAAATTTTCTCAGTGCATGGAAGAACTTTCCCAGGGAAAAGGCACCCTGTACTGCCCGGAACTGGTAGAGCTGATTGAAAATGATCGTGTTCTGCAGGAAGATCTTTCCTACCTTCTCAAAGCAGGAAGGATCCGTACCTGTTATGAGATTTATGGAAATGTAGTAGATTACAGGGAAACAAAAGAAACCTCCGGAAAATTTACAGATGAAGAAGGCTGGAGGCAAAAAGAAGACACAGAAACAGATGAAAAAGAAAATCTTCTGGACATGCTCCATGAGAGCGGCAGCGAGAGCAGACAGCTGGTTCGTGCATTTGGCAGGACATCCCTTTTGATTTTGTATGTGGACATGCTGTCCGGAGATTACAAAGTGTCATACAAAAGCAGCCAGCGTTTGTTTAACGATCTGCCGGACGGCCAGTACCAGAATCTGCTGAAACAGTATTTTGAGCCTGCGGCAGAACCGGAAGACTGGGCAAAATTATGCTATCGGATGCGGCTTTCTGAATTGTCCAGAACGTTTGTGGCGGAGGGAGGAACCTATGAGTGTGAACTGCGCCTGAAGATCGGCGGAGAGTATCGCTGGATACGTCTCCAGTTTGTCCAGATCGATGAGGTCAACGCTATTCCCAGAATGATGGCAGTGATTGCAAAAGATATTCAGGAGAGCCACAGCCGCAGCGAGCAGATGATGGCAGCTATGAAAGAAGCCTACCGGGCAATGGAAGAGGCAAACAAAGCCAAAAGCCTGTTTTTAAGCAGTATGTCCCATGATATCCGTACTCCTATGAACGGCATTATCGGCATGACCCAGATCGCCATGAAATACCGGGATGACCTGGATAAGGTGCAGGACTGTCTGGAAAAAATAGACGAATCCTCCAAACACCTTTTGGGACTGATCAACGAGGTGCTGGACATGTCCAAGATCGAAAGCGGAAATACAGAACTGCACAATGAGAAAACAGACCTTATAAAAATTCTGGAAGGTGTGGCAGATATGTGCAGGCCAACGGTTCAGGAGAAAGAGCAGAAGTTTGTTCTGAAGATTCAGGAGATGAAAAACGCCTGCGTGTATGTGGATCCGGTGCGTCTGCGTCAGGTGCTCATCAACCTGGTTTCCAATGCAGTGAAATATACGCCTGAAAAAGGCTGTGTGGAAGTGTTTGCACAGCAGGTGGAATGCACCAGAAAAGGCATCGGTACTTATCGGATCGTGGTAAAGGACAATGGGATCGGTATGTCTGAAGAATTTCAGAAAAAACTGTTTGAACCGTTCTGCCGGGAAGACAACAGCATGACCAATGTGACACAGGGAACCGGCCTTGGCTTGTCCATTGCCAAATCCATCCTGACAATAATGGGCGGCAGTATTGAAGTGGACAGTGTACAGGGAAGAGGAACGACCTTTACCGTGATGCTGCAGCTTCAGCTGGCCAAGACAGATGGAGAAGAAAAAGGAAATTCCGGAAACGTACAGAATGCAGATACAGAGGCAAAAGAGGCGGATTCTTCTGACAGATCAGAAAGAGTGTGGTTTGACGGACACCGGATCCTGCTGGCAGAGGACAATGAACTGAACCGGGAAATTGCCTATGAACTTCTGACAGAGACCGGACTGATCGTAGATACGGTAAAAGACGGCCAAGAGGCTGTGGAAGCTTTGGAAAAACATCCGGCATTGTATGAACTGGTATTTATGGACATCCAGATGCCGAGGATGAATGGATATGAGGCAGCCAGAACCATCCGGACACTTCCGGCAGAATGGCTTCGGAAGATTCCAATCATTGCCATGACGGCCAATGTGTTCCAGGAGGATCTGGAAAAAGCCATTGACAGCGGGATGAACGGACATGTGACGAAACCCATTGATATGAATGCAGTGTGCGAAGTGCTGAAAAAGTGGCTGTTTCGGCATGATTCGTGAAAATGACATGTGTACGCGCGTACATAAATTAGATGCTTGATAAAAATGTGGTATGGGTTGTATAATCGTTTCATGAAAAAGAGATGAAAAAGATAGAAAATGACGAAAAACATAGCAGGGATGAACAGAATGAATAAACAGGTGACAAGAGAAGACGTAGCCAGGGAAGCAGGCGTTTCCGTAGCGGCGGTCTCGAGGGCATTGAACAACAGCGGCTATGTAAAGAAAGAAAAGAAAGAACACATCATTGAAGTGGCCACCCGCATGGGATACAATCCCAATCCAATCGCCATGGCCCTTCAGAAACGTCGGAGTGGACAGTTACTTGTCCTGAATAATGATCTGACAGGAGGCTATGCCAGCCAAATGTTCCACGGAGCCGTCCGGGAAGCACAGTCCAGAAATTATCAGGCACTGCTGAATATGCAGTACAATCAGTCTTATGATTTCGAAAAGATCCGGACGATGATCATTGACGGACTGATTCTGCCAAATGAAATGATAGCAGCCAAATATGCCAGCACCGTAGGCAGGACGTATCATCTTCCAGCGGTGACGATATCCTACGATCCATGCTGTGTATTTGAAAAACCTATGCCGTGTGTGATCCTGGATGATTATAAAGTGGTGAATACCGCAGTCGATTATCTGAGAAAAAAGGGTCACCGGAAGATCGGTCTGGTAACACCCAGCAAGATCCGTTACGCAGAAAAGCGTTTCCGTTTCTGGAAAGAGCGGATGAAGGAAGATCAGATCGAACATTACATGGATTATGCACTTGTAATGGAGACAAAGATCCGCAAGGGCGCCATGGATGACCTGATGTTTTTTATGAATGAAGCAGAAGGATTTGAGTATTACAACCTGATCGAAGCAGGAAGGCAGGCAGCCAGGATTTTCATAGAAGAAAAAAATCAGGCCACCGCAGTGCTATGTTTTAATGATGATCTGGCCCATGGATTTATCCAGGAGCTGGAGAAACTTGGAAGACGGGTTCCCGAAGATGTTTCCGTAATGGGCATTGACGGGACATATATCCGGCACTATTACGAAAAACTTCTGACCAGCGTAGCCACTTACCCCCAGGAAATGGGTGCCAAGTGTATGGAGATTTTGATCAACATGCTGGAAGGAAAACCTTTTAAATATGTAAACTGGGCCAAAATCGGAATCATGGAAGGAGAAACGGTGGCGGACATCCGGTAGAGTTATTTTCATCAGCTATCTAACGAAGCAGCGCGCGGCTTCGTGATATAGAGAAACGGAAATGTTCTTCACAGAACAAAGAACAAGTCATTTTAGGAGGAATCAAGTATGAAACTGAAAAGATTACTGGCAGTCGTATTAGTAGGTACCATGGCAGCTTCCATGGCATCTGGAGCAGCAGTCAGCGCAGAAGAAAAACAGAAACTGGTTATCTGGTCATGGGGAGCAGATGAAGAGAAAAAAGCCCGTGAAGATGCAGTCGCAATCTTCCAGGAAAATCATCCGGAAATCGAAGTAGAGCATTCCGTTATCCCGACCGCAGACCATGCATGGGATCAGAAAGCAGCAGCAGCTCTGGCAGCAGGCACCGGCCCGGACGTTATGCAGATGTCCCCGGACTACTACGGACTGTATTCCGACTACTTTGAAGATCTGCAGCCGTACCTGGAAAAAGAAGGCGTAAATGCAGACGACGTATTTACCGAAGGTATGCTGGCTCCGTATTATCGTCCGGACGGCAAACTGGAAGGTATGCCTCTTTTGGAGAACGTATTCGTACTGGCATACAACAAAGACCTGTTTGATCAGTTTGGCGTAGATTATCCCACAGACGACTGGACATGGGATGATTTAAAAGAAGCAGCTGAGAAATTTGTAAGCGGTGAAGGTGCAGATGCTACCTATGGTATCGTAAACCACTGGGTAGAGCCCAACTTCGCATTGATCTGCGAAGGCGGAAGCCCGTACAGCGATGATTTACAGACTCTGGAATTAAATACTCCGGAAGTAGCAGCAGGCCTGGATCTGTTCGGAGAACTGGTTCAGTCAAAGGCTATGCCGGATGATACCGCAGCAAAGAGCCTTCCGAAAGAGCAGCTGTTCGTATCCGGACATGCAGCTATGTATCCGTTAGGTGGATTTGAGACCAAGCTGATCGCAGAAGAGATCGGTGACAACTTCAACTGGGACGTTGTAACCATGCCGAAGGTAAAAGACGGCGGTACCAACAACGTTATGTATGCAACTGGCTACGCTATGCTGAACACAGCAGAGAACAAAGATGCTGCATGGACCTTCTTAAAAGAAGTTGGTTATGAGAACGAAGATATGGCAGAAGTAACCTCAAGAGTAGGTATCCCGGGCAACAAGACCGCAGCAGAAGGATTCTACAAAGAGATTACCAATGGACCCATCGACAACAGCAAATATCTGGAAGGTTTAGCTACTGCACGTCTGAACATCTGGGGTGGTGTATTCGCAAATGCAGGTGATCAGTGGACACAGATCTGGCAGGCAGTTACCATGAACGGCCAGTCCGGACAGGATGCCATTGATGCTTACTATCCGATTCTGGAGCAGGCATTCAACGAGGCAGTAAATGCTCAGTAAAAATCATTAAGCAAAAGTCAGAAGAGCTGCTGTGGCAGGACTGCAGCAGCTCTTTTCCTGTAATAAGTGTGTACTCGAATACAGAATGCTGAGATTTCTTCTTTACACAGGTGGAAAGGCAGGTGCGCTCGCACATGAAAACCAAGAAAAAACCAAGTAAAATGGCGCGGAGAGAGGCCAGAAATTTTTATATCTACATTGCCCCGTGGCTGGCAGGATTTATCGTGCTGACTCTTTACCCGATGCTGTATTCTCTTTATCTGTCCTTTACGGATATGAATCTGGCAGGTAAAGGCAAGATCGTAGGATTTGAAAACTGGGTTTATGCATTTACAAAAGACCCGCTGTTCTTTAAAGCATTTGGAAATACATTAAAATATGTGGTAATGTTTGTACCATCCAGTATTTTCCTTGCATTTTTCATTGCACTTCTGTTAAGCAAGAAAGTTAAAGGCCTTGGATTTTTCCGTACAGCCTTTTATGTTCCATACATCACATCCGGCGTTTCCGTTACCATTCTGTGGGGCTGGATCTTCAACCGTGACTACGGAATCATCAACTATGTACTGTCACTGGTTGGCATCAAAGGCCCGAACTGGCTGGGCGATCAGAAGATCGCGATGATCTCCATCGTAATTCTGTCTTTGTGGACCATCGGAAACAACATCATTATCATGCTGGCAGGTATTCAGGATATTCCGACATCCTATTACGAGAGCGCACAGATTGATGGCGCAGGCCCGATCCGTCAGATTTTTTCAATCACCCTGCCGCTTTGTACACCGACCATTTATTTCAACCTGATTGTAACATTTATCGCAGCATTCCAGATCTTCCAGCAGCCGTTCATCCTGACAAACGGAGGCCCGTTAAATGCAACTTACACCATTTCCATGCACCTGTATAACAACGGTTTCCTGTATGGAAAGATGGGATACGCATCCATGCTGGCATGGGGACTGTTCATTGTCATTATGGCTATTACGCTGATCGTCCAGAAGTCATCCAAACACTGGGTATTTTATGACGATTGATGAAAGGAGCGGCAAGTATGCACACGAAATCACAGAAAACAGCACAGCGGGTGGGAAGGATCATCACCTACATCATTTTGATTTTTGCGGCAGTCATCTGCCTGTTCCCATTTTTGTGGATGGTATCTACATCCTTTAAGGAGACTTCTGAAATTTACAAGATGCCTCCTGACTTGCTCCCGACAAACCCGACTGTACAGAACTACATCGAAGGATGGAAGGGCGCAGATTTTGGACTGTTCTTTAAGAACTCTCTGTTTATTACCATTATTGCAACGGTTGGAACGGTTTTATCTTCCGCATTCGTAGCATATGGATTTGCAAGATTCAAAGCCAGATTTTCAGGACTGCTGTTTACCATCCTGCTGGCAACCATGATGCTGCCGACTCAGGTAACACTGATTCCTCAGTATCTGATGTATAACAAACTGGGTATGGTCAATACCTACTTCCCGCTGTTAATTCCCAGCTGGCTGGGCGGCGGTGCATTCAATATTTTCCTGTTCATTCAGTTTTTCCGGACACTGCCCAAGGAACTGGATGAGGCAGCCAAGATTGACGGAGCCAATTCTTTCCAGATCTTTACCAAGATCATGCTTCCTGCTGTAAAGCCGGTTATGCTGGCAGTTCTGGTAATGTCTCTGGTATACAACTGGAACGATTTCTTCAGTCCGTTGATCTACTTAAACGACAACAAGAAATTCACCATTGCCATTGGACTTCAGTTCTTTAAGGGTTCACAGGGCAACGTACAGATCGGCCAGATGATGGCGATGTCTCTGGTAGCACTGCTTCCGGTACTGATAATCTTCGCAATATGCCAGAAGTACTTCATTCAGGGTATCAAGATGTCCGGATTAAAGGGCTGATCAAACACAATCAAAATTGGTTCACTAGATCAATTTTGATATGCTTGGTAAAAAAACTCCTTTCAGCCTGCCATATGTGCAGGCTGAAGTTGTCTTAAAGATAATTTTAGTGGAGGTGGAGCAATCATGAAACAGATTCCATACATTGCAAAGGACAGCAGGGGGCTCTGGACTTTGTATGTGGACGAAAAACCGTATTTGATGCTGGGTGGTGAAATCCACAATTCCAGTTCTTCCAGTCTGCCGTACATGAAGGAGAAGGTTTGGACGGGAGTGGAAGGACTGCATCTGAATACGCTGATCGTTCCGGTGGCATGGGAAACCATTGAGCCGGAAGAAGGCATGTTTACTTTTGAGAATCCGTCAGGACTCATTGACCAGGCAAGAGAACATGGAATGCGTCTGGTGATCCTCTGGTTTGGCCTGTGGAAAAATGGGGAGAGCACTTATGTACCGGAGTGGGTAAAGGCAGACACAAAACGATTTATCAGAGCCTGCTATCCGGGCGGCGTTCCGTCCGAGACTATTTCACCGCTGTGCCAGGAGGCCGTAGAGGCTGATAAACGTGCTTTTACGAAATTTATGGAGTTCCTGAAAGAAAAAGACGAAGAAACCCAGACCGTGCTGGCAGTTCAGGTGGAAAATGAGATCGGATTTTTAGGATCGGACAGAGACTATTCTCCTCTGGCAGAAACTGTTTACCAGAAACCGGTACCGGAAGCTCTGGCAGCGGGAGATGTTTCCTGGGAAGCCCTGTACGGAGAAGATGCTCCGGAAATGTTTATGGCATGGCATTACGCCAGTGCAGTAGAGACCATTGCGTCAGCCGGAAAACAGGTGTATCCCCTGCCAATGTATGTGAATGCCTGGTTAAATCAGTTCCCGGACCGTGCCGGAAATTATCCAAGCGGAGGCCCCATTGCCAGAAATGTACCGGTATGGAAAAAAGCAGCACTGCACATTGATGCCTTTGCGCCGGATATTTATCTGTCAGATTTTGACCGGGTGTGTGAAGAATACGCCGGACAGGGCGGTCCGCTTCTGATTCCGGAGGCGAGACGTGACGCCGTGACAGCGTCCAATGTATTTCCGGCATTTGCCACCCATCACAGCTTGGGATTTTCTCCCTTTGGCATTGAAGATTTCCGTGCCAAAATTGAGGATGAGGAAGAACGGCAGGAAGACAAAGAAGTGCTGGAACAGCTTCAGATCGATATGCTGGGATTTGTGTGCAACGGCACCGGAAAATATCTGGCGCGTTCCTATGAGCTGATGGAGAGCATCCAGGATCTGTATTTCCAATATCGTGGAACGGATGATATGCAGGGATTTTCCCAGAAGAGCGAGCATGACAGAGGCACGATCCTCCGGCTGAAAAACTGTGAACTGGAACTGACCTGGAAGAAACATCCGCTTTCCGAGCCGGGATGCGCAGGTATGGTCATTGAGGACACCGACCATTCTTTCTGGATATTTGGCTGTAATACCGGAGTCCGGCTGCTGCCGCCAAGGGGCACAAAAAAGAGCCTGACGCTTTTAAATATGGAAGAAGGCCATTTTGAAAACAGTAAATGGATCAAAGGACGGGTGTTAAACGGAGATGAACGCTACCGGAAGAATCTGGGAGCTTATCCAACGGTGCTGCGTTTTTCTTATCAGTGCTATGAAGCATAGCCTGGGGGATAACCAATATGGAAAATCAGACTTACAAAAACCCAATTATTTCCGGATACAATCCGGACCCTTCCATCTGCAGGGTGGAAGAGGATTATTACATTGTTAATTCATCGTTTGAGTATTTTCCGGGAGTGCCGGTGTACCACAGCAAAAACCTGGTAAACTGGAAACTCATTGGTCACTGTCTGACTAAGGACGAACAGCTTCCCCTGGAAAAATGCCGTCCTTCCGGAGGCATTTATGCACCTACCCTGCGGTATCATGACGGATGGTTTTTTATGATCACCACCAATGTGACAGCGGGAGGCAATTTTATTGTTCACAGTCAGAATCCGGCAGAGGGCTGGTCGAATCCGGCATGGGTAGACCAGATGGGCATTGACCCGTCGCTGTTGTTTGATGATGACGGAAAGGTTTATTTTACTTCCACAGGAGCAGATGAAAACGGAAAAGCCTGCATTCTCATGTGTGAGGTGGATCCCTTTACCGGAGAAAAGAAAACAGAAAGCCGGATTTTAAGTTATGGATGCGGCGGACGGTATCCGGAAGGCCCGCATCTATATAAGATCAAAGGAAAATACTATCTCATGCTGGCAGAGGGCGGCACGGAATATGGCCACATGGAGACCATGCAGAGAGCGGATGAGCCTTACGGCCCTTACGAACCCTGTCCCCATAACCCAATCCTTTCTCACAGAAATGATATGCGGGGAGACATCAACTGCACCGGTCATGCGGACATTATGGAAGATGCCAACGGAAACTGGTGGATGGTATGCCTGGCAGTGCGTCAGTGTGAAAAAGGCGGCAGACGCATGATGCTTCATAATATCGGGCGGGAGACTTTCCTGGCTCCGGTGGTATGGACCGAAGACGGCTGGCCGGTGGTAGGAGAAAACGGCACTATCAGCCTGGAAATGTCCGGTCCCCTTCCTGGAAAAGTAGAACCGGTTGTACGGGATTTTGAAGAAACGTTTACTGGAGAAACCTTTGCACCTGCCTATAATTTCCTGCGCAATCCGGATATGGGAAATTATGTATGGCTGCCAGAGAAAAAGCATCTTCTGTTGAAAGGCACAGCCATTACCTTGAATGAGCAGGACAGTCCGACCTGGGCAGGAATCCGCCAGAAGGGATTTCAGACAGAAACCGTTCTGAAACTGGCACCAGCTACAGAGAGCGAAGGAATGCGCATTGGTTTAAGCGCTTATTACAACAACGATTACCACTATGAAATTTATCTGACAAAAGAATGCGGCACCTGGAAGATCTGTCTGGCAAAGCATGTTCACGATATCTTTGCCGTGACAGCACAGGTGGAAGTAGATCTGCCGGAGTCTAAAGAGGTGGAGTTCAAGATTATTTCCGACAGAGAGGGATATACTTTCCTGTTTAGTACAGACAGCACACAGTATCAGAAGCTGGGAACCGGTTCTGCAGCAGGACTTTCTACAGAAGGAACCTGGACCATGACCTTTACAGGCACGTATCTTGCGATGTTTGCAGAACGGGCAGACGCAGAGATTTCTGGGTTTACCTGCAAAGTGCTGGATTAAAGTTTTTATTCCAGCCCCGGTGCAGGGTGGCCAAAGTGGCAGAGAAATGGGTTTGAGTCAGGCATTTGAAAAAACAGACAAGGAGAAAAACGAGATGGAAAATGCAAAGAAAAAACAGTATTTCTGTAATCCGTTAAATATGGATTACCGTTATCAGTTTATTCATGATGAACATACCGGGCAGGACACCGTGTCCAGAGAGGCAGCCGATCCGTCCATGATTCTGTTTCAGGGAAAATATTATATTTTCGCATCCATGACTTTAAGTGTATGGGTATCTGAAGATATGGTGAACTGGGAAAGCCACCGGCTTCCGGACAACCTGCCCCTGTATGACTATGCGCCGGATGTGCGTGTGGTAGGAGATTATGTATATTTTTCCGCTTCCAGAAGAGGCACCATCTGCGATTTCTACCGCACCAAAGATGTGCTGAACGGGCCTTACGAGCGGATTCCCGGCACCTTTGATTTCTGGGATCCCAACCTGTTCCTGGATGATGACGGAAAGCTGTATTTTTACTGGGGCTGCAACAGCATTACCCCCATCTGGGGCGCGGAGCTTGATCCGGAGACCATGCACCAGCTTCATGAGCCGGTGGAACTCATCGAGGGACATCCGGAAAAATACGGCTATGAGAGATTTGGAGAAGACCACTCTCTGCCGGTGATCAGCTTTGAGAAAGCAGAAGAGCTGATGCGGGAAATGAAAAGAAAACAGGGAAAATCCGAAGAGCTGACAGACGAAGAGAAGACTTTTGCCAGAATGCTTCTGACCCACAGACCCTTTATCGAGGGTGCATGGATGACCAAACATAATGGAAGATATTATCTCCAGTATGCGTGCCCTGGAACTGAATTTAATATTTACGGGGATGGCGTGTATGAATCCGATTCTCCCCTTGGACCGTTCCATGTGGCTGGAAACAACCCGTATTCCTACAAGCCAGGCGGATTCCTTCGAGGAGCCGGACATGGTTCTACCATGGAAGATAAATATGAGAACCTGTGGCATACTGCGACCATGCAGATCAGCAAGAACCACAATTTTGAGCGCCGGGTAGGCATCTGGCCGGCAGGTTTTGACAAAGACGGCGTGCTGTTCTGCAGCCAGCGCTACGGTGACTGGCCCATGGCAGTGGAGCAGGGAAAGATGGATCCCTGGAAGGAGCCGGAGTGGTATCTGTTAAGTTATGGAAAGACGATGACAGCTTCTTCCTTTACAGAGGGCAAAGGACCGGAGAAAGCCGCAGATGAAAATGTTCAGACCTGGTGGCAGGCAGCCGGAAATCAGCCAGGGGAATGGCTGGCCATGGATCTTGGAAAGCCCTATGATGTCCGTGCCATTCAGATCAACTTTGCAGATGATAAGATTGATCTGCCGTCTCCGGGAGCGCTTCAGGGTGAGCGGTTCATTGACCCGTCTGCCCACAAGACCAGATGGATTCTGGAGGGATCTGCCGATGGAGACACCTGGCAGGTGCTGGAGGATAAGTCAAAGTCAGAGACGAACCTGCCCCATGATCTGGTGCTGAGAGAGGACGGCGTGACACTGCAGTATCTGCGGGTAACAGTTCTGGAAGTTCCATTTGAGCAGAAGCCGTGTATTTCCGGCCTGCGTGTATTCGGAAAAGGAGACGGAGAGAAGCCGGCTGTTCCGGATTACACCGTAAAACGGACCGGAACCATGGATATGGATGTGAAGGTACGCGGATCGGAGGATGACCATGCCACAGGATATGTGATCCTCTGGGGAATGGCTCCGGATAAACTGTATCACAGCTGCATGACCTTTGTGCCGGAGAGAACCATCGGGGCACTCATGGAAGGCCAGAAGGTGTATGTGAGAGTAGATGCATTCAATGAAAATGGAATCACAGAGGGAACTGTGATTGTGGAAGTAGAGTAAGAAGAGAGCCGGTGTCCGTGATCTGCGGATACCGGCTTTTTGCAGAATGCCGTAAGGACGCCGAAATCGTCTGCTTTTTCACTTCCGGCTGTGTACAGCAGGGAGGCAGAGTGGCTTTCCCGGCTTTGTAGGTCAGCCGGTGTACTTAGAATGCGGATTTTGTACGGCGGACGGGTTAGGTTTTGTGTTTGTAGGCCGCCGAAATCGAAAAAGAGACGTTTCACCCTGACGAGCTGCGTTTTCTGCCGGGTCCGCGCATGGATGTTCCGCCATTCGCGGCAACTCGCCCCGAAGGGGCATCGGACAGTCGCTCGGAGGCGGAAATTGGCGCAGCCCCGGCGACGAAAGCCTCGCTATGTCATGGGAAATCGTCTGCTTTTTCATTTCCGGCTGTGTACAGCAGGGCGGCAGGGTGGCTTTCCCGGCTTTGTAGGTCAGCCGGTGTACTTAGAATGCGGATTTTGTACGGCGGACGGGTTAGGTTTTGTGTTTGTAGGCCGCCGAAATCGAAAAAGAGACGTTTCACCCTGACGAGCTGCGTTTTCTGCCGGGTCCGCGCATGGATGTTCCGCCATTCGCGGCAACTCGCCCCGAAGGGGCATCGGACAGCCGCTCGGAGGCGGAAATTAGCGCAGCCCCGGCAACGAAAGCCTCGCTATGTCATGGGAAATCGTCTGCTTTTTCACTTCCGGCTGTGTACAGCAGGGCGGCAGGGTGGTTTTCCAGGTTTTGTATGCCAGCCGGTGCGCCCAGAATGCAGGATTTTCTGACACGCGGCCCGAACAGGAGGTGCCGCGTGTCAGAAAATCCTGCATTCTGAGGGTACCGGCGTCAGTCGTAAGCCCACCGGCGTCAGTCGTAGACCTACCGGTGTCAGGGTTCCAAGCCCACCAGCGTCCGCTCCCCACGATTCAACGCATACTCCCCTCCGCCGGCGCATAGGTATGCACCAAAACATCCATGGAGCAGAAAAGAGCCGAAAATGAACATCCTCCTTTTCCTTTCTTCCAGCATGATGCCTCTGACCGTCTTCTTCATAATAGCCTGGGGGATGGCACAGAAGTGCCCCATTTACGAAAGCTTTATCAAAGGCGCGAAAGACGGTTTCCATACCGTGCTGCAGATCATGCCCACATTAATCGGGCTGATGACAGCGGTGGGAGTGCTGCGGGCTTCCGGGTTTCTGGACATGGTTTCCAAAACACTCGGAAGCCTGCTTGCATTTACTGGATTTCCGGCAGAGGCAGTGCCCTATGTGATCGTGCGCCTGTTCTCATCCAGTGCTGCCACCAGCCTGGTGCTGGACATTTTCAAAACAAAAGGGCCGGATTCTCATGTGGGAATGCTGGTCAGCGTGCTGGCAGGCTGTACAGAAACCGTCTTTTATACCATGTCTGTGTATTTCATGTCCATTAAAGTAACAAAGACCCGGTATACATTGGCAGGAGCCCTGACGGCGACAGCAGCAGGAATTGCAGCCAGTGTATTCCTGGTGCAGACTCTGTAACCCTGCAGTCGTTAAACGACCTCTAGAGCGTGTTTGAAAAATCATTCCAGCAATCTGCATGCCCCACTTTGCGTGAGATTTTGCCCTCATTTGGTTGACGCAGCCCGCTGCGCCGCCATTATTCAGACAAAATCTTCCACAAATTGTGGCGTACATCTTACAGAAAGCATTTTTTAGACACGCTCTAAACTTTTCCCAATGTCCGGCGGTTGACATTGACGCAGAACCGCAAGACCGCTATAATGAAAAGTGGCAGAAAATAAAAAAGTCTGTAAAGAAAAACGGCAAAACAGCAGAAAGAAGAAAGGAGCAGCATACAGATGTTAAATTTTGAATATTATACCCCTACCAAGGTGGTATTTGGCAAGGACACAGAAAAACAGGCAGGAGAACTGGTCAAAGCATTTGGCGGTACCAAAGTCCTGGTGCATTTTGGAGGACAGAGTGCAAAAAAATCCGGACTGCTGGACAGAATCTGCAATTCCCTGGAAGAAGCAGGACTTTCCTATGTGACACTGGGAGGTGTCGTTCCAAATCCCCATCTGTCCAAAGTATATGAAGGCATTGAACTGTGCAAAAAAGAAGGCGTGGACTTTATCCTGGCTGTAGGCGGCGGAAGCGTAATCGACTCCGGAAAAGCCATTGGATACGGCGTGGCAAACGAAGGCGATGTGTGGGATTTCTATGCAAAAAAACGTACTGCAAAAGCCTGCCTTCCCATCGGTGCCGTGCTGACTATCGCAGCAGCAGGCAGCGAAATGAGCAATTCCTCCGTTATCACCAATGAAGACGGCTGGCTGAAGAGAGGTTACAATGATGATGTCAGCCGCTGCAAATTTGCAGTCATGAATCCGGAACTGACCTACACCCTGCCGGCTTATCAGACAGCCAGCGGCTGTGTGGACATTCTGATGCATACCATGGAGCGGTATTTCACAAAGGCAGAAAACACTATGCTGACAGACAGCGTAGCAGAAGGCCTGATGCGTACCGTGATTTACAATGCAAAAGTTCTGGCAGAAGATCCGGAAAATTATGACGCACGGGCACAGGTGATGTGGGCAGGAAGCCTTTCCCACAATGGACTGACCGGATGCGGAACTGAAGGCGACTGGGCAAGCCATCAGCTGGAGCATGAACTGGGCGGTATGTTTGATGTGGCTCACGGAGCAGGGCTGGCAGCCGTCTGGGGAAGCTGGGCACGCTATGTATACAAAGAAAAACCGGCACGTTTTGCACAGTTTGCAGCCAATGTGTTCAACATTCCCTGGAACAGCAGCAATCTGGAGCAGATGGCGCTGGACGGGATTCAGGCAATGGAAGCATTTTACCGCAGCATCCATATGCCAACCAGCCTGGCAGAGCTTGGCGTAAATCCCACCGAAGAGCAGATTCAGGAGCTGGCCAAGAAATGCAGCTTTATGGGAAAACGGACCGTAGGAACCTTTAAAGTGCTGCAGATTCCGGATATGGAAGCAATCTATCGAATGGCACGATAAAAGAAAGGAATCGAGTCCATGAGTTTTATCGAAATTTTAAAAGCAGTCCTTTTTGGAATTGTAGAAGGAATTACCGAGTGGCTTCCGGTGAGCAGCACCGGCCACATGATTCTGCTGGACGAACTGGTAAAAATGAACGTTTCAGAAGAATTCTGGTCCATGTTTCTGGTGGTTATCCAGTTAGGGGCCATTCTGGCAGTGGTAGTGCTTTACTGGAACAGGCTGTTTCCATTTAATATTGGAAAGAAACCGGTGATTCGCACAGATATTTTCCAGATGTGGTTTAAAATCATTGCCGCATGTATTCCGGCAGGCATTGTAGGCATCTTTTTTGATGATAAGATTGACAAGCTATTTTACAATTACCAGACCGTTGCCACCATGCTGATTATTTTCGGTGTGCTGTTTATTGTCATTGAAAATGTCAATCATGGAAAACGGGCAAAGATCAATTCCATCGCAGAAATCGGCTGGGGAACCGCCATGTGGATCGGTATGTTTCAGCTGATTGCAGCTGTATTTCCGGGTACTTCCCGTTCAGGCGCAACGATCCTTGGCGGAATTCTTCTGGGACTTTCCAGAACAACCGCTGCAGAATTTACCTTCTTCCTGGCAGTACCGGTCATGGCAGGTGCAGGATTATTAAAACTTGTAAAATTTGGCCTGGCCTTTTCCGCAGGGGAACTGGTGATTCTGCTGGTCGGCATGGCAGTGGCATTTGTTGTGTCCATTATCGTGATCCGTTTCCTGATGGATTACATCCGGAAACACAATTTCAAGGTATTTGGCTGGTATCGAATTGTTCTTGGTATCCTGGTCTTCCTGTTTTTCGGACTGCGGGGATAAGGGTACATGATGAAGATAGAAATGCCAAAGCAGGTGTCCAAAATCATCCGGACTTTAGAAGAGCACGGGTTTGAGGCATTTGCAGTAGGAGGCTGCGTCCGGGACAGCGTGCTGGGACGCAGGCCAAATGACTGGGACATTACGACTTCGGCAATGCCCTGGCAGACAAAAAAACTTTTTAAAAAAACCGTAGACACCGGAATTCAGCACGGCACCGTGACCGTTCTCCAGGATGGGATCGGTTATGAAGTGACCACCTACCGGATTGACGGAGAATACGAAGACGGACGCCATCCCAAAGAAGTGGTGTTTACAGAGAATCTCCGGGAAGACCTGCGAAGACGGGATTTTACCATCAATGCCATGGCCTACAGTGAGCGGGCAGGCCTGGTGGATGCCTTTGGCGGAATGGAAGACCTAAAAAATGGAATCATCCGATGTGTGGGAGATCCAAGAGAGCGTTTCACGGAAGATGCCCTGCGGGTTATGCGGGCAGTGCGTTTTTCCGGACAGCTGGGCTTTTCCATAGAGGAAAACACCAGAGAAGCAGCCAGAGAACTGGCGCCGAACTTAAAGAAAATCAGCGCAGAGCGGATTCAGACAGAGTTGGTAAAGCTTTTGATTTCGGATCATCCGGAATATCTGAGGACCGCATGGGAGCTTGGCATGACAGCCATTTTCCTTCCGGAATTTGACGAAATGATGAAGACGCCCCAGAACACACCGCACCACTGCATGTGTGTGGGAGAACATACCCTTGCAGCCATGAAAGCAGTCCGGGCAGACAAGGTGCTGCGCCTGACCATGCTGTTTCATGACATTGGAAAACCGGCAGTACGCTCTACAGATGAAGATGGAAAAGACCATTTTTACGGCCACGGGGATGTGAGTGCCCAGATGGCAGGAGAGATCTTACGGAGGCTGAAATTCGACAATGATACCTTAAAACAGGTGAAACAGCTGGTGCGTTTTCATGACTGGAGACCCAGCCTTACCGATGCTGCCGTGCGCAGAGGTGTTTACCGGATCGGCGAAGACCTGTTTCCGCTGCTTTTGGAAGTGGAGCGGGCAGATGTGGCTGCCCAGAGTGATTACCAGCGGAAAGAAAAGCTTGAGCGCTTAGATCAGGCAGAAGAAATTTATCACCGGATTTTAGAAGAACATCAGTGCCTGTCCTTAAAGACCATGGCCATTGCAGGAAAAGATCTCATGGAAGATGGGATGAAACCTGGAAAAGAGCTGGGCACCATGTTGAATGCCCTTCTTATGGAAGTGCTGGAAGACCCTGAAAAAAATACAAAAGAATATCTGATTGACCGAAGCCGCGAGCTGAGGGAATCATAAAAAAGAAGAAAAGACCTGCAGATGTGGGTCTTTTTTTCTGCCTCAAAAAAGGCATGGCCGGAAGAAACAGGGCATAAGATAGAGGGAATACAGCAGCAGGTCCTAGAGCGTGTTTGAAAAATCATTCCCGCAATCTGTACGCCCCACTTTGCGGTATATTTCGCCTTCATTCGGTTGACGCAGCCCGCTGCGCCGCCCTCATTCAGACGAAATCTCCAACAAATTGCAGCATACATCTTGCAGAAAGCATTTTTCAAACACGCTCTAGGGAGAAAGACGGCTGCCGTGACAGAAAATGGGGGGATTGGAGTGAATGAAAAGAATCTGGCACTTCTGGAACAATACGATCTTCAGGTGAAGGGATTCCGGAGGGGAAGAGGAGCGTATGTTCTGGATACAGATCAGGGACTGAAGCTGTTTACAGAATTTTCCGGGACAGAGCGCAGACTGCTGTTTCAGAACCGAATCTGTGAAAAGCTGGAAGAACTGGGAACCCTGTATGTGGACCGGGTGCGTCCGTCCAAAGAGGGCAGCCTGATTGTAAAAGACCGGGATGAACAGGGGTACATCGTAAAAGATTGGTTTGAGGGGAGAGAATGCAGTACAAGAAGCGAAGAAGACATTTTAAAGGCAGTGAAACTTTTAGCACAGATCCACGTCGTGCTGCGGATTTCTGATGAAGAGTTTCAGGGGCGGTTTGTGGGAATGCCTTTTCCAGAGGAATGCATCCGGAAGCTGCGGGAAATGAAGAAGACCCGGATTTATATGCGGGGGCGCAGCCAGAAGTCACCTTTTGAACGGCGTTTTCTGGACACCTTTGACTTGTTTTATGATCAGGCAGAAAACGTCTGCAGGGAACTGGAAAAATGGGATAGCCAGAAGCTGTTTGCATCCAGTGTAAAAGAGGGGAAAATCTGCCACGGAGATTATAATCATCATCACGTGTATCTGGCAGGAACAGAAGCCGCGGTGATGGATTTTAACCGGGCAAGGTATGATGTGCAGATCTTGGATCTGTACCAGATTCTGCGGAAAATGATGGAGAAGCAGAACTGGGATGTGCGGCTTGGAAAGAAAATGCTGGAAACTTATGAAAAAGTCCGGCCGCTGTCAGAGGAAGAACACAGAGAGCTTTCCCTGCGACTGACCTTTCCGGAAAAATTCTGGAAGCTTGCTAACCATTATTACAACGGAAAAAAGGCGAAAGCTCCGGAAAAAGGGATGGAAAAGCTGGAGACGCTGGCTGTGCAGGAAGAATACCGCCAGAATTTTTTAAAAGCTCTGTAGAAAAAGACACGCAAGAAGGTTCCATTTTCTATGATTTTATTGTATAATAGTTTTAAATAACCGGAATTTTTCCCGGCAGAATATGCTTCATATATTCTGTGACTTTAAATCATAGGAGGTACCTGAAATGGACTATAAGAAAGTGTATGAAGAGTGGCTGTCAAATCCGTATTTTGATGAAGCTACAAAAGCAGAACTGCGCGGAATCGCAGACAATGAAAATGAGATCAAAGAACGGTTTTATGCAGAGCTGGAGTTTGGTACAGCAGGTCTGCGCGGTATTATCGGAGCTGGTATCAACCGTATGAACATTTATACAGTACGTAAAGCTACCCAAGGCCTGGCAAACTACATTGCATCTGTAGGAGCAAAAGAAAAAGGCGTGGCCATCGCTTATGATTCCCGTCATATGTCTCCGGAATTTGCAGATGTAGCAGCCCTGTGCCTGGCAGCCAATGGCATCAAAGCATACGTATTTGAATCCCTTCGTCCGACTCCGGAACTGTCCTATGCAGTCCGTACCTTAAAGTGCATCGCCGGTATCAATATCACAGCCAGCCACAACCCGCCTGAGTACAATGGCTACAAGGTTTACTGGGAGGATGGCGCACAGATCACACCGCCTCATGACACCGGTATTATGGCAGAAGTAAAGAAGATCACAGACCTGAGCACTGCTCTGACCATGGACAAAGAAGAAGCAGTAAAGGCTGGCTTATATCAGGTGATCGGCAAAGAGATTGATGATACTTACATCGAGGCATTAAAGAGCCAGGTAATCCACTGGGATTCCATCAAAGAAGCAGGAAAAGATCTGAAAGTTGTATACACTCCTCTGCACGGCACTGGAAATATTCCTGCCAGAAGAGTGTTAAAAGAGCTGGGATTTGAACATGTAAACGTTGTAAAAGAGCAGGAACTGCCGGATGGAGATTTCCCAACTGTCAGCTATCCGAACCCGGAAGCAGAAGAAGCATTTGAGCTGGGATTAAAGCTTGCAAAAGAAATTGATGCAGACCTGGTTCTGGCTACAGATCCGGATGCAGACCGTCTGGGTGTCCGCGTAAAGGACAAAGATGGCGTTTACCATACTCTCACTGGAAATATGTCCGGATGCCTGCTGGAAGAGTATGAATTAAGCCAGCGTCTTGCAAGAGACGGCAAGCTGCCGGAGGACGGAGCTGTTGTCAGCACCATCGTTACCACCAACATGGCAGGCGCCATTGCAAGAGCTTACAACATGAAATTCATCGAGGTTCTCACCGGATTCAAATTTATTGGCCAGCAGATCCTTGGCTTCGAAAACAGCGGAAAAGGCACCTATGAGTTTGGGTTTGAAGAGAGCTATGGCTGTCTGATCGGAACCCATGCAAGAGACAAAGACGCTATCGTAGCCACCATGGCACTGTGTGAAGCAGCAGCTTACTACAAGACCCAGGGCAAGACACTGTGGGATGCCATGATTGATATGTATGAAAAATATGGTTATTATAAAGATGACATTAAGTCTATCACCTTGAAAGGCATCGAGGGCCTGGAGAAGATCCAGTCTATTCTGGAAACTCTGCGGAACAACCCGCCTGCACAGATCGGTGACTACAAAGTAACTTCTGCAAGAGACTACAAGAAAGACACCATCAAGAATCTGGAGACCGGCGAAGTGACCGCTACCGGACTTCCGTCCTCCAACGTTCTGTATTATGACCTGACTGACGATGCATGGCTGTGTGTACGTCCTTCCGGTACAGAGCCGAAAGTAAAATTCTACTATGGCGTGAAAGGAACTTCTCTGGAGGATGCAGATGCAAAATCTGCCGCGCTGGGTGAGAAAGTTCTGGAAATGATCAACAAAATGCTGTAAAGATGTCTGAGAAAATGCAGGACAAACAGTATACGTTTGAAGATTACCGCAGGATCGTGGATACCCTCCGCTCTGAGGAAGGGTGTCCATGGGACCGTGCCCAGACAAAAGAAAGCCTGAAGCCTTTTATGATTGAGGAAATGGTGGAGGCGGCTGCAGCGGTGAATACCAATGATATGGAAAACCTCTGCGAGGAGCTTGGAGACCAGCTGCTGCTGATTTTACTGCAGTGCAGCATTGCCAGAGAGAATGGCAGTTTTTCCCTGGATGATGTGATTCAGAAGGCTGCTGAAAAGATGATCCGCAGACATCCTCATGTTTTTCCAGATGAAAACGGGGAAAAGCATGAGGCAGACTGGGATGAAATCAAACGGCAGGAAAAAGCAGGAAAAACGCCGGAGCAGCTGCGAAGAGCCAAAGAGGCCGTGAAAGAGGCGGCTTTGGAGACAGTGGAGTATATTCAGAAACACATGCTGTGCGGATGAGAATTAATCCTTGACAAATGCCATAGGAAAGATTATAAATAGACGTAGGACTCGCTTGACGGCCCGAAAGGCAAACACAAGGAGCCGCTGTTGTTAAGAATGATGACAAGCAGAAATCAGAGGAGGAAAATTTCCATGAACAAACAGGAATTAATTGCTGCAATTGCGAACAGAACAGAATTATCCAAGAAAGATGCAGAGAAAGCTCTGAAGGCTTTTACTGATGTTGTTGCAGAAGAATTAAAGAAGGGTGAGAAGATCCAGCTGGTAGGCTTTGGTACTTTTGAAGTTTCCGAGAGAGCAGCCAGAGAAGGCCGTAATCCTCAGAGTGGTGAGCCGATGACCATCGCAGCTTCCAAAGCTCCGAAGTTCAAGGCAGGAAAAGCTTTAAAGGATATGATCAACGAGTAATCATTCAATACGATACTCTGATGAACGATATGCGCTGCGGATTCTCCGCAGCGCTTTTTATAATTACAGGATTCAGAAGTCATATGGCCGCCTGTGCTTGCACAGTGGAGGACATATGACTTCTGAACCCGCCCCGAATATGAGCATAAAAGTGCGGCGTAAGCCGCGCGATATGCGAATATTTGGGAGGATTGTGAGAGTGCGGAGCACGGAGCAATCCGGGTAATTATAAAAACGTATAGTAGAAGAAGGCACCGTGCTTGCACAGTGGAGGACATATGACTTCTGAACCCGCCCCGAATATGAGCATA
>CAJMON010000012.1 GCA_905214955.1 uncultured bacterium
CCGAAATAGTCATAATTCCATACATTATTCAAAATCTTTTCTCTGGACAGGGCCAGTCCCTGATTTTCAATAAAATAGCTGAGAAGTTCAAACTCTTTAAAACTCAGTTCAATGGGTTTTCCATCTACGGTCACCTGATGGGCTGCCTTGTTTACCTGAATTTTGCCTGCAGTCACCACATCTTCTGCGGAAACCGCATTGGTTCTGCGCAAGATAGCTTCCACTCTGGCCACCAGAATCTTAGGGCTGAAAGGTTTGGAAATATATTCATCCACGCCCAGCTCAAATCCCATAAGCTCGTCCCTCTCATCTCCTCTGGCCGTCAGCATAATAATCGGCACCTTGGAATATTTCCGAATTTCCCTGCAGACTTCCCAACCGTCCATCTTTGGCATCATCACGTCCAGAATCACCAGGGCAATTTCTTTGTCTGCAAAAAAGATATCAATGGCTTCTGCTCCGTCTCCTGCTTCCAGCACTTCGAAATTCTGTCTCACCAGGAAATCGCTGACCAGTTTGCGCATTCTCGCTTCATCATCTACTACCAGAATTTTTAATTTTTCCATGCCTGATTCCTCTCTTCCTAGCTTATTCTGATTATCTGCTATTTTACCAATCCTTTATGTCAGTTCTGTGAAAATTCCAATTTTTTCCCGGATATTCTGCATCCTTAAATCGGTCTGGGCAATCACCTCGGCGCACTGGCGCAGCTCTTCCCCGATCTCTTCACTTTTTTCTACATCTCTTTTGTACCGCAGCTGGTGCTCTAAGCTTGCCCAAAAGTCCATGGCAATGGTGCGTATCTGCACCTCTACCCGCATCATCTGTTTTCCGTTGGAGAAAAATACCGGAATCTCCACAATCAAATGCAGGCTGCGGTAGCCATTTTCCTTTGGTTTTTTGATGTAATCCTTGGTCTGTACCACCACAATATCATCCTGGGCGGAAAACCATCTGGCTACATCATAAATATCATCAATAAAACTGCAGATTACCCGGACACCTGCCACATCGTTTAAGTTATTTACAATGGATTCTATGGAAACCGGAAGTCCTCTGGACTCCAGCTTTTTTACAATACTCACTGGTTTTTTAATCCGCGTTGTAATAAATTCAATGGGGTTTCGGTTGTACCGTACAGAGAGTTCGTCGTTGAGCACCTCCAGCTTCGTGCTCACTTCCCGAATAGCACAGCCGTACATCATCATCAGTTCTTCATAATCATCCGCCGATGCGAACAATTTTTCTATGGAATCCGGCAGCATCCGCTTCTGCAGATAACCTTTTACGCGTTCCACATTCTTCCTCCGTTTCATGTTCCTCCCGATCACAATTGGCTCACTTGACCAATTGTTGATATGCTTTAGCTCGTTGATCCGCGAATCAAAGATTGGCCCACTGGACCAATCTTTGATATACTTGGCAAAAAAAGCCGCGGGAAAGTTCCCGCGGCACATCTGCTGTTAGTCTCTGAAATACAGGTCTCTGGTGTATACCTTATCCAGCACGTCTTTGATATCATCACTGTAGCGGTTCGCCACGATCACATCGGAAATCTTTTTAAATTCATCCAGATCACGGATCACACGGGAATTGAAGAAGGTCTCATCCTTCAAGGTCGGCTCATAGACCACAACTTCCACGCCTTTGGCTTTGATCCGCTTCATAACACCCTGAATGGAGCTCTGACGGAAGTTATCTGAGTTTGCTTTCATAGTCAGACGGTAAATACCCACGATTTTAGGACTGCGCTCCAGAATCCGTTCAGCAATAAAATCTTTTCTGGTGCGGTTGGCATCTACGATAGCACCCACAATGTTATTGGGTACATCATGGTAGTTCGCCAGGAGCTGTTTGGTATCTTTCGGCAGACAATATCCGCCGTATCCGAAGGACGGGTTGTTGTAATGACTGCCGATACGGGGATCTAAGCCAATACCCTCAATAATCTGGCGGCTGTTTAATCCACGGACTTCTGCGTAGGTATCCAGTTCATTAAAAAATGCCACACGCATAGCCAGATAGGTATTCGCAAAGAGCTTCACTGCCTCCGCCTCGGTAAGGTCGGTAAACAGGGTCGGAATTTCTTCTTTGATGGCTCCGTCTTTTAACAGACCTGCAAAGGTCCGGGCACGTTCTGCCAGGCGCTCATCCTCTAAAGGTGCACCCACAATGATCCGGGACGGATACAGGTTGTCATACAGGGCACGGCCTTCCCGCAGAAACTCCGGGGAGAAGATAATATTTTCAGTGTTGTATTTTTCACGGATGCCCTTGGTATAGCCTACCGGCACAGTGGATTTGATCACCATGGTGGCATGGGGATTGACTTCCAGCACTTTTTCAATGACGGCCTCTACGGAAGAGGTATCAAAAAAGTTTTTCTTCGGGTCATAGTTTGTGGGAGTGGAAATGATGATAAACTCCGCATCCTTATATGCATCGTCCGCATCGGTGGTTGCAGTCAGATGCAGCTCTTTCTCTGCTAAATATTCCTCGATCTCTTTATCAACAATGGGTGACTTTTTAGCATTGATCATAGCCACCTTTTCCGGAATGATATCCACAGCCTTTACTTCGTTGTGCTGGGACAGAAGAATCGCATTGGACAGTCCTACATATCCTGTCCCTGCTACTGCAATTTTCATATTCATGTGCCTCCTGCTTTTTCTTTTTCTGACATGTCTATTTCTTTTAGTTTCTCATTTTTCCAGCTGCTTTGCAAGTCTTTTATACGAAAGTTTTACACAACAAGAACTGCCCGGCAAAACCGGACAGCCCTGATTATACTATATTTTTCGGCAAATGACAACCTTAGAAATTCCTTAGTCAGCCTGGAACAGCGGTGTGGAATAATAACGGTCTCCACTGTCCGGAAGCAGTACTACGATGGTCTTTCCTGCATTTTCCGGACGCTTTGCAAGCTCTAATCCTGCATGAAGGGCTGCACCAGATGAGATGCCTACCAAAATACCTTCTTTTTTGGCAAGTTTCTTTGCCTCTGCAAATGCATCATCGTTTTCTACTGGAATGATCTCGTCATAGATCTTAGTATTTAATACTTCCGGAACGAAGCCTGCACCGATTCCCTGAATCTTGTGGGGACCGCCATGTCCCTCAGACAGTACCGGTGAGCTCTTGGGCTCTACTGCTACAACCTTCACCTCTGGTTTCTGAGATTTCAGATATTCGCCGGTTCCAGTCAGGGTTCCTCCGGTACCAACACCTGCTACAAAGTAATCTACTTCCCCGTCGGTATCTCTCCAGATCTCCGGACCGGTGGTTTCTCTGTGTACCTTGGGGTTGGCCGGGTTTACAAACTGTCCAGGAATGAAGCTTCCCGGAATCTCTGCTGCCAGCTCCTCTGCTTTTGCAATGGCACCTTTCATGCCCTTGGTTCCATCAGTCAGCACCAGCTCTGCACCGTAAGCTTTCAGCATGTTTCTGCGTTCAATACTCATGGTCTCCGGCATAGTCAGGATGATCCGGTAACCTTTGGCTGCTGCGATGGATGCCAGACCGATTCCGGTATTTCCGCTGGTAGGCTCAATGATAACGGAACCCGGTTTTAACAGGCCTTTCTGCTCTGCATCTTCAATCATGGCTTTGGCAATACGGTCTTTGACGCTTCCTGCCGGGTTTAAATACTCCAGTTTTACCAAAAGGTGGGCTTTTAAGCCTTCTTCTTTCTCCAGATTGGTTACCTCTACTAACGGGGTATTTCCGATCAGTCCTAAAGATCCTTTATAAATTCTGCTCATGGTGTAATCTCCTTTCGATTTCGTTTGGTTTATTTCGTTTTCCCTTATTTCCTATCAAGTATGTATGGATTATAACTTTTCTTTTTCACTTTGTCAAGGGGTTTTTCAAAAAAATAGCAGAATTCGGTGTGAATTCTGCTTTCTCTTGATTTATGATTCCGTACGGACTGCTCTGTGTTTAGGCACTCCTGCAATCCTACCCGCTATTCGCTTATCGTGAAGCTGACGCTCTACTTTTATGTCTACGCTCCGCTTCGGTCGGTGCAAAACATCCTCTGGATGTTTTGCACCATATCGCGCGGGTCACTAAGCCTTAAAACCACTCCTGTGCAAGCACATCGTGGTTTCAGGCTTTTGACCCTGGCCTGGCATCATCATATGTAGTAGTTATCATCCATTCCGTGCTGCCACTGCACCAAATCTTCCAGGGTATATTTGTCCACCACACTGCGAATAGCTTCGTCCAGTTCTTTCCACAGTTTTCTGGTGACGCAGGTATCTTCCCGGCTGCAGGCACCTGGCTCTGCCTCTGCGCATTCCACTGGTGTTAAGCTTCCTTCTGTAAGGCGCAGAATCATTCCCACGGTATAATCTTCTGGTTCTCTTGACAGGCGGTAGCCTCCCTGAGGACCGCGGATGCTGCGGACATACCCTGCTTTTGCAAGAATAGACACGATCTGTTCCAGATATTTGACAGAAATCTCCTGACGCTCCGCCACATCCTTGATGCGCACCGGTTCCCCTGAGGTGTCCATTGCAAGATCCAACATCAGCCGGAGGGCATATCTTCCTTTTGTAGAAATTTTCATAGTTTATCGACTCCTTTGCTTCCCTTTATCATAGCACAGAAATCGCATCCATTTCAAGAAAAATATAAATTTCTATCTGAATACTAGGAGAATACTAGTTACTGTTCACTTAGCAGTAAAACACTTGCTGTTTTACTGCGTAAAAACGTGATTCAGGTGTGAGTAGCCCTCCTTTTGCGCAGCAAAACTTTAAATGAGGGCTGCGAATGTTACAATTCGCTGGCCACCAGTGAACTGTAACAAATACTGGTTAGAAGATATTTTCCGCATCTTTTGGCAGGCTGCGAACCCGCTCCAGATAAGTTCTGCTTCCGGTTTCCCACGCTTCTGTGTAAGGATACCCCAGCATCTCTCCCACCTTTTTGGCGGTATCTGAAAACAACGCGCACATCACGTCTGCTGCCTGCCAGATTTCTTCCGGATCCGCCCGGAAAAAGGTGGCAAGATACGCCTCCCACTCTTCCTTTTCCAGGAAACGATCCAGATATTTTCCGCATTTTCCCACACTGCAGCCAAAATTCCGCCTTGCCCCGGCCATCCAGGAAAGCATCCGAAGCAGCTCCGGCCGGATGCAGGCATCCAGCATTTCCATGGCGTATAACAGTTCCCCCCGCCACAGACCCTTGGCTGCATTCAGCCAGATCCACCAGAATTCATTGCAGCAGGCATCGTATGCTTCCTTTGACGGGCGCTGCACCCAATGGGTCTCATCAGATGCTTCCGGAAGAATAGGCAGAATTCCTTCTTTATCCAGAAGAACTTTTTTCAGCCGGCTCTCCGACAGTTCTACAAGACTGGCCTTCAACGTCTTCAGAACACAGTCCACCCGATTTCCATCTGCCAGCTGAATCAGGTAGGCATAGCTTTCTTCATCCACGTCCAGTCCCATAGCTCGGTCATTCTCCACTGGAAGCTGCATCATCAGGCGTTCTCCAAACACATCAATCCAACCCGGATCTTCTAAAAACGGCTGAATGTCATGTACCACGTACACGATATCAAAATCCTGGAAAATATCCCTGGGTGCGTTTTGGTTGCACCTGGAACCGCACAGGTACACTGCACGGATACGCGCATCTTTTCTGGCCACATCCAGTATCAGCTCCATCATTTCCTGCTCTGTCCGCATCTTTTCTCCTTACTGTTTGTGTGTACAGTGTTCTCCAAATACCAGCTGCGCAAAAACCTCTCCCCGCTCCTCAAAGTTCCGGAAAATTCCGTAGCTTGCAGATGCTGGAGAAAGCACACAGCTGTGTCCTCTTCTTGTCACCTCTTTCGCCTTCCAAACTGCCTCTTCCAGGTGATGAACCAGAATCAGCCGTTCTTTGTGTGCAAACGCCGGCCATTCTTTCTGAATCTCTTCATAAATCCGTCTGCCGGTTTCTTCCATGAGGATGATATTCGGCACACTGGAGGCAGAAAGATAAGTAATTAGATCACTGTAGTCAATCCCCCGGTCCATCCCGCCAATGAGCACTGTATCGGTATCCGTAAGGGTTTTCAGCGCCTGAATCGTGGTATCACCAATGGTGGAAATAGAATCATCGTAATAACGGATTCCGTCTAAGCTGCCCAGAAGCTGCAGTCTATGGGGCAGAGTCTGGTAGGTGGACAGACCTTTGGCAAACTGCTCATCAGAAATGTCAAACTCCTGGCACACCGCATAAACAAAAGCAATGTCGTAATAATTGTGATGTCCCAGCAAAGGCGTATTGTCCGCATCAATGGAAAAGCATTGATCTTTATAGAAAATCTGGTTCGTCCGCAGTTCCACTTCTGCTGAAGCGGTATCGTCTCCCACCAGAATCCGGCGGCCTTTTCCGGATTCTGCCGGAATGCACTGCTCACTGCAGAAAAACAGGTCTCCTGGCTGCTGGTGAAGGAAAATGTTGTGTTTTGCAGCTACATATTTTTCCATGGTTCCGTAATGGTCCAAATGCTCCTCATGGATGTTTAACAGCAGGGCGATTCTGGGAGAAACCGTCAGATACTCCAGCTGATGGCAGGACATTTCGAAAACAATGATGGTGTCTTTTCCTACCTGCTCTGCCATATCAAAGGCTGGAATGCCGATGTTTCCAGCCAGAATACAGTCTTTTCCAGCTTCTTTCAAAATGTGGTACAAAAGAGTAGTCGTGGTGCTTTTTCCTTTTGTACCGGTAATTCCAACAATCTGATCCCGGAATCTTCGAAAGAACACCTCTGTCTGTGACACAATCTGGCAGCGGTAGGAAGACACCGGCTGCGGCAAAACAATTCCCGGTGTTTTAAAAACCAGGTCATATTCTTCCAAATGCTCCAGATAATCCGGTCCGGTATGCATCACTGCCCCTTCCTCATACAGCTTTTCATTTCTGTCTGCAATGGCGATTTCCTTACAGCCTCCTGCTCTGCAAAGCAGCTGCCATGTCGCCCGTCCTTCCCGTCCATATCCCAGAATCAGGACCTTTTTCCCATTTGTCAGTTTCCGCAATGCTTCTATCACTGTTTTCTCCTCCTGTGCGCTCTTAAACGCACTCCTGTCTGACCACTTTTTCAAATGCCTCCGGCAGCAGATGCTCGCCATCCCAGTAACTGCTGTAGGTATCTCCCTGCGGGGCATACGTTTTGTAAAGGCTGGTATTCTTATAGTACGTAAACAGCAGCGGCAGGGCCTCTTCTGCTTTTTCCCGTCTGGCAATGGCCAGGCATACCGCTGTGTTGACTTCATTTCGGCTTCCCACGCACTCAAAAGGCTTCTCTTCCTGGATGCCTGCCAGCTGTTCCAGCGTCGGAATCATTTCTGGGTCTTCCAGCATGTCTCTGCCAAAAATCTCCCGGAGAGCATTGGTTGAAAGGAAGGGCGACAGAATCAAATACACAAACAGGCATTTAGGGCAGTGCCCGCACCAGATATCTTCCTTGCTTCCCGCATTGCAGCTTCGGAAAATGCGGTGATACTGAGTACACTTTGCAAAGTACTTTGCAATCTGAAATTCGCTTAAGGGACGCAGCATACTGAAATAATAGGTGCCGCTGTGAAGCCATTTTTTCTCGTAATTATGGAAATCTGACTCAAACTCAAAACTCTTGGAATACTGATGATTCACGGTACTGCCTTTCACCGTACTTTCATTGGCACTGGATTCATTGGAAAGTGCAATGTAATGCAGTCCCTGAAGATAAGCTGTGATAGTAGAAGAAAATGCCACCAGTGCAGAAAACGGCGTGTGGCCATTTAAATAGCCCTGCTTGTTTAACTCCAGCATATTTTTATCCAGGGTTCTTCTGGCAATTTTGATCTGCTCTTCGGAAAATCCGGCAGCTTTGGCAGTATTGGAAGTGGCTCCTCTTGGATTGATAATGTAGCAGCAGCAGTCCTGCCCTGCCTTTTTCAGAAGCTCAATGGTCACTGCAGAATCTTTGCCGCCTCCGATGGGCACCAGACATCCCTTGGTTTCTACCGAAACTTCCCCGCCTTGGGGTTCTGTTCCCGCGCTGATCAGTTCCATAAAACTTTCCGGATCTGTCTCAATGTGGTTGGTATAGAAAAATTCTCCCTGTCCATGGTAATACAGATGCTTCCACCATAAAATCTGCTCTTCATTTAAGCTTCCAGCTTCCACTACCACTTTCGGGGAACAGGTGATTTTCCAATAACTCACCAGCTCCACCATGCCAAGGGAAAAGAGCATCCTCTTGAATGTGGCATTATCTTTTGTAAGCTCCTGATCCTCTTTTCTTTTGGGAAATACCCATTTCGGTGAAAAAGATGACAGTCCTTCTATTTCAAAATGATATGTAACCGTCAGGCTTTCCCGGGTTTCTTCGGTCTCATAGCTGTGATAAAAAAACCTGGGAAATTCCTTTCGGAACGTTTCAAATTTATTCATGTTTCCTCCTCTTGTTTCGCTTTTTGCTTCTATAAAAAGAATCTCACCCGCGAGATTCTCCGCCTGCGGCGAGCCGCTTTAGCGTCATACTGCTTTACCGCCACAGAGCATTTTTCTTTCATAGGACGCATTTTCCTATGAAATGAAAATAAGGCTGTCAGCGTAAACGCGGCACCCTTATTTCCAAGTCAGCTGTACGCAGCTGATTTTATTATACTTGATGGAGTCTTTTCTGTAAACCGTCAAACCTGCAAAAGATTTTCAAGTCCTTCTACAATTTCCTTTTCAATCTCTGCGGAGAAACCGTCTACGGTACAGATATGTTCTTTTTTTACACCGTCCACACTGCCAAGGGCAACGATGCTCTCCAGATACTTGGCCACTTCCGGATAGGACGGAAATACCTTTTTCCCGGTCTTTGCTTCCAGGCAGGCTGTCAGGCCGTAGGCTCCCCAGTTGGATACTGTAGCAATGATCAGATGATCCACGCAGGTACGGCAGGGAACCAGGGACAGTTTTTCGGAAATCACCTCTTTTAGATTTCCCATGCCAATCTCATTTCCCCCATCTCCTACACCGAAAGTAGGAATGTGCTGCTCTTTTGCCAGCTCAAACAGTTCGTCAATCCGGGCGGTATGTTCCGCAATGCTGACTCCCCGCATGTTGGCGTAGTCTCCCTGGACGTTTTCCCCGCACCGCTCAATGGCAATGCAAGCCGCAGGCTGATACTGTTTCAGCAGATCCTGGTAATATGTTTTTGGAGCATCTATGGGAGCATAGACAACCTCCACCTGTTCCGGTTCGAAAAATCCCTGGCAGAACGCATCTGTCAGAATCACTGCATGATATCCCAAGGCATTGAGTGCTTTGGCAAGATACACGGTTCCAAGAGGCCCGTCCGTCTCTGCATACCCTGCCACATAAAATCCAGTGGTCAAAATCACCGTTCCTTTGGGCAGTGCCAGCAGTGCATCTGCTGCCTGAGCGCAGTAATCTTCATCCAGATAAGCTTTTAACGTGGTCATTCCTCTCTGGGAATGGCGCAGGATCACATCTTCTACTTTTCCCATGGCTGTTCTCTCCTTTGCGTACATCTTCCGAATACCGAATGTTTTTTCTCATTATAGTCTCCGCTGCCTGGATGCGCAAGTCCTTTTTTATTCTGCCGCAGCTTCTCCTATGGGAATGGAAACCTGGCCCCAGTCTACAATAGGCGTAACATCCTCGCCGGGAGCAGATATCCAGACGTTCATGCTTAAAGATTCCACAGATTCAATGGCATTTTCATTCATAAAATCTTTGTAAACCGGATAAGAAGCCAGCTGAGTTTTTCATACGCCTTCTCCTTTTCTTTTTATACAAAAATGGCGCAGTGTTTCGCTGCGCCATTTTCTCTGCCCATCCTGTAAGTCTTATTTCTTCACGGTAACAGCTGCTGAATAATTTCCTGTCACCAGGCTTCCTTTGTATTCGGTTGCTGCCATTACTTTATACTGATATTTGCTGTATTTCTGGAAATTGATTCCATTAAACTGGAAACTCATGTTGTTTCCGGATACTTTCACCTTTCCGCTTTTTACGTAAGTTTCTTTCTCGGTGTCATATACGTAGGAAACACCATCTTTTACCATCAGTGCCGGCTGGAATTTTTCTTTTCCTGCCTTTACATATACATAATACTGGGTAGCTGCCCCTGCCTTCTTCCAGGTCAGTGTGACTGACTTTTTGTCTTTGGACTTCACAGCTGACGGTTTCGCAACCTTTGGAACGGAAGTCACTGCACAAGCTTCTCCAGAATAACCGCTGTATTTCTTCTTGCCATCCTCTTTCCAGTATGCCCGTACCTTATAGGTATAGCCGCTGGCTGCAGTTAAGCCCTTCTTATCGGTAAAGCGTGTAGTCTTTCCTTTGGAAACGGTACCCACCAGTTTGGCTTTCTTAGCTGTTCCATCAATGCGGTAAATCTCATATCCATCTGCATCTGCATAAACAGACCATTTCAGAGAAACCTGTTTTGTTTTTGTGGAAACAACAGATAGACCGTTCACCTGTTTGTCCAGTCCCTTGGGCTTGGAAACCTTCACATCTGCAGATGCGGTGCCTGATTTTTCTTCTTTGTTATACCGCGTATAAGCCCGTACCTGATACCGGTAAGTGGTGCTGGCAGAAAAGTCTACATCTTCTACCACACAGCTGGTATCACCTTCTACATCATTCACCAGTTTCATTTTGCCTTTTCCGGCTGCCTGGTACACATAATATCCGTCTGCTCCAGAAACGGAAGACCATTTCAGGGTCACTTTTGCGTTCATAAGATCCGGGCTTGTCACGCTGGCCTTTAAGGTCTTTACTTTTCCAACTGTGGTAATCACATCCACGCTCTTGGATGCATCGCCTTCATACACATTGCTTCCTTTGACACCGGCTGCTTTTACCAGATAGCTGTATCCGGTGGCTGCGGCTGCCTTGGTATCCACGTAGGTAAGCTTCTTTGTGGTGCCGATCTTCTTGGGCTTTTCACTGCCGCTGAAACGGTAAACCACATAAGTATCTGCCTTGGCTACTTTCTTCCAGCTAAGGGAAACACCATTGCTCTTTACCTGAGCTTTGACTCCCGTGGGAGCTGCGAAGGTCAGGCGGGGAATGGCTTCTTCTTTTTCACCGTCACATACGGTACAGGTATAGGTGCGCACCCCTTCTGTGGTGTAGGTCGGTTGTTCAGTAACAACTCCTGCATCCCAGGTATGTTTTTCTTTGGGTCCTAATGTTTCACAGTCATCGCATACCGGCTGATGATAGGACTCACTGGTATACTCGTATACAATATCATCCGGGTCTTCTTCTGCCCGCTCATAGCTGTGGCCTAAGGCCTTTACTACTCTGGTCTCCACATACTCGCATCCCGGATAGATACACTCCCGATACTCAACGCCATCTTTGGTACAGGTAGGTCCAAGATACTTGGCATCTTCATCTTCCTCATCATCGCTAATCCAGGCATCTTCCGGATCATCCCCATCCTCTGCAAAAATATGAGGTACACGGATCTTAGCTGTAAGCTGCTTTTCACACAGTTCGCAGTCCGTCCACTGCCAGTGGCCTTCGGCATCATAGTCTTCGGATACGATGGTTTCCGGAACATGCTTTCCGTCATCTGCCTCCGGGCAGATATCTTCTGCTGCAAAACCGGTTCCTGTGGACAGCATCACCGCCAGTCCTAAGATCGCTGCTGCCGCAAAAACACGTTGTCTTTTCATGATTCTCTTCCTTTCTGTTATTTTGTAATATTGTTACCGCAGAATAACTCTTTCTTTTTTTATTTTAATACACTTTTTAATGATATGCAAGAATCAAAATTGGTTCACTGGACCAATTTTGATATGCCTGGCAATAAAAGACAGCCAGAAAACTTTTTTTATGCTCTCTGGCTGTCTTTTCATGCTTCCTGATGTTCCACTGCCAGCCGGTTGATCTGGGTGGCCAGGTAGCCTGCGCCATATCCATTGTCGATGTTCACCACTGCAATGCCGTTGGCACAGGAATTGATCATGGTAAGCAGAGCGGAAAGTCCATGAAAACTGGCGCCGTATCCAACAGAGGTTGGTACCGCAATCACCGGATTGCTCACCAGACCTCCAAGGACGCTTGCCAGGGCGCCTTCCATGCCGGCAGCTGCCACCACACAATTTGCCTTCTGGATCTTTTCCATTCGGGATAACAGCCTGTGCAGGCCGCTGACTCCCACATCATAGATCCGTTCTACCTTTGTACCGAAATATTCCGCCGTCTGTGCTGCCTCTTCTGCCACTGGAATATCTGCCGTGCCTGCCGTGCACACCACTACATTGCCAACATGTTCTTTTCCCGGCTTTTCTGCCTTTAAAATATGAGAAATACGGTCATAGGTGATTTCCGGAATCACCTGCTTTACAATCTCATACTGATGTTCGCTTGCCCTGGTTCCAAATACTTCTCCATTGTCTGCAAGAAGCTTTTGGTAAATGGAGACCAGGTGCTCGTCCGCCTTTCCGCTGCAGTACACCACCTCCGGAAAGCCGGAGCGGATAGCTCTGTGGGAATCCAGCTTTGCATAGCCCATTTCCTCAAAAGGCTCCCTCTTAAAATACTGCTCTGCTTCCTCCACAGAAATCTCTCCTGTACGGACTTTTTCCAAAATGTTATGTGTATCCATCTGTTTTCTGCTTCCCTTCTGTGCCAAATTTATCCGGCATCTTTTGACCCTGGCATCATCATTTTATGCCTGAAATCTGGCTTAAAGTCAAGTCTGAAATCACTTTCTATTCTTTTTCATGATAATGGAAATAGTCAAAGTCTGCAAAACAGCCATCTCCTGCCAGATCCTGGCAGCAGATTCCAAAGAAGGCTCCGGTAAACATACAGTGTCCGGTTTCTTCAAAATAATCATCGGACAGAATCGTGGCGTCTACCTTGGGTCCTGCTGTTTCGAAATGCGTTCCATCCAGAGAATAGGAAAACCAGGCTTTCTCATAATCCACGGAAACCTTCATCCATACCGGTCCCTCTTCCGGGATCTGGATACCGGCTCCCATAGGCATTCTTCCCTTTCTGGAATCACAGCAGATTAAGGTCAGGACTCTTCCAAGAAGTTCATCCTTGGTCACATACAGGTAATAGTAACACTGGGTATTGTAAAAATAGGTCAGTCCTGCCATGTGCTGGAAATCTTTGGGATCAAATTCCAGTTTTGTTTCTGCTTCGCATACAAAACTCTGCTGCCGGTGTGCCAGCATGGACTGGCGGAAGGTGGAGTTGGGGCACTCGGCACCGTAAAGTCTGAGCCATCCTGGACGTTCCGTTAAAGACGCACGATCTCCAAGAGGGGCACGCAGACTCTGCAGGTGGATGCTCCAGGTGGCTTTGTCAAACTCCTCTTCCATATTCCTGGACAGTGCGCTTCCTTCTGCGTCTGGAATCTCCAGCTCTAATGGCGGCCGGTTGGTGCCGTCTGCAGTGCGCAGCCAGCCATCTTTCCAGATAACTTCTGTCAGGGAAGTCTCTCTTCCTAAAACGCAGCGCTTCTTTTCCCCTAAGGGACGGCCGCATAAATGAGCCACATACCATCTGCCGTTTGCTGCCTGAATCAGGCTTCCATGGCCTGCTTTCTGGAGGCCGTATCCTGCCAGATGTCTGGTGGTAATGGTCAGTCCTTTGGGGTCTGGCTCATAAGGTCCTAACAGATTTTTGCTTCTGGCAAGGGACACCCCGTGGGCATATCCGGTGCCTCCTTCTGCGGTCATCAGATAATACCAGCCATCGTGGCGGTACAGGTGGGGTCCTTCTGTCACTCCGACGGGAGTACCTTTAAAAATATTTACCTTAGGGCCTACCAGTTTCTGCTCTTTTTCCGAATATTCCTGGAGAACAATTCCTCCAAAACTGGACTGGTAATCCCGGTAATCCATCACCATGTTCACCAGATATTTTCTTCCGTCCTCATCATGAAACAGGGAAGGATCAAATCCGCTGCAGTTTAAATAAATAGGTTCTGACCATGGACCCCGGATATCCTTTGCTGTCACCAGATAGTTGTGGGTGTCTTTAAACATTCCGATAAAGGTCTTCACATCGGTGTAAATCAGATAATAGGTGCCCTTGTCATAGGTCAGGCAGGGTGCCCACACGCCGCAGGAATCTCCCTCCCCTAACATGTTTAACTGGCTTGTCCGTTCAAGAGGATGAGCAATCAGCTCCCAATGCACCAGATCCTTGGAATGGTGGATCTGCACTCCTGGAAACCATTCAAATGTGGATGTGGCAATATAATAATCATTACCGACCCGCAGAATTGATGGATCCGGATTGAAGCCCCTAAGAATGGGATTTTGAATTTTTGTCATATGCTTCTCCTTTTACTGGTTGAAATGATTCTGGTAGCTTTTATACAGATCTTCCATGTGTTCTTCCATTTCTTTTCTGGCCTGCATGGAATCTCCTTTCTGAAAAGCTTCCAGTATTTTTTTATGGTAATACAGTCCGGCCTGGTTTCCTCTGGCCAGCACCACCTTGTTGAAAGAACTGCGCATCACTTCATTGACGATATGATACATCTGAATCAGAATGCTGTTTTCCGTCATCTTCGCCATCTCCATGTGAAACCGATAATCACACTCTGCAAACGTGCGCAGGTCTTTTCCTGCCTCTACCATTTCCTGGTAAATCTTGGAAAGGGTATTCACATCTTTTTTTTCTGCCTTTTTGCAGGCTTCCTGGCATACCGCTCCTTCAATCATTTTCCGAAACTGCAGGATTTCTCCCAGGCTGTTATCGCTGATAAACGCCGTCTGAACCAGAGGCTGCAAAAGTGTCTGGGTGCTGGCATTTCCCACATAGGAACCGTCTCCCAGTTTCGTCTCAATCAATCCGAGAGCTGCCAGCTTCTGCAGTGCTCCCCGAACCGTCACACGGCTGACACCAAACTGCTCTGCCAGCTCATTTTCCGAAGGAAGACGGTCTCCCGCCTTCCATTCTCCATTGACAATCTGGTCTTTCATCTGCTGGTAAACCTGATCTCCGATGCTGGCCCTGGATATTTTCTGAATTGCCATAGGCTTATACGCCGGCTTTCTGCATAATCTCGTTGATCTGTTTTCTGTCTTCTGCCGTCACTTCCGGGAATGGGAAAGAAGAAGCGGCATTTTCAATGATGCCTTTTTCTTCCATGGCTGCCTTGATGTAGGGGACAAAGGGTTTTCCAACCTGGTAGATCTCCATCAGAATGTCAATCTTCTGCTGAATTTCCTGCACTTTCTGTAAATCCTCTTTTGCAAATGCTTCTACCCAGCCATGGGTCAGTTCAGGCAGCACATTGGATAATCCTGCGATGCAGCCATCTCCTCCTGCCAGCACATTGTGTGCAAAGTTGTCGTCAAATCCGGAGTAGATCTCAAAATCCGGCCGAACTGCTTTAATGAGTTTGATCAGCTCTCTGGTGTGGTCCATACCAGCCTGGGTATCCTTGTATCCCTTAATGTTGGGATATTTTTTCACCAGGTTTAAGGTCACCTGGGGAGTTACATCGTATCCTGTGCGGTCCGGGAAGTTGTACAGGTAAATATCCTGATCTGGGAGCAGTTCTGCGATTTTTCCATAATAAGTCTCAAGTCCTGTCTCGCTGATGGGGAAATAATAGGGCGGCAGAATGATCACGCCATCGGTGCCTGCTTCTTTGGCATACTTGGACAGTTCAATAATTTCATCAAATACCATGCTGGTGGTCCCGGCAAGCAGACGGACTCTGTGGGCAATCTTTTCTGCCGCAAAATGAATCAGTTCTTTTTTCTGCTCCATGGTCAGGGCAAAAAATTCTCCGATGCTTCCCATAATCAGGATGCCGTCTACGCCTCCTTTGATCAGGTGCTCGTAAACTTTTCCTGTCTCTTCAAAATTGATGGTTCCGTCTTTGTGGAATACGGTCACTGCCGGTGTAATATAATTGGCTTTCATTCTTAAAATCCTCCTCTTTTTCTGCGGTCTGTTTTAATATCCTGCACCCTTCATCGCAGAATCTGCCATGGAGGTATAACGTTTTAACACACCCTTGTAGGTTTTCTTTTTCAGCGGCTTTTCTTCCCGGCGTTTTGCCATGATCTGATCAATTTCTTCTGCCGGAAGCTCTTTTCCATCAATGCCCACGATCTGGATGGTCTTAGCAGCCACATCATAGGCAAGAATATCACCGGTCTCAATGTAGGCAATAGGGCCGCCTGCTGCTGCTTCCGGAGAAACGTGGCCGATGGCAGCTCCTCTTGTGGCACCGGAAAATCTTCCGTCTGTGATCAGGGATACATGGCCATTCAGTCTGTGATCACACACAATGGCTTCGGTGGTCATCAGCATTTCCGGCATTCCGCTTCCTCTTGGGCCTTCGTAGCGGATCACCATGATCTCACCTGGGTTGATGGTACCGTTTACCACAGCTGCATGGGCATCTTCCTCACAGTCAAATACCACTGCTTTTCCTTTGTGGGCACGCATACTCTCCTCGCAGGCAGAATATTTTACAACGGCACCTTCCGGAGCCAGATTTCCTTTCAGCACGGCAATGGAACCCATCTCTTTGGTGGTTTCCACCGGAGTGATGACCTGATCCACTTCCAGTCCGTAGTTGTGGAGATATCCTTCTCCGATCTGGAAGAAATGATTTTTCTCCAGCTCTTCCAGGTTTTCGCCCAGGGTCTTTCCGGTTACGGTCATGACATCCAGATCCAGATGGTCTGCCAGCATACGCTGTACTCTGGGGATACCGCCTGCGAACCAGAAGGACTCTGTCAGATGCTTTCCGCTGGGGTTGATGTTTCCGATATGAGGAATCTGGGGATTGATCTCGTTAAACAACTCCGGATCCAACTCCATGCCAAGCTCTTTTGCAATGGCCGGCAGATGGATCAGCCCGTTGGTGGAGCCTCCAATGGCACTGTGTACCACAATGGCATTGCGGAATGCTGCCGGTGTCAAAATGCTGCTTGGATGGATGTCTTTTTTCACCAGTTCCATAATTGTACGTCCTGCTCTTCTGGACATTACCAGAAGGTTTCTCATGGTAGCCGGAACCAGGGCGCTTCCAGGAAGTGCCATTCCCAGGGCCTCTGCCATACACTGCATGGTGCTGGCGGTACCCATAAAGGTACAGGCACCCACAGACGGACATCCGGTTACTTTATAGTCCCTGATTTCTTCCGGTGTAATGGCATTTTTCCGTTTCTGGCGCAGGGAAATGTCTCCTGCCACCAGAGAGGTGGTCTGATTGGGGCCAGGACGCATACTGCCGCCCGGCACGAAAATGGCTGGAATATCCACTCTTGCCATGGCCTTTAAATGAGCCGGGATGGACTTGTCACAGGAGGAGGATAACACCATGCCGTCCCAGGGCACAAATCCTGCATGCATTTCTACCATATCACAGATCACTTCTCTGGATGCCAGAATCAGGTTCATGCCGTCGTGTCCCTGTGCACAGCCGTCGCAGATATCAGTCACATGAAATCTTCCTGGCTTTCCGCCTTTTTCATAAACTCCATACACCACCTGCTCACTGATCTGGTTTAAATGAACACTGCCCGGATGGCTGTCTCCATACACATCCTCTACCAGGATCTGCGGTTTTCCAATGTCTTCTTCGTCCCAGCCGCTTCCCATCTGTAGTGCGTCAAACTGCGCCCAGAGAAGCCTCTCTTTACTGCTTCGGATTTCCATACGCTTCCACCTTTCATTTTATGTAATGCTGTTGTATTCGATTTAAAAGATGCCTTACGAATTGTTCCGTGCTGCGCGTCTCCGTGTCCACTTCGGCCGATGCTAAACGTGTGTCACTGGCACACAGCACTTCACAGTTCTATTCAGCATTATCTGTATACCTGTAATACAGATTTACTTTCAGTATACGCACCCTCCATGGAAAATGCAAGCGCTTTCTATTATTTTTCTTCTTTATTTTCCTTTTTTCATGTTGACTTCTTTTTCAAAGTTCTCTTTCATCTCTTCTAAGGCCTTCTTATACTTGGCAGAAATGGAACCCGGGTTTCTCTTTAAGATACGGGAAGCCTGGCGGTACAGGACAGCTTTTCCAGGCATCTTCTGTGCCATTTCGTTCTTTGCCTGCTCCAGTTCCCCTTTCATTCGTTCCAGCTCTTTTAACAGTCTGGTCTGGCTTAACGTCTCTTTTGTCTGGGCAAGGTTCTCCCGGTTCTTTTCAATACCTGCACTTACACGTTCCCGGATTTTTTCTGTATCATCCCCCAGCACGGCAAGGATCACATCCATCCGCTTCTGGAGGCGCTGCAGTTCCTGGCTGTTCTGCGTCATATCCTTTAGCAGTTCCTTCAGATCCAGAGCCTCCCGTACAGACAGCATGGTATCTCCCGCTGCCACAACGGTGATGATCCCTACGATATCTTCCACGTACTGTTCCGGAATCTGAAGCAGCACTCCTGCCACCGGCTCCTGCACCAGATACACCATGGCAATGGAAAAAAATCCCCATCCTATGGAGCAGGCCAGGCAGATGTGCCCGTTTAAATTAAAGCGATGGTTGGAATAATCCCAGTACCGCACATGGAACAGGCTTTCCATCAAGGCACCGGTAAAATACTCCAGGATGGTCGCACCAATCATGCCCATCACGTAAACCAGCACCACATTGTCCCGCACCGGCATGGTTGCAATCAGAACGGTGATGGCACCAAACCCGTAAATTGGAAGCAGCGGGCCATGTAAGAATCCCCGGTTTACCCAGTGGCGCTTTAAAATCGAAACATAGCAGCTCTCCCAGACCCAGCCGCAGAAACAGTAAAAATAGAAAAACAGAAACCATTGTGCCAGTGTGTACGTACTCATTTTTGAAATTTCCCCTTTCTTCTGATAAAAAACACGGGGCGCTGCAGAACCCTCAGGCGAATCCTGCAGCACCCCGATTTGTTCAGCGTGTTGTATTTTATAATCTGATCTTCTGAAAAATCACTGTTTTCCGCTCAGATATTTTTCAATATTGTCAATCGCTTCTTTTTCATCGCCGCCGTTTGCTGTCACAGTGATGCTTTCTCCTGCGTTCAGTCCCAGTGTCATCATTCCCATAATACTCTTGGCGTTTACACGGCGTGCCTCGCTCTCTACATAGATCTCACTCTCATACTGGCTGGCTACCTGTACCAGAAGTGCTACCGGACGTGCCTCAAGGCCGCTTGGGATCTGAATGGTAATCGGTTTCTTAATCATTGTACTTCTCCTCCTTGTTGTCTCAGCTCTTCCGCCAAAATGCTTAATTTGCGCAATCTATGGTTTACTCCGGATTTTCCCACCGGAACAGAAAGCATGGCTCCCAGTTCTTTTAACGTGGCTTCCGGCTGTTCCAGCCTTAATCTTGCAATTTCCTCCAGGCCTTCTGAAAGCTGTTCAAACCCTATGGTTTTTTCGATATAACGAATATCCTCTATCTGCTTAACTGCTGCATTTACAGTCTTGTGGATGTTGGCTGTTTCACAGTTCACCTGTCTATTTACAGAATTCCGCATTTCTTTTAAAATCCGGACATTCTCCAGGTTCATCAGCGCCACATGGGCTTCCATTATATTCAGCAGATCGACGATCTGCGCGCCCTCCTTCAAATATACCACAAAATATTTTTTTCGCAATACCATTTTTGCATCCATATCAAAAGAGTTGATGATTAAGATCAGCTGTCTGGCTTTTTCTTCGCTGGTACAGACAATTTCAAAATGGTAGGATTTCTTTGGATCACTGATGGATCCAGCCGCCAGAAACGCTCCCCGGATAAAGGCTCTTCTGCAGCAGGAACGCTGGATCACCAGGTTGTCCGCCATGGAAAAATTTTCCCGGATCTCCATGTCTGCATCCAAAAGCTTTGCCGCCTGCAGCACCCGCAGAGACTCCTCATGGTCTTTTAGCAGGACGCTGTAAATCCGGCTTTTTCTTGGTCCGGTGCTCTGCCGGATGGATACTTCCGTATTTATATTAAAGGTTTTCTTTAACAATGTAAAGTATTTTCTCGCAACAGAAATATTTTCCGTATGAATCTTTAAGCTGTATTGATTTTCAGCGGAGATGGACACACCGCCGCACATGCTGATAATCGCTGCGATTTCCGCGATCTGGCAGTGCCTGGCAGTACTGATCTGCCGGGAAAGTTCTTCTTTTACTTCACTGGAAAATGACATCGTCTCATCTCCTGTCTAGCGCCTACTTCCGGATATCCCGATGCTCTAAGCGGACGCCGTATTCTTTCTGGCCGTTTAATGCCTCATACAGCCGGTTTGCCAGGGTGACAGACCGATGTTTTCCCCCTGTACAGCCAACGCCGATGACCAGCTGGTTTTTTCCTTCCAGAACGTAATTGGGAATCAGAAATTCCAGCATATCGGTGAGTTTGTTTAAAAATACATGGGAGACTTCAAATCCCATGACATAATCCTGAACTTCCTTGTCGTTTCCTGTTTTCTGTTTTAAATCATCCACATAAAACGGATTGGGCAGGAAACGCACATCAAACACCAGATCACAGTCCTGGGGAATCCCGTATTTGAATCCGAAGGACAAAACCGTGATCATCAGGTTCTTAAACTCCTGGTTCTGCATAAAAATCTTATCCAGCTCCTGGTTTAACTCCCTGGTAAGGAGCTGGCTGGTATCCAGAATGTAATCTGCGTGCTTTTTTAAAAACGCAAGCTTCTCCCGTTCTTCCTGGATGCCTTTGTCCACCCTTCCGCCTTTTGCCAGGGGGTGACTGCGCCTGGTTTCTTTGTAGCGTTTTACTAGAACGCTGTCCGATGCATCCAGGAAAAGGATCTCATAGGAAAGTCCTTTTATCGCCAGCTTTTCCAGTTCTGTTTCCAGTTCTCCAAGTGCCTGGCCGCTGCGGATATCCACGCCCAGCGCTACTTTGTTAATCTCTCCTCCCGGAGCTCCTGCCAGCTCTGCAAACTTGCCAAGCAGAGCAATGGGCAGGTTATCTACACAGAAATATCCCATATCTTCCAGCATTTTCAGGGCGGTGGATTTGCCAGCGCCTGACATGCCTGTGATAATCACAAATCTCATGCAAACTCTCCCAGCAGACGTACTTCCGGTTCCAGACGGACTTCAAATTTTTCGTACACTCTGTCTGAAACCTGTTTCATCAGTTCTCTTACCTCTTTTGCCGTAGCATTTCCTTTATTAATCACAAATCCGCAGTGCTTTTCGGATACCTGGGCGCCACCCACAGAAAATCCGGCAAGTCCGGCGTCCATCACCAGCTTCCCGGCAAAAAAGCCTTCCGGGCGCTTAAAGGTGCTGCCTGCGCTTGGATACTCCAGGGGCTGCCTGGATACCCGTTTTTCTTTTAATTCATCCATGTACCGCTGAATCGCTGCGTGGTCTCCCTTTTTCAAAGACAGCACAGCCTCCAGCACCAGCCATCCATTTTTGGCCACACTGCTGGTTCGGTATCCCAGCTGCAATTCTTCGACCGAAATGGTCCGAAGCGCAAGCTGGTCATCCAGGACAGTCACTTCTTTTAATACATCTTTCATTTCACTGCCATAGGCGCCTGCATTCATAAAAACTGCACCGCCAATGGTTCCAGGGATTCCGGAAGCGAACTCCATCCCGGCAAGATCCTGTTCCAGCGCTTTTCTGGAAACTCTGGACATCAGAGCGCCTGCCTGTACTTTTAAGTCAGTGCCGTCTGCTTCCATGTCACAGTAGTTTTTGAAAATCTGGACCACCACTCCCCGGTATCCCAGATCTCCCACCAGAAGATTGCTTCCGTTTCCCAGAATAAAGTAGGGAATGGCATACTCCCGGCAGGTTCTTAACACGCCTGCAATCTCTTCTTTGCTGTGGGGCTTGACAAAATAATCTGCCGGTCCGCCAATACGGAACGTTGTATGATTTTTCATGGGCTCATCCGCCAGCACATTGTCACTGCCTGCAATGGCGCAGAGCTTTTCCCAAAATTTCTGATTCAATTCTTTTACCTGCTTTTCTATTAAATTGGCTTCCATTCATGGTTCTTATCATACAATAGAACCGCTTTTTCCGCAACCCTTTTTCAAACACGCCTTTTTTTCCGACGGTCACTCTTTTAAAATGCCGCTGTCTGCAATGGCTTTTACCACATCTTTCATTTCTTCTGCCGGAAGCACCAGGGCAAACCGCACAAAGCCTTCTCCCAGGCTTCCAAAGCTGCTGCCAGGTGTACACAGCACGCCGCTTCGCTCTACCAGCTCCATACAGAATTCCTCGGAGCTTTCAAATCCGGACGGAATAGGGGCCCACACAAACATCGTTCCTTTGCTGTCCGGCACATTCCAGCCGATGTCCCGCAGTCCCTGGCACAGGGCTTTCATTCGTCTTTCGTATTCTTTACACTGCTCTTCTACTGCGTCCTGGGGGCCGGTAAGAGCTGCCGCTGCTGCATACTGCAGAGGAAGGAACATTCCGTAGTCAAACTGGGATCGTACATTGCGGAAGGTCTCCACGATTTTCCGGTTTCCGATGACAAAGGATATTCTGGCGCCGGTCAAATTGTAGGATTTTGACAGAGAATAGAACTCCACACCCACTTCTTTAGCTCCCGGATAAGAAAGGAAGGAACCGCCCTTTCTGCTTCCGTAAATAATATCAGAATATGCATTATCATGCAGAATGATGATCTTATATTTTTTTGCAAAAGCAATCAGCTTTTCATAAAAGGCATCGTTTGCAACCGCACACACCGGATTTAAGGGGTAAGAAACCACCATGTATTTTGCCTGTTTTGCAATGTCCTCCGGAATTTCATCCAGCTTGGGCAGATAGCCGTTTTCTTTTTTCAGCGGATAAGCCCAGGTTTTCGCATCACACAGAGATGGACCAATGCTGAAAATCGGATAGCCGGGATTGGGAACCAGTACCAGGTCGCCAGGATCACACACGGCCAGGGCAAAATGGGCCATGCCTTCCTGGGAACCATTAATGGTCATGATCTCATCGGTTTCAATGTCCACACCAAAGCGTTTCTTATAAAAATCCTGAACTGCATGTAACAGTACCGGACGGTCTGTCAGGGCATATTTGTAGTTTTCCGGATCTTCACATGCTTTTGCGGCAGCTTCCATAATGTGGGGTGCTGTCTTGAAATCCGGGGTGCCTACGGATAAATTGTATACTTTCTGTCCTTTGGCAGTCAGCTCATTTTTCTTTTCATTTAAAATAGCAAAAATGCCTGCCTCAAACATCTGTGATTTCTTCGAGAATGCAAATTCTGTCTCTTCTTTCATGGTCTTTTTCTCCTGTTCCTCTTTCTTCTTTTCTATCATGCCTGACAGGACATACAGCGCCACACACAGCAGTGTGAGAATGGTGCCCGGTATGAGTCCTGCCGGAGTATAGTCCATGGTAATGGTATGTGTCCCGGCACTTAAATCCACTCCGGTCAGTGCTCCTCCGATCCGGAAGGTCTCTGCTTTTTCCCCATCTACCCGGATGGTCCAGCCTGTATCATAAGGCAGACTTAACATCATGGTGCCGTCTGTCTTCGCTGTAATACTTCCTTTAATATGTTCATCCCGGAAAGTGGAAATTTCCAGCTGGTTTTCTGCCAGTTTTTCGTGCACTTTCTGGTAGGCAGCGTCATCGCAGACATACACGTCCGCTTTCACCGGTCCTGTCTGATTATCTTTGAACACACAGCTGACCGTAGCTGTCTCATTCGTATCAAAGCAGCCTAAGTCAAAGAGATGATTGTTGTAATTGTCAATGGTTCTGGAATAATCCGGCGTGGTGATGGACAGTTCTTTCACCGATGAGCTTACCGCCAGATATACCTGCTTTCCTGCCGGAAGGTCAATGGTGTATTCTCCGCCGTCTTCCATGGAAATTTCCTGGCTCCAGGAAGAAATTGCCTCTTCTCCTGTGGCCAGCTGGATAAAAGAATCCTGAACCTCCAGATAATTTCCCACAGAAATATCCCAGTCTTTCACTGCCGAATTGACCATATAGCCAAGGGACAGGGCTCCGTCGTTTTCGTACATGGCAAGAGGCGTCACATAGCCTGCCCGGTCCATCTGATACAGATGCTCAGAATTGGTATTCCTGGAAACCACGTATTTTACCCCAAACAGGTCGTTTACCAGTTTGGTCAGGCCGCTGTAGCCGTTCTTGTTGGTTCTGGCTTCCATGCCAAGGGCCTTGCACAGATCCACGGTGGCCGCCGGCATGGTGGAAGAAAACAGCACCACGCCGTCTGCTCCCATAAACATGTTGCAGTTACGCATTCTGGTACTGTCAATGTCGCTTCGGAAAAATCCGGAAGCACCCTGCTCTTCCATCAGGATTCCGTAGGCTTTCTGGTCATCCAGGTAGGTCTGCCGGCTTACGGTTCCATTGCAGAATACTCCATAAACTGCTGTCACTGCCATTTCCGCTGTGACAAACACACTTAAAAACGCCACAAAAGAGCGTTTTCCAAGAGCCCTTGCCCGGTAAATCAAAAGCACCAGGCCATAGACAGCCAGCTGTACCAGAGTTGCCAGGTACACATACGCTTCCCGCTCTCCAAGTCCGGTTTTCCAAGCATAGGCTGCAAAACCCACTGGAAGGGCAATGCCTGCTGCTAAGCGCACCCAGTCCATTTTCCGGATATGGGGAAGCACGTCTGCCATCATCACCAAAAGCATGGCAATATAAATGAATGCAAAACGGTTGGGCAGTCCGTTCTGGACATGGAAGCCATGCCAGATATAATTCAGCACATTCACATCAAAGCTGGCATACAAAAACAGCAGAAGGGCCAGCTTGGAAAGGCGTTCCCGCAAAGACAAACGCTTGTCCAGTACATACAGGCAGCCCATAATCATGGTCACAACACCGCAGAAAGCATTGACTCCAATCTGATTGTCTGCGATGGTGATGGGCTCCACAAAAGCAAACTGGCTGGTCAGCTGGGATAAGTTCTGCACAAAGAGCTTCCAGGTGGACGGGAAGCTGCCCTCTGCAGACTCTGTGGTGGCAAGTCCTGCAAATGCAGGCACCAGCACCACTGCTGCCATGCCTCCTGCCAAAAGGGCATACCAGCCAAAGGTCAGGCAGGATTTCCAGATGCTTTTTGCACTGATTTTTTTTGCTCCGATCCATATCACCAGGAAATACAGGCAGGAAAACAGGCAGAGCATAAAACCGATGTAGTAGTTGCAGTACAGGCCGTAAAACAGGGACAGTCCAAATAAGCGTCCGCTTTTTCCGTCCACAATCCGTTCAATTCCGCACATCACCAGGGGAAGCATGGCAATGCTGTCCAGCCACATCAGGTTGAAATAGTATCCGATGATAAAGCTGCTTAAGGCATACATACAGGCAAACATCACCGGAAGCCCGTTTTTGTACTGTTTCTTTTCCAGCATGTACCAGCCAAAAGTCAGTCCGCACAGACCAATGCGCAGCACAATGAGAAGGGCCATCACATCCATCATCTCACTCTTTGGAAAGAAGGTGACGATGAGGTTTAAGGGACTTGCCAGATAATAAGCAAAGGTAGCCCAGAAATTAAAGCCAAGGCCTCCTCCAAAGGAATAGAGAAGCGTCTCGTTGTTTGCCAGCTTTTCATGAAACTCTGTAAAAAAGGGCAGGTACTGATGGAGGGAATCAATGATCAGCACACCCCTGTCTCCAAATGGAAAGACGCCGTTCAAAGCAAAAGCCACACCCATGGTGACTGCCGGAATAAAAAAGCACAGGGCAAGAATTCCATTTCGTCTCTTCCGGTCTTTCTCCCCGTTTTTTCCAGTCTTTTCTTTAAATACATACAGCTTGCTGAAAATGTAATTCACCACCATGACCACCACCTGAATCACCAGCTTGGCCGCCATATCATTCATTTTCCACACATCGTGGAGCATCAGCACTCCAAAAACTTCAATAAGCATGGTCAAAAACCGGGCGCCCACAAACTGGGCAAATTCTATCAGGAGTGCTTTGATGCCCGATGTCCTGCTTTCAAATACAAAGAGTTTATTGACCACATAAGCAAACAAAATCGCTGTGGCCACAGACACAAACCCTGCCGCAGTAATGTCCATTCCAAGAAGTCTGCGGACGCAGGCATAAGTTACCAGGTTCACCAGGGTGGTGCAGCCGCCGAAGAAAATGTAGCGTACGCCCTGGTTCCGATAAAGTTTTCTGATCTGTTCTGTCATACGTTTTCACCATTTACCTTTACTGAATGTTTCGCATATCGTTTCCAGTATAGACTCATCTTCCAGAAATTTCAACGCCTGTTTCCTTAACCTTTTCTGAAAGCATTCTAACGGAAATGGCTTTTCCAAGCCAGAACGAATAGATCCATGCTTCTTTCACCGGCTTTCCCGTCACCTGGGATAAGGCCTTCCGGTAATATTCCAGCTGTGTTTTGTACTTCTGCACCAGTTCTTCTCCGGAAGGATCGGTGGTGTAATCTGTCTTGTAGTCTGCCAGCACCAATCCGTCTTCCTCTTCAAACCACACGTCAATGATTCCCTGCACCAACACCAGTTCTTCACTGTTCCACTCTGCCTTAATCTCCTTTGCCGGAACTCCGATGATAAAGGGCTGTTCCCGGTAAAGGCTTTCTTTCAGGAAGGCATCTTTCATTCTGCGCCCCAGGCTGGAGCGCACAAACCGAAGAATCATTCCGCAGTCCACAGAAGTCTCCTCTTCTTCTGTGAGAAATCCCTGAATTTTCAGAGTCTGAATCTGCGCCTGGATCTGGGGGCGGTTTAGTACCTGTCCATAATCCAGTTTTTCCAGGATTTTGTGGTATATGGTTCCAAGGGCCGCCCCTTTCGCCGGGATGTCCTTTTTCCGGAATGCAGGAATCAAGGGCTCCGGCGGGACGTCAATCAGAACCGTTCCTGCCTCTTCTTCCTCCATACCCATTTTTTTCAGCTCCGACACAGTAAGCTGGCCGCCGCTTTTTCTTCCGGCTTCAAAAGGATATTTCCAGGAAAACAGCCGTTCTATTTCCTCTCTGGCCTGTTTTACCGGTGCTTCTTCCTCTTCGGTCTTTCGTTTCAGCAGCCTCTCTCCTGCCATCTGCAGGCTTACCTGGCCTTTCACTTCTTCTTTTACCAGGCCTTCGATGGTCACAAACTGAAGGTCAAAGGGCCCGTTTGGATTGGAAAGCACCACCGGCATAATCCAGTCCAGACAGTTTTCCGCCCCGGAAAGTGCCGTATAGGAAAGTCCTTCCTCATCCGGTGCATTCTGGTTCCACAGGCTCAGTTTCTTTTCCGTTCTTTTCAAAACCCCCGTGAGAATCAGCTTTTCTTTTGCTCTTGTGAGAGCCACATACAGTACCCGAAGCTCCTCGGAAAGGTTGTCCTCATCCGTTTTTTTCTGCAGAAAGCGCTTCATCAGAAGAGGAATGCGCACCCGCAGCACCGGGTCCGTGTAATCACACCCAAGCCCCAGATCCGGATGCAGGATCACCCGGCTGCGCACATCCATCCGGTTGAAGCTTTTGTGAAGGCCGCACACAAAGACAATGGGAAATTCCAGCCCCTTGCTTTTGTGGATACTCATAATGTTCACAGTATCTGCTTCTTCCCCGCCGATGTTTGCCTCTCCGTAATCAATTTCTGCTTTTCTCAAATTTTCAATATACCGGACAAAATTGTAAAGACCCCGGTAGCTGGTCTCCTCATAAGCAGCCGCCTTTTCCTCTAGCATCCGCAAGTTTGCCGTTCTCTGCTCTCCTCCCGGCATGGCTGCCGCATAATCAGCATAGCCGGTGCGGTCGAAAATCCGCCATAAAAGTTCATGCATGGGAAGGTAGGGCACCCAGGAGCGGAACTCATCCAGCATATCAAAAAATGCCATCAGCTTTTCCTTCAGCTTCTCATCCGTTCCCTGGTCCAGATAACTTTGGCATACCGTATAAAAATCTCCCTCTGCTCCGCTGCTTTTTACCAGCGCCAGTTCCCTGGAAGAGAAATTCCCAATGGGAGACGCCAGCACAGCAGTCAGTGCAATGTCCTGCCTGGGATTGTCCAGGATTTTTAAGAAAGACAGAACGGTCTGGATTTCCACAGAGGAAAAATACCCGGTTCTGGTTCCGGTGTAGCCGGGAATTCCCATGGTATGAAGCACTTTTAAAAAGCTTTCTGCCCAGCCGCTTATGGTTCGAAGAAGAATCACCACATCCCCGAACCGGGCTTTCCGCATTCCTCCGGTCTCTTTGTCGTAGACTTCCTGCTTCCCCACCATTTCCAGAATCTTCGTTCCCACCATCCTGGCTTCCAGTTCCCGCTCATTTTCTTCCGCCTCTGCCGCCCCTTCTGGGTCTTCTTCCAGATCCAGCAGCAGCAGCTCTGACCGGTTTTCTCCATGAGTTTCGGGATATTCTGCCCCTGGATTTAAGGCAGCATCCTCATCATAGACGATGCCTCCCATCCGCCGGGTCATCAGGCAGGAAAACAATTTATTTGCGCCTGTTAATACTTCTTCCCTGCTTCGGAAATTTTTGTGCAGGTCAATGCGCTGTTCCTCCCCATCCTGGGTAGAATACTTCTGGTATTTCTCCATAAACAGCTCCGGCCTTGCCATGCGGAACCGGTAAATGCTCTGTTTCACATCCCCCACCATGAAAATATTTTTCTTTCCCCGGCCTGCTCCGGAAATACTGGTGAGAATCAGCTCCTGCACCTCGTTGCTGTCCTGGTACTCGTCAATCATGATCTCTTCATACCGAAGGGCCAGCTCTTTGGCTGCTTCCGTCTGCACAAGCCCTTCTTCGGTTCTCTGGGTAAGAATTTCCAGTGCCAGATGTTCCATATCCGGAAAATCCAGAAGATTTTTTTCCCGCTTGGCTTCCTGGTAGCGCCTGGAAAAGGCAATGGCAAGCTCCACCAGCATTCGGACATTTTCCTGGCTTCCCGTCAAAAGCTCATACTGTTCTTTGGCACCGCTGGTAAAATACTGTTTTTCCAGACCCTCCAGCCGCTTTTTCATCTGGTCGCGGATCTGTTTCACCAGCTCTCGTTTTTCATCCAGCACAGTTTCATCTTTTTTTCTGGAAAGGACGGCATATTTTCCTCTTCCAGAAAATGCCCGGCCGAGCTCCTCATAATTTTCACACCGGAGATACTGGGCTACCAGATCGGCATCGCTTTCCAGGGCCTCCCCGTACATCCAGGGGCCTCCTGCCTCATAGCATATCTCCAGGGCTTTTTCAGCCATCTTTTTCACATCCTGAAGGGTCTTTCGGATCATCCCCATAAGCTCTGATGCCCAGGGGCTTGCCAGCATTTCTTCCACACTTCCCGCTTCATAGGGCGTTAGACAGCTTTTCAGCCACTCCTCCGGCCAGGGATGGCTCATGGAAAATTCATACAGACGGAGAATGTAATTTCCCAGCTCTTTGTCGTCTCTTCCCACCGCATAGGAATCCACAAACTGCTGAAATTCTTTGGAATCCTGAGCAAATTTTTCTTCCAGGAGAGCCTCCATCACATCTGCTTTTAAGAGCTTTTGTTCGCCTTCATCTGCCACCCGGTAATCCGGATCCAGACCGATGAGATGAAAATAATTGTGAAGAATGTCGTTGCAGAAGCTGTCGATGGTGGTAATCTGGGCATTGTAGATCAGAGTCTGCTGTCGCATCAGATGCTCGTCCTCCGGATTTTTTTCCAGAAGGCCGTCAATGGCACGGCCAATCCGCTCCCGCATTTCCCCGGCTGCCGCCTTGGTAAAGGTCACCACCAGAAGCTGGTCAATGTCAATGGGATGTGCGGCATCCGTCAGCATCCCTACAATCCGCTCCACCAGAACGGCCGTCTTTCCGGAACCGGCTGCCGCCGAAACCAGGATATTCCGCTCCCGCAGGTCAATGACTGCCTTCTGTTCAGGTGTCCAGGTCATACCCATGATCTTCCTCCTCCATTCTCATAAAAATCTCTTCTGCTTTCAGTTCCTTTAACCGCCGGTAATGATTTCCGGGAATTTTAGGGTCAAAGCAGCAGATTTCCCGGTAGGGACAGTAATCGCAGGCCTTTTTGTTTCCCCGCTCATAGGGATCCATTTCCGTGCGCCCTTCCAGAATCTCTTTTCCAAGCTCTCCAAGCTTTCTGCGGACAAACCCGGACATGGCACGAAACTGCCCTTTATCCGCCGCTTTCGATGTTTTGGAAAGGCTGCCGTCCTTGTTGATGCTCACCGGAATCACTGCAGAATCCTTTTCGATATGGTGATCCAGCTTCTCAATCACTCCAGGGTCCCGGTTTACCAGGCCATCCGGGCGCAGTTCTTTTAAAATCTTCTGCTCCAGATCACCCAGATCGGATTTTACGGACGCTTCCAGCATGGGATCTTTGATGTGATAATAAAAAATGCCTGCCGGTACGATTTCTTTTTCCGGCCGGATTCTTCCTTCCAGCTCCATGGCTGCATTTAAGTACACCACCAGCTGCAGCTGCAGGCCATAATACATGGCTGCCAGGTCAAATTCCGTGCTGCCGGACTTGTAGTCAACGACCTTTACATACACCTGATCCTTATCTTCACACACATCAATCCGGTCAATGCGCCCCCGCAGCCTCATGGTGTCCGTCCCTTCCAGCTGCAGATTCACTGCCGAAAGCTCCGCTGTGGAAAACGGCACTTCAAAATTGGAGGGAACAAAACCGCCCTGCTGTACCTGAAGGCAGATGGCCCACACCGTCCGCAGCATCATCCGCTCCATCCGGCGGATGGAATATTCGCTTCTGGCCGTGCTGTGGAGCAGTTCTCCTCCATATTCTTCCACAGCCTCCTTCACACAGGCTTTTGTCAGGCTTTCCTGGACTTCTCTTGGCACATGAAACCAGTCATATCCGGCAGCGGTCAGTTTTCTTGCAAATTTTTCCAGGACACTGTGGAAAATATTTCCCATGTCCACCGGCTGAAAAACAAATTCTTCCCGCTCTTTTAACTGCAGGCCGTACATAAGAAAATGGGCATAGGCACAGGCGGCATACCGCTCCAGGCGGCTTACGCTGTTTTCCAGGTTCTGGCCGTAAAGTGCCTGGGCTACCTGCCGTCCAAGGCCAGTTTCCCGGCGGGTCTGAGTGGCCGCCTTTACCAGAGTCTGGATCTTTTCCCTGTACTGTGGCTGATGCAGAAACCAGTCAAACAGAGCTTCTTCCTCTGCCCCTGCTTCTTTTTCCAAAAGCCTTGGCAGGCATTCGGTAAGATAGGGCAGTGCATTTTCTGCTCCTGTGATCTGCCGTGTCAAATCCCTGGCGTGGTCTTCATCAATTACAGAAAGCTTTGGAAAAAGTTTCCGGATCCGCCCTGCCACACCGGATGGACGCAGAGGGGTTCCGTCCGCCCCTGCTTTTGCCCAGCACAAATACAGCCGCTCTGTTGGACGGCTCAGCTGCATGTACAGGTAAAACCGCTGAATATAGCTGGTCTCCCGCATTCCCGGGGCAAGATTTGCTCCCGTACTTGTCAGGACTTCCCTCTCCTGGTCGGTAAGGAAGCCCCCGCCTCCCCCACCAGCTGGTACCAGGCCGTCATTTAAGCCGATAAAAAACAGCACTTTGATGTTTTTTAAACGGCTCCGCTCCAGGTCTCCTACCATGACCCGGTCTGGCTCCGGCGGAATCATGCCTGCTTTGGCTTCCTCAAATCCCGCCTCTAGAATCTGTTCGTATTCTTCCAGGGTGATCTCTTCTTCTCCAAGAAGCTCCACCACTTTATCCAAAAGCTCCAGAATGATTCCGTAAATCTGGTGGTATTCTTTTGCCCTGTCCAAATCTCCTGATTCTTCCAGTGCCTGTTCTCTTGCAGACAGCACCTCCTGCATCCGGCATTCCACCAGGAAATCATACAGGCACTCCGTGAAAGCTCTGGCTGTCTGGCCCTTCTTTTTCATGGTTTCTGTAAAAGGAACCAGTTTTTCTGCCAGAAACGCCCTGACTCCTTCACACACGGCCAGCTCTTCTTCCTGGATCTGTTTGGTAGTTCTCTCCCATGGCTTTTCCCATTTTGATTTTCCCCGGATGCCTGCTGCCCGTAAATAATTTTCCGTCAGGTCCATCTCTTTGGCTGTCAGATTCAGAATTCCCGTGCGGATGAAACGCATGACGCTCTCCCTGGAGTAATTCTGTCTTGCTGTTTCTAAGGAGGCTTTGATAAATTCCAATGCTGGATTTAACAGGATTTTTCTGGTTTCATCCACGAAAACTGGGATTTCATACCTGGCAAATGCCCGACGCACAGGATTGGCATAGGTTTTTAAATCTCCGGCAATCACAGCCATTTCCCCGTAATGCCAGCCTTTCTCCCTGGCCAGCCTCCAGATGGTCCTGGCTGCAAACTCTGCCTCTTTTCCCGGATTTCCTGCTGTGTGCAGGGAAATTTCCTCCGGTATGGTTTGGTACACTCCTCTTGCGTATTTTCCGCTGCGGTAAAGGTGCTGTTCCAAAAATTTCAGGGCAGGAGCCCCCGTGGCACTTCCCTTTTTCTGATTTCCGGCAAGAATGGGCTCTTTTATTTCACATCCTGTTTTCTCTGCCAGCTGCATCATACTGTGAATAGTTTTCCTGCTTAAATAAAACAGTTCGTGCATGGGACCTACCCGGTAAAGCTCCTCCCGAATGTCAATGGTGACGGTGAGATACACCTTTTCTGTTACCTTCAGAAGCTTTTCCAGGAGCTTCATCTGAATCGGCGTAAACCCTGTAAATCCGTCCAGGGCAAGAACTGCCCCTTTTAAAATCCGAGATTTTTCCACATTGTCCGCCAGCACTTCCAAAAGCTCCTCGGATGCCACATAGCCTTCATGAAGACGTTTTTCAAATCCTTCGTAGAGAATCTGGACATCTTCCATTTTGTAATAGAGGGAAGGGCGCATTTTCTGGCCTACCAGCAGTTCTCCCAGCATTCCCGGAGAAATGTCGTACTGGGTCAGCTCGGAAATCATGGATTTCACCTGGGTTAAAAAGCCCTGTTTTTTCATGTTTCCTCCCAGCACTTTTAACTGGTCTTTCTTTTCCTGGGCCACTTTCCGAAGCAGAAGATTTTTTCCAGTTTCCTCTAAGACCTTCTGTTTTCCAACTCCGGTCTCCTCAAAAATCCGCCATGCAAGACGCTTGAAGCTGATAGCATCAATATTCCGGATGCCGTGGGCGGGATGGAGTCCCACCAGTTCTTTCTGAGTCTGGAGGGTAAACTGTTCCGGAACAATGACCAGAAACTGCTTTTTCGGAGACTCTAAGGATTCCCGGATGATGGTTTCGTAAAGCAGCCGTGTTTTTCCACTTCCTGCATTTCCAAGAATCAGCTGCAGTGATGACATACCTGCCTCCTTTTCTAAACTGACATGCCGCTTGATGGCGGCACCACCATATAGGAAAGTCAGCTGCTGCGCGCTTTTGGCGCTCCCGCAGGACTTTCCTAGTAAAAAAGAGAGCGGAACCTCTTCCGCCCTCTTCTCATCCTCTGTTTTATTTCTGGAGCTGTGCCAGACGTTCTTTCACCTGCTCCATCATTTCACTATATTTTTTCAGTTTGCCTTTTTCTTCATCGATCTTTGCCTGGGGCGCACGGCTTACAAACTTTTCATTGCCCAGCATCCCATTGACTCTGGCCAGTTCTTTTGTAAGACGTTCTTCCTCTTTTTTCAGACGCTCGATCTCTTTCTCAATATCTACCAGCTCTGCAAAAGGCATGTAGATGACTGCTTTGTGGATCACTGCAGAAACTGCATCTTCTCCAATGCCTGCCTTGTCTGCCTGTACGTGAACTTCGCTGGCATAGCCTAAGGTTGCAAAGAAGATTCTGCCGTTTTCGAAAATGCCGCGCACTTCTTCATCCTCGGAAACTACATAAACCTGTGCCTTTTTGCTTGGCGGAACGTTCATGCCGGTGCGGACATTTCGGATTGCACGGACTGCCTCTTTGATAGTCTCTACTTCCTGCTCTTCTTTCTGGAAGTTCCACTCCTCTGTGTACTCCGGCCATTTCGAAATCATAATGGACTCTTCTTCCGGACACAGAGTGCAGTAAATTTCTTCGGTGATAAACGGCATATAAGGATGCAGAAGTTTCAATGCATTTCCAAGTACCGTCTTTAAAGTCCACAGGGCTGCTGCCTTTGTGGTATCAGTTTCGCTGTACAGACGGGGTTTCACCATCTCGATGTACCAGTCGCAGAACTCCTCCCAGATAAAGTCGTACACTTTCTGTACGGCAATGCCCAGCTCGTATTTATCCAGCAGATCGGTAACTTCTTTTGCCAGAGTGTTGACTTTGGAGAGAATCCACTTGTCAGCGCCTGTCAGGTCTTTGGTGTCGATAGTTTCCGGAACTTCTGCTTTTTCCAGGTTCATCATAATAAACCGGGAAGCATTCCATACTTTATTTGCAAAATTTCTGCTGGCTTCCACACGCTCCATATAGAAACGCATGTCGTTGCCCGGTGCATTTCCGGTCATCAAAGTCAGACGCAGGGCATCTGCTCCGTACTGGTCAATGATCTCCAGAGGATCGATTCCATTACCCAGAGATTTGCTCATCTTTCTTCCAAGGGAGTCTCTTACCAGGCCGTGAATCAGTACGTGATGGAAGGGAACCTCGCCGGTCTGCTCTAAAGCTGAGAATACCATACGAATAACCCAGAAGAAGATGATGTCGTATCCGGTTACCAGCACGTCTGTAGGGTAGAAATACTCCAGCTCCGGTGTTTTGTCCGGCCATCCAAGGGTGGAGAAAGGCCACAGTGCGGAGGAGAACCAGGTATCCAGGGTATCCGGGTCCTGAGTCAGATGGGTGCATCCGCATTTCGGGCATTTTTCCGGCATTTCTTTGGCAACTACGATTTCGCCGCAGTCGTCACAGTAATAAGCCGGAATCCGGTGTCCCCACCACAGCTGTCTGGAAATACACCAGTCATGGATGTTTTCAAGCCAGTTCAGATATGTTTTGTCAAAACGGTCGGGTACAAAGTTTAAGTCACCTTTTTTCAGGGCTTCAATGGCTGGTTTTGCCATCTCTTCCATTTTTACAAACCACTGCTGTTTGATCATGGGCTCGACCGTGGTATGGCAGCGGTCGTGGGTTCCAACGCTGTGGGTGTGGGGAACCACTTTTACCAGCAGTCCCTGTGCATCCAGTTCTGCCACCATGGCTTTTCTGGCTTCGTAGCGGTCCATACCAGCGTATTTTCCACCTTTTTCGTTGATGGTTCCGTCATCCTTTAAAATGTTGATTTCCGGAAGATTGTGGCGTTTTCCTACTTCAAAGTCGTTGGGGTCGTGAGCCGGTGTGATCTTTACGCAGCCTGTTCCAAATTCTTTGTCTACATAAGCATCTGCAATTACCGGAATCTCCCGGTCTGTCAGCGGAAGCTTCAGCATTTTACCGATCAGGTGTTTGTAGCGCTCATCCTCCGGATTGACTGCTACGGCGGTATCTCCAAGCAAGGTCTCCGGACGGGTAGTGGCGATCTCTACGAATTTGCCTTCTTCTCCTACGATGGGGTAGTTGATGTGCCAGAAATGGCCTTCCTGGTCTACATGTTCTACTTCTGCATCAGAAATGGAGGTCTGGCATACCGGGCACCAGTTGATGATCCGGGAACCTTTGTAGATAAAGCCTTTTTTGTACAGACGCATGAAGACTTCTTCCACTGCTTTGGAACAGCCTTCATCCATGGTGAAACGCTCTCTGTCCCAGTCTGCGGAAGCGCCCAGTTTTTTCAGCTGGTTGATGATTCTGGAACCGTACTCGTCTTTCCATGCCCAGGCATGTTTTAAGAATTCTTCACGGCCGATGTCCTCTTTTTCAATGCCCTGCTCTTTCAGCTTGGCAATGACTTTTACTTCGGTAGCGATGGCTGCATGATCCGTACCTGGCTGCCATAAAGCTTCGTAACCCTGCATTCTCTTGTAACGGATCAGGATGTCCTGCATGGTGTTGTCCAGAGCGTGGCCCATATGCAGCTGGCCGGTAACATTTGGCGGGGGCATTACGATGGTGAATGGTTTTTTGCTGCGGTCTACTTCGGCATGGAAATATTTGTTGTCCAGCCATTTCTGATAAAGACGATCCTCAATACCTTTGGGATCGTAGGTTTTGGCAAGTTCTTTGCTCATGGTTTCCTCCTTGTGATCTGTTGTTACTCTGTATCTCTGATATTTTCGGCAGGTGGACGCGCTGTGCTGATTCCTTTACGGCTGTGCCCAGCGTGGGCAGTTCTGTGAAATAAAAAAGCCTCCATACACGTACTGTGCATGAAGGGCGAATGTCTCGCGGTACCACCTTGTCTTGTCAGTAAAACGTCCTGTTTTTACTGATATCTCTGCAATCCTGTAACGTGGATAGGACGGGAAAGCTTACTGGGCTGCTGCCTGACGCAGCATCACGGTTCTGCCTTCCGGTTCAAAAGCTACCTTCTCCCTGTGCCTTCCCGGACAGCCTTTCAGCCTTCGAACCGTCCTCTCTGATGGGGCCGCAGAGGTACTCCTCTTTTTCATCACCTTTGCGATATGTGCCTATCATAGTCAATTTTCCCTCTCTTGTCAAGGGAAAATTGACAGAGCAGACGCGTCCTATTCTGCAATCATTTCATCAATCAGCGCCCAAATCTCCTCCCGGCCCTGTTTGGTCTCGGCAGAGAAGGGAATCACAATGGTTCCAGGCCGTACGCCCAGCCCGGTCTTCACCGTCTTCACTGCCTTTGCCACCTGGCTGCGTTTCAGTTTGTCCAGCTTGGTGGCAATGATGATAGGTTCAAATCCGTTGTGGCAGATCCACTCATACATCTGCCTGTCATTGGCAGAGGGCTCATGGCGGATATCCACCAGCAGAAACACGGCCCGCAGCTGCTTCGAGCCGTGGAGATACTTCTCAATCAGCGTTCCCCACTGCTCTTTCTCCGCCTGGGAAACCTTGGCGTATCCGTATCCCGGAAGGTCTGTCAGATACACCGCATCATTCACATTATAGAAATTGATGGTCTGGGTCTTTCCAGGGGAAGAACTGGTGCGGGCCAGTGCTTTCCGGTTCATCAGTCCATTGATCAGAGAAGATTTCCCTACGTTGGACTTTCCGGCAAAAGCCACTTCCGGATGCGGATTTTTCGGCAGCGTACTGGTAATTCCACATACCGTTTCCAAAGCTACGTTTTTAATTACCATATCGGTCCTACTTTCCTTCCTTCTCCGAAACCAGTGCTTCTTTCAGCACCTGATCCATATGTTCTACAAAAAGAATCTCCAGCCCTTTCCGGATCTCCATGGAAATCTCTTCCACATCCGGCTTATTCTTGGCAGGCACTAAAACAGTACGCATTCCGGCCTGTTTGGCTGCCAGAAGCTTCTCTTTCAAGCCACCAATGGGAAGTACTCTTCCCCGCAGGGTAATCTCTCCGGTCATGGCAATGTCTGCCCTTACCGGAATTTCCGTGATGGCAGACAGCATGGCCGCTGCCATGGTAATGCCTGCAGATGGTCCATCTTTGGGAACTGCCCCTTCCGGAATGTGGATATGAATGTCATGCTCTTTAAAAAATGTATCGGAAATGTGATACTGGCTGCTCACAGAACGGATATAGCTGATGCCGGCCTGGGCAGATTCTTTCATCACATCCCCAAGCTGGCCTGTGAGAAGGATTTCTCCCTTTCCAGGCATCACATTGACCTCAATCTCCAGAGTATCGCCGCCCACACTGGTCCATGCCAGCCCCCGGACAATCCCCACTTCATCCTGCTCATTGAGCCGGTTGATGGTGTAACGTCCTCTTCCAAGATAACGCTCCAAGTTTCCTTCCGTTACCTTGATGCTGGCTTTTTTCTCTTCCAGAAATTCCCTGGCTGCCTTCCGGCAGATCTGTCCTAAGCGGCGTTCTAAGGAACGCACACCAGCCTCTCTGGTATAGGCGCTGATGGTTTTCTTCAAGGCACCGTCTGTAATGGAAAATGCAAGATCGGAAAGGCCGTTTGCCTCAATCTGTTTTTCCAGAAGATGCTCTTTTGCAATGTGCAGCTTTTCATTTTCGGTATAGCTGGACACTTCAATGAGCTCCATCCGGTCCAGAAGGGGACGGGGAATGGTCTGTACATCATTGGCAGTGGCAATAAACAGAACCTCTGACAGATCCATTGGAATCTCTACATAATGATCCCTAAACTTGTGGTTCTGCTCCGAATCCAGCACTTCCAGAAGAGCGGAAGAGGTATCACCTTTGTAATCACTGCTTACTTTGTCGATCTCGTCCAACAGCATCAAAGGATTTTTCACACCTGCCTGACGCATTCCATTGGCAATCCGTCCAGGCATGGCACCGATGTAGGTTCTTCTGTGTCCCCGGATCTCTGCTTCATCCCGGACGCCTCCTAAGGAAATCCGGACATATTTCTTCTCCAGCGCTCTGGCAATGGATCGGGCAATGGAAGTCTTTCCGGTTCCCGGCGGTCCTACCAGACACAGGATCGGGCTCTCTCCTTTTTTCGTCAGGGTACGGACTGCCAAAAATTCCATAACCCGCTCTTTTACTTTTTCCAGGCCGTAATGGTCTTCTTCCAGAATCTCCCAGGCATTTTTCAGATCCTGGTTGTCCTTGGAAGCCTTATTCCATGGAAGCTCTAAAAGAGTCTCAATGTAACCACGGATCACGCCGCTCTCTGCAGAATTGTTTCCAACGCTTTTAAAACGGCTGATCTCTTTGGTAATCTTTTCTTTGACCTCCTCGTCAGCGTCCAGTGCCTGCACCTGCTCCATATAATGGTCTGCATCGCTGACGGAAGTATCTTCTCCAAGCTCCTCCCGGATCAGCTTCAACTGTTCCCGGAGAATGTATTCTTTTTGATTTTTGTCAATGCGCTCTTTGACTTTTGCCTGGAACTCAGATTTAATCCGGGCAATCTCTACTTCATTGGCAAGCAGCACGCAGAGCAGATCAAACCGCTCCCCAATCCCTGCCGCTTCCAGAAGCCGCTGCTTCTGCTCATAATACAGGGGGATGTTGACACAAATTTCATCTGTCAGCTGCTTTAAATCCTGGATTTCCAGAATCTGTGCTGTCATTTCCTTTGACATCTTGGGATGAACCCGGGCATACTCTGCAAAAATATCTTTCAGCCCTCTTACCATGGCCTCCTGGCTCTTGGTATCCGGCTCATTCTCCTCTTCCTCGTCAAAGCTCATCACTTCTCCGGAAAGATATCCGTCTTCCAGCTCCAGCGCCGTTAATTCACCCCGTTCAATTCCCTCTACCAGGACACGGAAAATATTCTTCGGAAGCTTCATCACCTGTTTTACCGTGGCAATGGTTCCGATGCGGTACAAATCCGCCATCTCCGGCTCATTGATCTCCGGATTTCTCTGGGTGATGACCAGGATCTTCTGGTCTCCCAGCATGGCTTTCTCTACTGCCTTGATGGAACGCTCCCGGCTGATGTCAAAGTGTACTGCCATGGTGGGAAGAATGGTCATTCCCCGAAGTGCCACCACTGGCAGATTCTTTATCAATTCATTCATGCAGTTTCCTCAATTTCCTTAAAACCCTTTTTCTTTCGTGTACCGGCGACGGCCTTTTCTTTATAACCGATCACCGGTTCACCGATCCCGTCAATGACATCTTCGGTCACAATACAGCTTTCCACATTTTCTTCAGACGGAATGTTATACATCATATCCATCATGGCTTTTTCCAGGATAGCACGCAGGCCTCTGGCTCCGGTCTTTCTCTTTAAGGACTTGTCAGCCACTGCTTCAATGGCTGCATCCTCAAATTCCAGATCCACGCCGTCTAACTCAAACATCTTCTGGTACTGTTTGATGATGGCGTTCTTCGGCTCTTTTAAGATCCGCACCAGAGTCTCTTTGTCCAGTTCATCCAAAGATACGACCACCGGCACACGTCCCATAATCTCCGGAATCATGCCAAATTTTACGAAATCCTGGGGCAGTGCCTGTTTTAACACTTCTCCCACATTCCGCTCTTTCTTTTCTGTGATGGAACCGCCAAAACCAATAGCCTTGGTATCCAGTCTGGTCTCTATGATCTTATCCAGTCCCTCAAATGCACCTCCGCAGATAAACAGGATGTTGGTGGTATCAATCTGGAGCAGCTCCTGGTGGGGATGTTTTCTTCCTCCCTGGGGCGGAACGCTGGCCACGGTACCTTCCAGAATCTTTAACAGTGCCTGCTGTACGCCTTCACCGGATACATCTCTGGTAATGGATGCATTTTCTGATTTTCTGGTGATTTTGTCAAACTCATCTATATAAATAATACCGCACTCTGCACGCTCAATGTCGTTGTCTGCAGCCTGAATGATCTTCAGAAGAATGTTTTCTACGTCTTCACCTACATATCCAGCTTCCGTCAGAGAAGTGGCATCTGCAATCGCAAACGGTACATTCAGAAGTCTTGCCAGGGTCTGCGCCAGCAGTGTCTTACCGGAACCGGTGGGACCAAGCATCAGAATGTTGCTCTTCTGCAGTTCTACACCGCCTACACTTTTTCCTGCCGTAATCCGCTTATAGTGATTGTATACTGCCACGGCCAGTGCCTTCTTTGCATCGTCCTGGCCGATCACATACTCATCCAGAAATGCTTTGATCTCTCTGGGTTTGTACAGATGGATGCCATCATGGCTTTCGATTTCATAATCGTCCTCCACCATCTCTTCTTCCAGGATTTCCTGGCAGATCTCAATACAGCCGTCACAGATGTAGACCCCTTCTGGTCCTGCAATCAGCTTGCGTACCTGATCTTCCGATTTATTACAAAAAGAACATCTTACTTTATGCTCTTGGAATTTTCCTGCCATGTTTTCCTCCAATGGCGCCGGCTGCGCCTCTCATTCTGTCTGGTCCGCCGATGATCATTTCCTGCATTTTTTCTTTCACGCAGGAAGGGGATGCCGCGAAATCTTCCCGGCGTCCCCTTTCTTTTATCGGCTGGTAATTACTTTGTCAATCAGACCATAAGCCAGCGCTTCCTCTGCGCTCATATAATGGTCGCGCTCGGTATCTACTTCGATAACCTCCAGCGGCTGGCCGGTATTGGCTGCCAGATGCTGGTTTAATTTCCGTCTGGTATCCAGGATCTTGTCTGCCACGATCTTGATATCGCTGGCCTGACCCTGTGCGCCGCCGGACGGCTGGTGAATCATGATCTCTGCATTCGGCAGAGCCATCCTTTTTCCTTTTGTTCCTCCTGCTAACAGGAAAGCGCCCATGCTGGCTGCCATTCCCATACAGATGGTGGACACATCACACTTAATATAGTGCATGGTGTCGTAAATTGCCCATCCGGCGCTTACAGAGCCGCCCGGGCTGTTGATATACAGGTGGATGTCTTTTCCAGGATCCTCGGATTCAAGGAAGAGCAGCTGTGCGACAATCAGGTTTGCGCTGACGTCGTTGACTTCTTCTCCCAGGAAAATAATCCTGTCTTTTAATAATCTGGAATAAATGTCGTAGGATCTCTCGCCACGGCTTGTCTGTTCAATGACATAAGGTACTAAGCTCATACTGATGATCTCCTTTCCTTTATGCACAGAAACGGTATTCCGACCGCTGGACTCAATCAATTATTTCTCTTCTTCAGCCTCAGCTTCTGCCTCTGTCTCTACAGCGGCATCTGTTACCAGGTCTACTGCTGCCTGGATGGCCAGATCACCCTTCATCTGCTCTCTCTGCTCAGCGCCGATGAGCTCTTTCAGCTTATCTGCTTCCATCTTGTAAGCTTCTGCCATCTTAGCGATCTCTTCGTCTACTCTCTCATCAGAGATCTCGATATTTTCTGCTTTTGCAACTGCTTCAAGAACCAGGCTGTTCTCAATGCGTTTTAATGCTTCCGGACGCATCTGCTCTTTTAACTTGGAAGCATCCATGCCGGTGAACTGGAAATACTGATCCATGTTCAGGCCCTGGCTCTGCATTCTTCTTGCGAAGTCGTTGACCATGCTGCGGATCTGGCTCTCAACCATGGGCTCCGGAATCTCCATCTCAGCGTTTGCAACGATCTTCTCGATAGCAGCGTTCTGTTTTTCATTTCTGGCTGCTTTTTCTTTTCTGTCCTGCAGTTTCTTGCGGATATCTGCTTTGTACTCTTCCAGGGTGTCAAATTCAGATACTTCCTGTGCAAACTCGTCGTCTGCTTCCGGCAGTTCTTTTACATGAATTTCATTTACTTTGCATTTAAACACAGCTGCTTTTCCAGCCAGGTCTTTTGCATGATAATCCTCCGGGAAAGTCACATTGACATCCAGCTCTTCGCCGGCTTTTGCACCTACCAGCTGATCTTCAAAGCCCGGAATGAAGCTTCCGCTTCCTACAGTCAGTTCATAGTTCTCGGATTTTCCGCCCTGGAACGGTACGCCATCTACGCTGCCGTCAAAGTCCAGTTTGATGATATCGCCATTTTCAACGCCTCTGTCATCTACATCGATGGTTCTGGCGTTCTTTTCTCTTTCTTTGTCCAGTTCTGCCTGAACTTCTTCGTCAGTAACAGTTACTTCTTTTTTCGGAACTGCAACGCCCTTGTACTCGCCCAGAGTCACTTCCGGCTTCAGTGCTACTTCAGCGGTGAAGATGAACGGTTTGCCAGCTTCGATCTGAGTAACAGAGATTTCCGGCTGGGATACAATGTCCAGTTCACACTCAGCCAGTGCTTTGCTGTATGCTTCCGGAATCAGGCTGTTTGCTGCGTCTTCATAGAAAACTCCCTTTCCGTACATTTTTTCAATCATGGCGCGGGGTGCTTTTCCTTTACGGAATCCCGGAAGGTTGATTCTGGATTTATTCTTCAGATAAGCCTTCTGAACTGCGTTTTCAAATTCTTCTGCAGAAGCCTCGATGGTCAGCTTCGCCATGTTCTTTTCTAATTTTTCGACCTGTAAACTCATGTTTCCCAATTCCTCCTTGATTCTTCTATGGAAACGGCCTGTCATATTTTTTCTGCCGCTGTATGGACACGCTTTGTAGACTGTCCACACTTACAGTCATTTTAGTAGTATAGCACAAGCTTTCGAAAAAAGCCACTACTTTTTTCGCGTTTCTTTACTCTGCAATCCCAGGAAGTTCCAGTTCACAGATTCTCTGCAAACTGAAACACTCGCAGCCCTCATTTAAAGTTTTGCTTTGCAAAAGAGGGCTGCTCACACCTGAATCACTTTCTTACGCAGCGAAACAGCAAGTGTTTCACTGCTGATTAAACAGTAATCCCAGGAAGCTCCAGTTCGCAGATTCTCTGCAAACTAAAACACTCGCAGCCCTCATTTAAAGTTTTGCTTTGCAAAAGAGGACTGCTCACACCTGAATCACTTTCTTACGCAGCGAAACAGCACTGCTGATTAAACAGTAATCCCAGGAAGCTCTGTTCTTCCAGCATAGCCCTGTTCCAGGGCACGCAGACGCAGCACTGCATAAAGTTCTGCTTTTGTCCCGGCCATGTAAGGCTGAGTCCACAAAACATTGGAAAGCCCTGCGGTAATGCTTCCAAGGATCTGCCAGGGAAGAAAAGAAAGCTCCAGAACAAAGGCATTCATCTTCTCTCCGTCCATCATCTGCCGGCTCAGATCAAAGACCCTTGCCTGATCCAGATAAGGATTTTCTGCTAGAATGTAAGGAACCATGTAATACTCATATCGCTTGATGATTCCCGGGATCACGAGGAGCAGGGACCATAAAAAGGTCTTCACGTTCATTAAAAATGTGGTAATCACAATATTTCCGTAATTGCCGCACTGGAAGGCATACAGGATATCGGAAATTTTCACTTCCTGCACCTGAGCTTTTAAGAAGAAATGCTGTTCTCCCACTTCCAGAGGACTTCCCACAAAAATCTTGATCAGCAGCCCTAAAATGGAAATCAGAAATCCCATGGTCAGAAAAATCAGGCCTGTGACACTTCCGAAAAAGGTACTTACCATGCTGATGCCCTGCTGGACGATCTGGTTTTCATCCAGGGTTTCTCCGTTCAAAAGAGTTCCATAGCTGCTCTGGATGCTGGTATTGCTGCCTACGCTTGAAGAACTGCTGCTTCTGGCGCTGCCATACTGGCCTGCAAAAATTCCCGCAATCAGACACACCACTACGGCAGGCAGATAAAATCTGCGCAGGATTTCTTTTGCCCTGCCCTTTAACTCTGCTCTGGTCCACATCATCTTGTCCATCCCCTTTACTGTCTGTAGATGATACTGCTTCCAATCTGGGCAGCAGTCTCTTCTCCTTTGATCTGCCGGATCAGCTCCAGTCCGAAAGCAATGGCGGTTCCCATACCCCGGCTGGTGGTAATCATGCCATCCACAGCCACCTCTTCGGTTCCTGTCACAGCTCCTTTTAACTGCTCTTCAAATCCTGGATAGCAGACTGCTTTCTTTCCTTCTAACAGCCCTAAGTTTCCAAAAACACTGGGTGCTGCGCAGATAGCTGCCAGATGCACGCCCTTCTTTTCTGCTGCCAAAAGCTTCTCTTTCAGCGCCTCGCAGGCTGCCAGATGTTTTGTCCCCGGCATTCCTCCCGGAAGCACCAGATAATCTCCTATCTGCTCGGAAACTTCTGCAATTCCTATTTCTGTCTCAATCACAATCCCATGGGAGCCTTTTGCCTGTTTTCCCTGAATGGAAACCATATGCACCGGCACTTTGGCCCTGCGCAGCAGATCTACCACGGTCAGTCCTTCTATTTCTTCAAAACCATCTGCAAAAAACACATATACTTCAGCCATGTTCCTTCTCCTCTCTCGTTGTTGTCTGACTCCTGTCCTATTCTACCAGAAATGCATAAAAAATACTAGAGCGTGTTTGAAAAATGCTTTCTGTAAGATGTACGTCACAATTTGTGGAAGATTTTGTCTGAATGAGGGCGGCGTAGCGGGCTACGTCAACCGAATGAGGGCAAAATTCTACGCAAAGTGGAGCGTACAGATTGCAGGAATGATTTTTCAGACACGCACTAGAGCATGTTTGAAAAATACTCTAGTGCTTTCTCCCGTTTACTTTCCGGAAATGGTATGCTACACTGGTCACTGAAAGGAGCTGTCTGTTATGGAAATTGAACGTAAATTTCTGATTAAAGAACTTCCTGCCAATTTAGAGGAATTCCCTTTCCACCACATTGAGCAGGCTTATCTGTGTACCGATCCTGTTGTGCGCATCCGCCGCCAGGATGAGACCTACATTCTGACTTACAAAGGAAAAGGCATGGTCGCCAGAGAAGAATACAACCTTCCCTTAAACGAACATGCCTATCTGCATCTGAAAGAAAAAGCGGATGGAAATGTCATTACGAAAAAACGCTATCTGATCCCCCTTCCGGATAATCTGACCATTGAACTGGACGTCTTTGAAGGCGCTTTTCAGGGAATGATCCTTGCAGAAGTGGAATTTCCTGATCTGGACACTGCAAACGCTTTTGTCCCTCCTGCCTGGTTCGGGGAAGATGTCTCCATGTGCCCCGAATACCACAACAGCAATCTCAGCCGCAGAGCTTTGTAGCGCGCTTCTGTTCTGCCTGCATGGCAAGCTTCAGCATTTCCTCCGGAGTAGTTCTACATACCGGTGATGTATTCCCTTTCCTTGTGGCCCACGCCTCCAGAAAGGCTGCCTGTATCCTGACTGCTCCCAGGCTTGCTGCTGCCAGCAGTTGCAGAAATACATTTCTGCTTCTGCGGTGTCTCATGCCAAACATCATAAATCTCATATTACTCCCTCCTTTTCTCTATTTTACCACTCTTACCTGTATTTATGCAATCTTTAGTTTTCTTTTGACTATATTTTTGGTAATTCTGACGTAAGTTTTGACAGAAAAAATCACAGATTCTCCTTTTGCCATTTTTCGTTTTGCAAATACATTTTTTTACTTTGTTTCGTTTTTTATTGAAAAATACTAAACTAAGTAGTAAGATTTCCCTTAGCATACGCATATCTCAGGGAATGAAAAATAAAGGATTGGAATGAAGCAGATGAACGAGAAAAATGACAAAAACTCAAAGCATTTAAACAGATACCGTGAACTTGGCCTGACCATCGCCTACTACCGAAAACTGCGCGGAATGACCCAGCTGCAGCTGGCAGAGACTGTCAACTTAAGCCGCACCCACATCAGCACACTGGAGGCACCCAACATGCCCACTTCTCTTTCCTTAGAGAAGCTCTTTGACATTGCCGATGCTTTAAATGTTCCGGTAAAAAATCTTTTTGATTTCCGAGAGTAATTCCAAAGCCACACCAAGGAGTACCGCAGACAGACGACTGTGTCTGTTTGAAAGCGGTACTCCTTTTTTATACCCCTTTTTGTGATTTCTCCTGCAGGGATGTGCCGCTTCTTTCCAGTTTTCTCTGCAGGGATGTGCCGCTCCTTTTCGGTCTCTCCTGCGGGGCGGGCTATGGTTTATGATAAGCAGATTCATTTGCAGTTTTGCGTAAGACACGCCTTGAGAGAATGCCAGCTCCCCAGCGTTCTGTTTGAGCGAAGCGAGTTAACGCTGGGAACGGAAAAGGCATTCGAAAGGTGTGGCAGCAAAACAAAAGGAATTCTGCGTTCATAACCACAGCCCGCCCCGCAGTTAGAAAATAAAAAAAGGCAGCAACTTCATCCTCACATGAAATCACTGCCCATCTCTTTATTTCCAGCTGGTTTCCCGTACAGCAAATGCATAGATTTTCCGGTAAGTTGCCTGGTTATAATGCAGGCCGTCAACAGTCTGGAATCCTTTCTGTTTCAGTTCTTCATAGCAGTCCAGATACCTGTCCGGAAATGCCGCTTTCATAATGCTGTTAAAACTCCGAATCATCTTGTTGGTCACATACCAGCTTCCTTTTTTGGACTGTATTGGATTGACTGACATGATATAGAATTTCGCGTTGGGATATTCCCCGATCAGCTTCTTGTACAGCCCGATGTAAGCGTATACATTGTCCACATCATTGACGCCAAAATTAAAGACCACCGTGGAATATGGATAGGATTCCAGGCGTTTTTTCAGGGTCTTCACCGCTGTTTTGGAAAACCAGACATATCCCTGGGACGACTTGGCAATGTACAGGTTCTTTCCTCCGCCGATGGTGCTTTTGAGTCCTACGGTTCTGGAATCTCCCACAAAGATCAGCCGTGCTTCTTTTTTGTCCTCTGGCGGGTCTGTCACATAGCCGTTGGCTCCCACATACTTTCCGCCCACCCAGGTATTCACCGCCATGGTACCGTCTGCTTTCAGGTAACGTCCATCAATCCAGCGGTTTTTGATCATTTTTCCGGAAGACTGTCCAAAATAATACCAGCTGCTTCCGATCTTCGTCCAGCCTTTCGCCATAATGGCAGTAGTCTTCGGAAAATAATAGGTATTTCCATCAATCTTCTGCTTTCCAAGAAGAAGCTCTCCTGTGCGTCCTGCCCGTCTGGAAAGGAAATACCGGTTCTGCTTAAAGCTCACCCAGCCGGTTTTTACATAGCCTTCTTTGTCAAAATAATAATACTTTCCTTCGATCTTTAACCACACCTGTCTGGGATACCCGCCATTGGTATAGTTATACCTCTTTCCGTTTTCATCCTCAGACCACCAGCCGTACCGGACAGCCTTTTGATCCACTGCCTGAATCAAATTAAAATCCGAAGATGCCCGCACCTTTACCGAGGGCACCAGCAGGCACAGAATCAGCAGAAGAAATCCAATACACCCCATGATTGAACATCTTTTTCTCATAATATTCCCCTTTTCGCGTTTCATTATTACATTTTTGTTAAGTTTCTATTACATTATACCATATTTTAGACTCTCTGGCAAGTTTTATTATCGAAGATAATATTTCAGGACTTTTAAGGCATTCTTTTCCAGCCTGCTGACCTGTGCCTGAGAAATGCCCACCTCCGCCGCCACTTCCATCTGGGTTTTTCCCTCATAAAACCGCAGCTCAATGATGTGCCGTTCCCTGTCAGACAGCTTTTTTACCGCTTCAGAAAGTGCAATGCTTTCCACCCAGTTCTCCTCCCGGTTTTTCCGGTCACTGATCTGGTCCATGACATACAGAGTGTCTCCCCCTTCCGTGTACACCGGATCATACAGGCTCATAGGGGTCTGGATGGCATCCATGGCCTGGACAATCTCCTCCCTTGCAATACCGATTTCCGACGCAATCTCCGTAATGGTTGGCTCCTTCAAATGCTTTTTCACATATCCTTCCCTGGCGTAAATGGCCTTATAGGCCGTATCCCGCATGGAACGGCTCACCCGGATGCTATTGTTATCCCTTAAGTACCGCCTGATCTCCCCGATAATCATGGGAACCGCGTAAGTGGAAAACCGGACGTTTAAGGAAGCATCAAAGTTGTCAATGGCCTTCATCAGCCCGATACAGCCGATTTGAAAGAGATCATCTGCATTTTCATTGCTTCCAGAAAACCGTTTGATCACACTGAGTACCAGCCTTAAATTTCCTTTAATATATTGTTCTCTTGCCTCTTTATCCCCTTTTTGGATTCTCTGAAACAGTTCTTCTTTTTCCTCATTGGTAAGCAGCGGCAATCTGGACGTATTGACACCGCAGATTTCTACTTTGTTGAGAGCCATTTTCCAATCCTCCTGCTTTCACACATGATGTTCTACTGGAATGATTCTCATTTCCCATTTCAAATATGCGGTTTTTCAGAAAATATAAAAAATAAAAGCCCTTGACGTTTTCTGTCAAGGACTTTCGCTATCACTCAAACCGGACGATTTCCTTTTTCAGACGGTTCATAATCTTTTTTTCCAGCCTGGAAATATAGGACTGGGAAATTCCAAGGAGATCTGCCACTTCTTTCTGGGTCTTTTCCTTCCCATCCCTGGTGTTGATGCCAAAACGCAGATTCACAATGGTCTGTTCCCGCTTAGAAAGCTTCTCAATGGCCGCACTTAGCAGCTTATGTTCTACTTCCGTCTCCATGTCCCGGTAAATCACGTCCTCATCGGTTCCTAAAATATCCGAAAGCAGCAGTTCATTGCCGTCCCAGTCCACATTCAGCGGCTCATCAATGGACACTTCAAAACGGGTTTTGCTGTTTCTGCGCAGATACATCAATATCTCATTTTCAATGCATCTGGAGGCGTAGGTAGCCAGTTTGATGTTTTTCTCCGGTGCAAAGGTATTGATAGCCTTAATCAGCCCGATGGTTCCAATGGAAATCAAATCCTCCACACCCACTCCTGTATTATCGAATTTTTTTGCTATGTAAACCACAAGTCTCAAGTTGTGTTCAATCAGCGCCTCTCTCGCCTCTCCATCTTCACTGCTTCCCAATTTTCCCAGCGCCGCCTGCTCTTCCTCAAATTCTAAAGGCGCCGGAAGCACATCGCTTCCGCCAATGTAGTGAATCTCCTTCCGCTTCTGATGCCACAGTGCCGACGGCACGGATGAAGTCCTGCGAAACTGAAAACGTCCTGGAACTGCTGTTTTTATCATCATACCCGATCTCCTCCTACTTCCTAAGCATTCCCTGTCAGGTAAGGAGACAACAGCATCTGATACGCTCCTAGCCTGCTTACAGGTTCTTTACTTAAAGCCACCACCGCACGTCTGATCCTGATTTCGGTTCCGTTTCCCCGTATAATCATCCAGTCTGCTGTAAATCCAGGCAGCAGGCCGTCCGCCTTTCCAATGCTGTGATACGGGATCAGAAAAATAGGAACCGTTTTATCCAAAAGCCCCTGCAGGTTCTGAACATTTCCCACACTCACCGGACGTCCCCCAAAGGGTTCCCTAAGCTGGTTTCCGGTATCCATGTAAGCCGTCAGCACCACTTCCCGTTCCTTTAATTTCACGGTCACTTGGTAAAAATTATCTCCTTTTCCTTTCAGTTTCCGAAAAAGAAGAGTTCCTCCCTTTAGAAGCCCTGCAGCCCCGCTTCCGGCCAAAACCAGAGGAAGCAGCGTCTGAAACGCCAGTGTATTCAGGATTCCATCCACTGCAAAAGCACTGCCCCAAAAGAGCAGGCTGCCTTTTGCCAAATTTTTTCCTTTTAACCGGAATGCATACCACAGCATTCCCGTTCCCGATAAGATTCCCAGGGTCAGTCTTACCGGCCACAGCCGGAAAACAGGAATCCACACCGGAAGGCAGGCTGTCCCGGTACCTGCTATGGCTGATAGAAGGATTCTTCCAAAATGCATCCGGCATTTTAGAAAACTTCCTGCAAGCAGCAGCAGGCCCAGATCCATCAGCAGATTTTCTGCCAGATAAATGTCCAGCCAGAATTCATAATACAAAAAGCACCCCCTGCCCTTATCATGGATGGTGTACTTGGTTTAAGCACTATCCATTATAAAGGACAGGGAGTGCAGATTTTGTCAGATTCACTTCCCGAAAACAGCTTTTTTGCCGACCTTATTCGACATTTTACTGTGCTTCCGGCTCTTGTGCAAGAAGTCCCAGCACTTCTTTTAATGCATCGGAAGGGATTTGTCCCGGTGCAGAGGCGGCTCCTGCAGTACCAAAGGTAATGGCTGAACCGAAGGTCTCTCCTGCCAGACGGCTTACCAGACCTAATTTTCCCATGGCCATGGTCACCACCGGCGTCTCATCATGAAGTTCTTTCATGGCAAGAGTAGCATCTAACAGGGTCAGTACATCTCTGGCACTCTTTGGCATCACCGCCATTTTCGCAATATCCGTCTCCAGCTCCTGCATCCGGCACAGCCGCATGATGATGGCTTCCTTTTTCGGTGTCCCGGAAAAATCATGGCTGGAGCCGATCACTGCCGTATGGTGTCTGTGGGCTTCCTCCACCAGCAGAAATGCAGTGTCATCTCCCCTTAAAATCTCCACATCCACCAGATCCAGACATCCGCTGTGAATAGCTGCCTGATTCAGTCTTAAATATTCATCCACATCTACCTGGGCATTTCCGCCCTCCGCTCTGGTTCGCAAGGTGTACAAAAGAGGTGTCTCTCCAAGACATTCTCTTAATTTCCGCAAAACTTCTCCGGTCTTCCTGATATCCTGAAAATCTCTGTAAAAATCCCCCCGCCATTCCACCAGGTCACAGGCATGGCCTTTCAGCGCCCCTGCAGCCTGCAGGATTTCTTCTTCATCCTGGCCTACAATCGGAACACAGATCTTTGGCCGTCCTTCTCCTATTGTCAGATTCCGTACCTGTAATTTCCCCATTTGAATCTTCTCCCCTCTGTCAAGATTTCACCGCCCTGTTTCGGACATTTTTTTCATTGTACCACAGGAATGTTTTAAAGTCTACGTTTTCATTGACACAGGAAGTAAAACTGCTTACACTAGAAATAACTTGAGAAACACGTTTCTCAAGTTGTCGCGGCAGTCGACAAAGTTTTGTGCAAGCACGGACTTTGGCTCGTTGCTCGCGCAAAAACTCGCATCTGCGAGTCTGTAAAAGGAGTGTTTTCTATTATGTATCCAACTATCACTGGACATACGAAACTTACCGGACTTCTTGGAAGCCCGGTATCCCACAGCATTTCCCCCTTAATGCACAACGAATCTTTCCGCCTCCTTGGCTTAGACTATGTATATCTATGCTTTGACGTGCCAGAAACAGATCTGAAAACAGCGGTAGACGGATTGAAAATTCTTGGCGTTCGGGGCTTTAACTGCACCATGCCGGACAAAACACGGATGTGCGAACTGGCAGACCACCTTTCCCCGGCTGCCAAAATGATCGGCGCTGTCAACACGGTCGTCAATGACGACGGCATCTTAACCGGCCACAACACCGACGGTGTGGGCTACATCCAGGCGCTGAAAGAAGCCGGTGTAGACATCCAGGGAAAAACCATCACCCTGCTGGGTGCAGGAGGCGCCTCCAGCGCCATTGCTGTTCAGGCTGCCTTAGACGGGGCTGCCAAAATCAACATTTTCAACCGCCGAAGCCGTTCCTGGGTCCATGGCCTTCAGCTGGCAGACAGCATTTGTGCCGGCACCGGCTGCCAGGCTGCCCTTTATGATCTGGAAGATCTTACGGAACTGAAAAAATCCCTGGACGAAAGCAGCATTCTCACCAACGGCACTTCCGTTGGCATGGCGCCAAGCGCCGATGCCTGCCCCATCCCGGATGCCTCCCTCCTTCACGAAGGTCTTGTAGTTTCTGATATCATTTATAATCCCAGAACTACAAAGCTCATGGAGCTTGGAATTGCTGCCGGATGCCAGGTATTAAACGGCCTGTATCTGCTGTTGTTCCAGGGAGCAGAAGCTTTCCGGATCTGGACAGGACAGGACATGCCCATCGCTCCCATTAAGGAAAAATTCTTCCAGTAGCAGCTTCCTTACATCCTCAGCTTTTTCCGGAATTCCCGGAGGGTATCTTTCTGCTGAAACAGGAAAAGACCTGCCAGCACCAGAAAGCTGATCCCTGCGCAGAATATAGAAGGTGCATGGATGTGTACCAGACCTGTCCACACCAGGACGGCCGGTATGCATCCTGCCATAGCTGCCTGAATCAGATAAAACAGATATTCCTCCTGCTCTAAGTGGCGCACTTTTGCAATCACGGGAATGGACCCAAGCACTGCAAGGGCTCCAAAAGGGAACAGGAAATCCAGCGACCATCCATGCCATCCCGTGTACAGATCCCATCCCACTCCCAAAAGCGTGACCAGAATCAGCTGAAGCATTTCATTTTTCAGAATGTTCCGCCGCTTCTTGTAAGCTACGGACACCACCAGCCAGGCACAGGTGCATCCTGCAATAGCAAACCAGGACCAGTTCAATGCATCATCCATCATGTAATCAATCATGCTGCAGATCACAGCCACTGCAATGCACAAAAACGTAAAGCTCTGTAAAATCTTCTTGTCTGCTTTCCGGTAATCCGTCTGGCACCCCGGAAAATCATTTTTCTCTTCCCTTACGGAAACCTCTTCTTTTTTCAGCAGCTGCTGGAAATTTCTCTGGATGCTGTCATCCGGCATCTTGGAAGTAAAGCCCAACACCATCTGATCCCCATAGGAGCAGGAACACAGCTGCAGGGCGTCGGTGCTGGCAAAAATGCCAAACTTTTCCAGATAAGGCCCATAGCTTTCCGGAAACCGCAGAATTCCGATGTTAGAATAGACCGCAGTGATGCTTCTGCTTCCAAGCCTTGCCCCTGCCATGAGAAAATACCGCTTCATTTCCAGAGGCACTGCCCGGATCAGCGGATTTTTCTCCAGTCCCACAAATCCGTTTAAGCTGGCTGCCAGCCGCTCCTTGTCCAGCTCTTTTGCAAACTGCTCTTTCACGCTTTCCAGAACTTCCGGAAACACCGTCTCTTCCCCGAACCGGTATCCCACTTCAATCCAACCAAAAAAGTTGGTCATAGACTGAGATGGAAAATAATTCCGCAGATTCACCGGAATCATCAGTGCAATGGGCTTTTTCTGGCGGCTCACTGGCACTTCCTCGTGAATGGCCCACAAAAGAGCCGCTGCCAGATAAATGGTAATGGATACGCCCTGGGACTTGGCTTTTTTGTGGATCTCTCCCACTGGAAGCACCAGTTCTGTGATGCGCATATCCTCATGGGCCACCTTTTCCCCTTTCAGCTTCACAGCCGCTGGGTGAGGCTCACGCTTTTTGGAACCTTTGGAAGAATAATACTGGGAAAAGCTGTCCTCTTCCTGATCCGCTCCCGTGGCTTCTTCCCCGTCCTGAATTTCTGGCAGACCTGCTTCCGGATGGGACTTTCTTAAATAAAGGCTTACCAGCTGCCGCAGAAAATGCATGGCTCCAGTGCCATCTGTCAAGGCATGATAGACTTCAAAATTGATTCTGTTTTTGTAATAGCTGACTTCAAACAGCAGAGATTTTTTATCTGGAATATAGAGGCGGCTGCAGGGCGGCTTCTTTTCTTTTTTCACCACCGCGCGGATGTCTCTATGCTCCAGATAAAACCAGAATACCCCTTTTCGCAGGACTGCCTGGAACAGGGGATAAATTTTCATAGTTTCATCCAAAGCCTCCTGAAGAAGCTCTTCCTGAACCTCTTCTTTCAGCTCTGCATAAAAGCGGAATACTCTGGTATCATCCTTTCCTGTTACCAGGGGAAAGGCCAGGGCTGCATTGTCCAATTTCCGCCATTTGGAATATCTGGCTTCCATTTCTGTCACACTTCCTTTTTATCAGAGGCTTTCTCCAAAAATGCATTCATATACTCAAAACTTTCCTGAACATGAAGAAACCGGATGCCCAGGGCAAAAAATCCGTGAAGGGCATCCTTGATTCGGTGCATTTCCACTTCATTTCCAGCTTCCAACAGGCGTTTTCCAAAGGCTTCTCCTTCATCCCTTAAAGGATCAAATTCTGCAGTAAGAATCAAAGTCTTTGGCATTCCTGTCAGATCTTTGGCCAGAAGGGGGGCAAAATACGGATTTTCCCGGTCCTTTTCACTGCTCTGGTACAGATTTAAATAATCTTCCATTTTCACTGCTGTCAGCAGATAGTCCGTGCCGTTTTCCTGCACAGATGGGTAAGGGGACTCTTTGGTATAGCAGTTGTTTAATGCAGGATAAATGAGAATCTGCCGGTGAATAACAAACTCTTTCCGCTCCTTTGCAAGAA
>CAJMON010000013.1 GCA_905214955.1 uncultured bacterium
AGGCTACGGAGAAAGCTACCGAGAAGGCATCTGAGACCGAGACAGCCAGCGAAACAGAGACAGAAACCGCAAGTGAGACGGAAACCGAGACAGCCAGCGAAACAGAGACAGAAACTGCAAGTGAAACCGAAACAGAGTCTGAGAGTGAATCTGAGACGGAAACCGAATCTGAGATTGACGGTTACCTGTATACCGCAGAAGACGACAGTTTCTCTCTGGTTCTGCCGAACAGCAGCTGGAGAATTGAGAAGGACAAGAAGGAGTCTGCCGTAACATTCAGTTCTGGAAAGATTTCTGTTGTAGTTCGTTCCTTCGACGCAGCCAAAGTAAAAGAAGACAAGTTTACCTTCCCGAAGGAGCTGAAGGATGTAGAGGATTCTCTGAAAGATTCTGAGACCGTTTACGGTGTAGAAGAATTTGCATATGAGGAGAAGGATGGTATCCAGACCGCCGCTTATGAGCTGATTCCGGATAAAAATGAAAAGGATGCTCTGTACGGTATGAACTTCGTTGTTATGAACGAGAATGAAGATGGATTTGAAGTAACCGCTGCCGTTCCGGATGAGGCTTCTCTGGAAGTAGTTCAAAAGATTGTGGATTCTTTCGATTACAGCAAGATTGAAAAAGAGGACGCAGGGGAAACAGAAACCGAAACCGCCAGCGAGACTGAAACCGAAACCGAGACAGCCAGCGAGACCGAAACAGAAACTGAGACGGAAACTGCCAGCGAAACCGAGACAGAAACCGCATCTGAAACAGAAACTGTGAAAGCAACACCAAAGAAATAAAGAGAAAGAGATCAGACAGCACCTGAAAGGGTAAGAACTGCCGCACCTGTTTTTCAGGCGCGGCAGTTTTTGGGTCAGGAGGGAAAACGATGAGGCCAAATTTGATTGCATATCTCCGGCAGTATGGAAATAAAAGTTTTGAAGAATTTCCTTTTTCAGAAGTAGACAGCCTGATTCTTACGGAAATGTCGTATTTTAAGTTTGACGGTCTGGTGCCGGGATTTCGGCATGGCATGGCAGTGCGCAGGCCAGTGACATTAAAGGAACTGCAGACCCATCCGGACATGGAAAAGATGTTTTCGGATGAAGTTTTTGGAAAAAGATACCGGGAATTGTTTGAACTGGTCTGTGCAGGCAGAAGATTCGGGCGTACAAGAGTGAACTACTTTGTCAACTATGTGGACAAAGCAAAAGAAATGCAGTTTTCTGCGGTGACTTTTTTCCTGGAAAACCGGATGCGGTACATTGCTTACCGGGGAACGGACGAGACGTTGATTGGCTGGAAAGAAAATTTCAATATGGCGTATATGGAGTCAGTTCCGGCACAGAGGGCGGCACTTTCCTATTTCCGAAAGGTGGCTGGAATGAGCCGCGGGCCGTTGATGATAGGCGGACATTCCAAAGGAGGAAACCTGGCAGTTTATGTGGCAGCATGCTGTGAACCAGCGTACCAGAAGAGGATTCTGACGGTGTACAGCTTTGATGGTCCAGGATTTTCCAGGGAATTTTATGTGGATTCTGGGTATCGGAAAATTCAGGATAAGATCTGTAAGATTGTGCCGGCATATTCAGTAGTGGGAATGATTCTGGATAATGAGATGGGATTTCGTCCGGTGGACAGCTTTGGCGCAGGCCTTCTTCAGCACGATCCATTTACCTGGGTCATCAAAAATGGCCGTTTTCAGTACCGGCATGATATTTACCGGAGGGTCAGCCACAAAACAAAAGTCCTGAACTTGTGGATTGACTCTTTGAGTGCCAGACAGATTCAGGATTTTGTGGATATTTCGTATGGTGTGCTGACTGCAAGCCAGGCCAAGACAGTGTATGAGCTGTCCAAAGGTCCTATGCGGCGCCTGTTTTTGATTTTGAAAGCGCTGCGGGGACTGGACCAGGGAGCCAGAAAAATTCTGGCTCTGGTTCTCGGAAGACTGCTGCATTTTAAATGGAAAAGCGCAGAAGAGACTCTTAAGTCCAGCGTTTCTGCCGTTTCAGATAATAGAAAACAAAAGCGGCGGCAGTCACGATCCAGGTGATGGGATAGGTAACCAGAAGCATCTCCAGGGTGGGATTCAGAGGAAGCACCAGGAAGATCCAAAGGATACGGATCAGACAGACACCCACACAGGTAATGACAGCCGGGAAGAATACGTCTCCGGTGCCGCGCAGGGCAGCAGAAAGAACTTCAATAAAGACGTATATCCAGTAATAAGGAGCCATATGCATAAGCATATTCATGCCGATATCAATGACCTGTTTTTCTGTTGTAAACAGTAAAAACAGTTTACTTCCAAAAAAGATAAACAAAAGGGCAGTCACATTTACAAAAATCTGGGAGATTACCAGTCCAAGCACGACGCTTTTTTTCATACGGCTGTATTTTCCTGCTCCGTAATTCTGTCCAACAAAAGTGGTAACGGCGATGCCCATGGCACCGAGGACCATCCAGATCAGGGAATCGATTTTTCCAAAAGCGGCCCAGGCGGCCACACTGTCGGTTCCAAAGCCGTTTAATGCGGCCTGGATAATGATGTTGGTGATGCAGTACATGGCAGACTGCAGGCCAGCAGGAAGCCCGATCTGGAGAATGCGCAGGGTAGTATGGCGCTCCATGCGCAGCAGATGAAATTCCAGACGGTACATGTCACCAGGCTGTTTTAACCGGAGCAGCACCAGAACGGCACTGACGGCCTGAGAAGCAACGGTGGCAATGGCGGCACCTTCTACTCCCATGTGAAAAACAAGAATCAGGAGAATGTCCAGAACTACATTCATGCCGCAGCAGACAGCAAGGTAGATGAGGGGGCTTTTAGAATCTCCAACAGCTCTTAAAATGGCGCTGCCTACATTGTAAATAAACACAAAAAAAACGCCTCCAAAATAAATCTGGAGATAAAGCCGGGAGTCTGCCATGAGCTCCTTGGGCGTGTTCATCAGCCCAAGCATCCAAGGAGAAGCAGTGATGCCAAGAATAGTGACAAAAATACTTCCCACAATGGAAAAAGCCAATGCAGTATGGAGGGTTCGGTTCACATGTGCGGCGTCCTTGGCACCGTAGAATTGTGATATGATAACAGAAGCGCCGGAAGAGAGGCCGACAAAAAAGTTTACGACCAGACTGAGGATCTGTCCAGACGAACCGCCGACCGCTGCCAGGGCTTCTTTACCTACGAACCGTCCCACAACAACTGCATCAACGGTATTGTAGAGCTGCTGAAAAAGGGTGCCGAAGACAATTGGAAGAAAAAACAGCAGAAGCGGTTTCCAGATGGAGCCTTCGGTAATGGGATTGGTGGTTTGCGTGGTTGTTTTCATACTTATTGATATAACACAAACAGGGGTGAATTGCAACGAGAAAAAGAGATGGTGCAGCACTTTAAAGACTGGTTAAAGAAACTATAAAAAATGCTTAATTTTTTGGAAACCCGCTTGCGGATTCAAAAAGGGAATGTTATAATGCCGCTAAGTAAGGAGATTGGTTGTTATGAAGACTTTGAAAGACAGAATCTGGGAACGGCGCAGGGGCGTGGCTCTGATCCTGGGTTTCATGGTGGTGTATATGATTTGCTTTACCTGGCTGGAAAACCGGACTGGAGTGCCGATTCACCTGCTGGAGATTCGGGCTGACGATTATATACCGTTCTGTGAATATTTTATCATTCCGTATTTCATGTGGTTTGGGTATATTGCTGTGACGGTAGTATATTTTACATTGTTTCAGAATAATAAGCAGGACTGGTGGAGACTGGTCCTGACATTGGGTTTTGGAATGACACTGTTTATTGTGGTATCGTTTGTATTTCCCAATGGACATACGCTTCGGGAGTATTCTTTCCCAAGAGAAAATATTTTTACAAAGATGGTACGGATGCTGTACAAAGCAGACACCTCTACCAACATCATGCCGAGTATTCATGTGTTCAATTCCGTGGCGTGCTGTGTGGCCATTTTAAGATCAGACAGCCTGAAGAGCCGGCGGATGCTGAGGACGGGTGCCGTTGTCCTGACGGTACTGATTATTGCATCGACGATGGTTTTGAAACAGCATACGATCCTGGATGTGATTGTAGCATTATTCTTGAATTGGATCTGCAGAGATGTGATGTATGGATACATCAAAATGCCAGTGTCCAGCTCCTGGTCCTTGGAAAAATAAGGTTTCTTCGAACACCCTCTTTTTGGAGGGTGTCTTTTATTTCATAGGCAGGCGGCTTATGAAAAAAACGCTCCGCGAGGATTGCACTGTAGCGGTAAAAAAGTATGCCGCGAAAGCGGCTCGCCGCAGGCGGAGAAACCCGCAAAGGGTGTTTCTCATTATAGGCGGCAGCTGCGGGCTTGGGGAGAAAACCTTGCGGGAGTGCTTAGAAGGCGGTATAATCAAAATACATGCATGATGGTGCCGCTATCGGCGGCACATCCGTTTAGAAATCAAAACAGACATGGAGAGATTGGACATGGACGATAGAATTTTATATTTGGAATGTTATTCTGGTATCAGTGGAGATATGACCGTAGGAGCGCTGCTGGATCTGGGAGCGAGAGAAGAAAAGCTTCGGGAAGCATTGGATGCGCTGCAGGTGGGAGGCTATACGCTTTCCATGGGAAGAACCCGGAAATGCGGGATTGGAGCATTTGATTTTGATGTAATTCTGGAAGATACAGGCCTGGAAGGCCACGGGCATCGTCATGAGCATTGCCTGGAAGGGCATGAACATTATCATGAAGGGCATGACCAGGAAGGACACGTTCATGAGGAACATGGGCATGAGCATTCGCACGGAGAGCATGAACACAGTCATGGGCATTCTCATGAAGAGCATGAGCACCATCACAGCCATGAACACAGAAGCTATCGGGATATCTGTGAGATTCTGGAGCGTGCGTCCCTTGATCCCAAGGTGCGCTGCCTGGCAGAAAAGATGTTTCTGCTGGTAGCCAGAGCAGAGGCAAAGGTTCACGAAAAGTCCCTGGAAGAGGTGCATTTCCACGAAGTGGGAGCTGTAGATTCCATTGTGGATATTGTAGGGGCGGCGGCCTGCTTTGTGGATCTTGGAATCGAAGAAGTGTACGTTTCTCCCCTGTATGAGGGAATGGGAAACGTCTGGTGCCAGCATGGACGGATTCCGGTTCCGGCGCCGGCTGTGACAGAGATTGCGGCAGCCGCCGGGCTTCCCATGCGGATCACAGATACCATGGGAGAGATGGTGACACCCACAGGTGCGGCCATTGCAGCGGCACTGCGTACTATGGAAAAGCTGCCGGATATGTTTACCATTGAGAAAATCGGAATTGGAGCAGGCAAAAAAGAGTTCGCCCATGCAAATGTGCTGCGGGCTATGATTTTAAGAAAAGGAAAAGGCGGGCAGGCAGAACATGTACATATGCATGGAGAACACAGCCATGGGGAGCCGGCACACGTACATGGAGAACATGGCTATGAGGAGCCAGGGCACGTGCATGAAGAACATGTCCATGGGGAACCGGAGCACGTTCACGCGGAAGCTGCAGCGGAAAAATCTGCCTACGGAGATGAAATCTGCGTGCTGGAGACCAACATTGATGACTGCAGCGGAGAACAGCTGGCCTATGCCATTGAACGGCTGATGAAGGCAGGAGCCAGAGATGCTTCGTGTTTCCCGATTTTTATGAAAAAGAACCGTCCGGCGTGGATGCTTCAGGTGCTGTGCCGGGAGGACAAGGTTTCCCTGATGGAGGACGTGATTTTTAAGGAAACCACCAGCATTGGAATGCGCAAATATAAGGAAAAACGGGAGATTCTTCCAAGAAGCATCGAACATATTCAGACAGAACTGGGAGAAGCAGATATCAAGATCTGCACGCATAAAGGTCAGCGGTTTTATTATCCGGAATATGCCAGCATCCACCAGATCTGTGAAGCAACAGGAAAGTCCTACAGGGAAATTTATGAGTATCTGAGCCAGGAGGCCAAAAAGGCAGTGCAAAATGAGGAGCAGGCAGTGAAGGCTTTTGCTGGAAAGTATCTGGCGGATGATAAGGAGAATAATGAAAAATAGCCGAAGAACTCTGAAAATTATGGGAGGCGCGGTCATAGCGGCAGCGGTTGCAGTAACAGCTGGTCTGTGGTACTGCAAAGAAAAGGAAATCGAACCATCTGCCATTCCGGAGCTGATCGAGACTCAGGATGAAGAAACGGATGGAAATCTCAGACTGTATTTTATGGATGTGGGCCAGGGAAGTGCAGCACTTGCGAAATTGAACGGAAAAAGTATGCTCATTGACGGAGGCGGACCGGAAACGGCTGCCAGTCTGCTGGATTATCTGAAGGACAGTCATGTGGAGCAGCTGGATTATATTCTCGTTACTTCTTATGATGAAGATCATCTGGCAGGGGTGGTGGAGGTGTTGAAAACTTACCCGGTTTCCAGCATTCTTGCACCGGCCAGCGCAGGAGAGGGCGGGCTGTATGAGGAGTATGAACAGCTGGTGGAAGAAAAGAAGATTGAGGTGCGCCATCCACAGTTTGGGGAGACCTATACTTTTGCCAATACCTTTCTGAATATTGCAGGGCCTGTGGAGTATGGTCATGCGGACCGGGAAGACGATTCCCTGTGCGTGCGTCTGCATTACGGGGATACCAATTTCCTCTTCGGAGGGGATACCAGGATGCAGGGAGAAGCAGAGATTGCCCAGGCGGCGTTAGAGACGCCGGAAGTAAGTCTGGAGTCAGATGTGTATGTCATTAATGCTCATGGAGCTTCCGATGCCAGCACCGAAGAATTTCTGAAGATGGTGCGGCCAGAGTATGCAGTGCTAAGCTGCGGCGGAGAAAATGGGACAGACGAGCCTTCCGAAGAAGTGATGGAGCGTCTTGAAGCAAAAAAAATCAAGCTGTTTCGGACTGATGTGCAGGGAACCATCGAGGCAGTGAGTGATGGAAGTGTACTGATATGGAACAGCAAGCCGTGTAACGATTACGCGGGACAGGAGTGAGGAGTGCAGGCACAAAAGACCTTTTGACTTTTGAACCCTGGTATCGACAAAAAGATAATATCATACAAGTTTTGTAAAACGGAATGCAAGACAGAGCTGCCATTTTTTGATATCCTTTGCTCATGAATAAAAACATGTTTTTCAGATATTAGAAGCTTAAACATTGAGATATCAGATATTAAGAAAGAAAGGAAGCAAAACAATGGCAGACAAGAAATTCCGTATGGGCGTTTTAGGACTTGGAGAGGGAAGAAGTATTATTTCAGCAGTTCTTCAGAGTGAATACTGGGAACTGGGAAATATCTGTGATTTAAATGAAGAGCTGTGCAAACAGCGCTGTGAAGAGTTTGAACTTGCACGTTATACAACCAAATACGAAGAGATGCTGGCAGATCCGGACATTGATGTCATCGGCATTTATACCCCGGACCAGCTTCATGCAACCCATATCAAAATGGCTCTGGAAGCAGGAAAAGATGTTATCTGTACCAAACCGCTGATGATTGACCTGGATGAGGCAAATGATCTTCTGGAAGTACAGAAACGTACTGGCCGGATCGTATTTGTAGGCCAAAGTTCCCGTTATTTCGAGCCGGCAAGAAGACAGCGTCAGGATTACCTGGAAGGAAAACATGGCGAGCTGGAAACCGTAGAGACCCATTACATCAGCGATTCCAGATGGTTTCTGGAGAGAGCATGGAGCCACCAGAAAGGTTTCTCCTGGATGTACAATTTCATGATCCATGCAGTAGACCTGGCTGTCTGGTATCTGCCGGATATCGAAGAAGTATACGGACTTGGTGTTGTCAGCGAAAATACCAAAGCACGTGATCTGGATGTACCGGATACCATGAAATTCCTTCTGAAAAATAAAGACGGACGTTTTGCAAGCGTAACCGGATGCTATGCAACTCCCACCCTGGGAAGTGCCATAGAGCAGAGCATCAGCTGCACTCTCCGCGGAAGCAAGGGAATCAGCCGTGCAGGTTATCCGAAGCTGAAATATTACACCAACTTCCAGCCGATTCAGAAGACTGCAGAGCTTCATACCTATGATGAACTTCACGGATATTTCTTCCGTTTTGAGTCAGAGACTCATCATGCAGGAGAATATCAGAACTATATTGAAGAATACGCAAGAGAAGTGCTGGCAGGCCGCACTCCGAAGCCGGATCTGAAAGAAGGAATCCGTACACTGGCTGTTATGGAAGCCATGTCCGAATCCATGGAGACTGGAAAAGCAGTGAAGGTGGCAGACATTCTGAAACGCCGGGAGATCAGCCTGGAAGATTAAGAAGAAAGCGAAAAGAGACAGCCGAAAATGCCAGAGAGAACGGGAGGATAAGAAGTGTCCTGGACAAAAGAGCGTTTTGACTTTGGCAGCGGAATCCGTTTCCGGCTGTTTGAAATCGAAGAAAAACAGAAAGAATTACACTGCCATGATTGTCTGGAAATTGATCTGGTGGAAGAAGGAGACGGCAATTATATCATCGGCGGCCGGATTTATCCGGTGCGGACAGGAGATATTTTCGTCATCAACAATTCCGAGAGGCATCTGGCCATTCATGGAGAACATGGTTTAAAACTAAGCGTACTGATCTTTGAGGCAGACCCCATCTGGAAAGAAAAATATGGAAAAGATTATCTAAAGCCGTTTTTCTCCAGAACAGAGCGGTTTTCCCATCGAATCGGGCAGGAAGCCAGAGATTATCAAAGTATGCGGGAGGCGTTTCTGCTGATGCAGCGCGAACAGGCGGGGGAGCGTATGGGATGGGAAATGGTTATGGAAGCAGGAGCACATACGCTTCTGTCTCTGTGTTTCCGCTATTACAATGAAAAACAGGAGATCGGAGAAAAGGAAGAGCATCAGAAAAAGCACGGATATCTGGAGAAGGTTTTAAGCTATATTGATGCACATTTTGCCGAACCCATGACGCTGGAGATGCTGGCAGAGAAAGCAATGGTGAGCCGCACCTATCTGTGCCGGTGTTTCCGGGATACCACCGGGCAGACCGTGTTTGCTTATATTGAGCAGACCCGAATCCAGTATGCGGCGTATCTTCTGAAAACTACCGAAGAGCCTATTGCAGAGATTGCCATGGAGTCGGGGTTTGAATCGGTTTCTTATTTTAATAGGCGGTTTCGGAAACAATACCAAATGACACCGGGACATTTTCGCAGGCAGGAAAGCTGAAACAGGTTTTCCTGCCTGCTTTGCATCGGCAGCATTCTCGGAACATCCGTCCAGGTACTTGCCGTTAGTTTTACCAAAATATTTAGAATAATCTATAGTATTTTACTAAAAAGTAAAATTATGCTTGAAAAAGCAGCACAGGTGGTGTACACTGAACGCAGATAAACGAGAAGAGAATGACGGGATAAATCAGATGCCACAGGGCAGAGAATGCAAAGACAGGACAGACACCTGCAGGAGAGAGAATGCCAGGGAGAGTCAGCTGCTGCAGAGATAAGATAAGGTGGCCGCCCAGGGCAGAAAGAGCGAAATAGAAAATATAAAACAGGAGGGGCAAGGATGAATTCGACAAATTTTCGGGAAACTCCATGGAACAAACCGTTTCTTATGCAGCGTGCAGATCCCTACATGTACCGCCACACAGATGGCACCTACTATTTTACCGGCTCGGTGCCGGAATATGACCGGATTGTGCTGCGCAGTGCAAAGACCATGGAAGGGTTGAAAACGGCAGCGGAAAAAATATTGTGGACACGTCATGAAAGCGGCCCCCAGAGCCTCCATATCTGGGCACCTGAGCTACATTACCTGGACGGAAACTGGTACATTTATTATGCGGCAGGGGAAAAGGATGATCCCTGGAAAATCCGTCCCTACGTGCTGGCCTGCACCGGGCAGGACCCCATGAAGGATCCTTGGAAAGAACTGGGCATGATGCAGGCGGCAGACAGCGATCCATTTTCCTTCCAGGAATTTTCCCTGGATGCCACAGTGCTGACCCATAAGGGAGAACACTATTTTGTCTGGGCAGAAAAGGTGAGCGTGGGAAAGAAGATTTCCAATCTGTACATTGCCAAAATGGAAATGCCATGGAAGCTGGCCACAGACCAGGTGCTGCTGACCAGCCCGGATTATGACTGGGAGCGGGTAGATTTCTGGGTAAATGAAGGACCGGCATTTTTAAAACATGATGGAAAATTATACATGACCTATTCCGCCAGCGCCACAGGAGCCTGCTACTGCATGGGAATGCTGAGCATTTCCGAGGACGCCGACCTCTTAGACCCGCGGGCATGGAAAAAAGAACGGTATCCGGTGTTGAAAACAGATCAGGAGAAAGGCATTTTCGGCCCCGGCCACAATTCTTTTGTAAAAGCGGAGGACGGAGTGACGGATGTGTGCATCTTCCACGCAAGGCCTTATGACGAGATTGTGGGAGATCCTCTGTATGATCCAAACCGCCATGCCATGCGGATGAAGATCACTTACGATGACACGGGAGCGCCCATTTTTGCCTATCAGGGGGACAGTGGATGCTGTATATAAAAAAACTGGACGACGGAGTGGAGATTTTTAAAGCTCTTGGGTCGGAACTGCGGATTCAGATTTTAAAACTCCTTCTGGAACAGCAGGAAATGAACATGAATGAGCTGGCGGCGGCCCTTGGAATCACCAACGGCGCCCTGACTAGCCATATCCGGAAGCTGGAGCAGGCAGGATTGGTGCAGGTGCTGACAGAGCAGGGCAGCCACGGAAACGAAAAGCGGTGCCGGGCAGCAGTGGACAAGATTCTGGTGGATATCCGGGACAGCGAAAAAGACAGTGGGAAAAATACCTATACCGCAGAAGTGAAAATCGGCTATTATTCCGATTATCAGGTGTTTCCCACCTGCGGCCTTGCCACAGTACGGGAAGTTATCGGCCAGATGGACGATCCCAGATATTTTGATTTTCCAAAGAGAGTAGATGCAGGAATTCTCTGGTTTACCAGAGGATATGTGGAATACCGGATTCCGAATGAACTTCCGGCAGGAATGAAAATGGACCGGCTGGCCCTGAGCGTGGAGTTAAGCTCCGAAGCTCCCGGTGTGAACAACAACTGGCCGTCAGATATTTCTTTTTTCCTGAATGATGTCAAGCTTGGAAGCTGGATGAGCCCAGGGGATTTCGGGGATGTTCACGGGATTTTTACCCCGGACTGGTGGATGGCAAGTTTAAACCAATACGGCCTGCTGAAACGCATTGAGATCAGTGACAGAGGAACCTTTGTGGATGGATTAAAGATTTCCGATGTAACCATGGAACAGTTGAACCTGGATTACAAAAGTCCCATCCGGTTCCGGTTTCAGGTGGAAGATGATGCCGAAAATGTAGGCGGTCTGACCTTATTTGGCAAAGGATTTGGAAACTATAATCAGGATATGGAAGTGCAGATTTCTTACAGTCCGGCTGTAAGATCGAGATAAAGAAAAGGAGAAGCAATTATGGCAAAACTGGTAATTCATGCAGAAAACAAGGTAAGCAAAATCAACAAAGAAATTTATGGACATTTTTCCGAGCACCTTGGACGGTGTATCTACGGCGGCATGTATGTGGGAGAGGATTCCACCATTCCCAATGTAAACGGAATGCGTACCGATGTGGTGGAAGCGCTGAAAGAAATCCGTGTGCCGGTGCTGCGCTGGCCGGGTGGCTGTTTTGCAGATGAGTATCACTGGAAAGATGGCATTGGCCCCAAAGAAAAACGGAAAAAGATGATCAACACCCACTGGGGCGGCGTGGTAGAAGACAACAGCTTTGGAACCCATGAATATTTTGAACTGTGCCGTCAGCTTGGATGCGAGACCTACATCAATGGAAATGTGGGAAGCGGAACCGTACAGGAAATGTCCGAATGGGTGGAGTATATGACCTTTGAAGGCCTGTCTCCCATGAGCAGCCTGCGTGCAGAGAATGGCCACGAAGAACCCTGGACCGTGGATTTCTTTGGTGTTGGAAATGAAAACTGGGGCTGCGGCGGAAACATGAACCCAGATTATTATGCCAATGAGTACCGCAGATATCAGACTTATATCCGGAATTACCGGAACGATTTTTCCATCAAAAAGATCTGCTGCGGTGCAAATGTGGATGATTATGACTGGACAAGAGAGGTGCTGGCCACCTGCTTTAATCACAGCCAGAAGAGTCAGCATGGCTTTATGGACGGCCTGTCTCTCCATTATTATGTGCATCCAGGCGGATGGGAAGGCAAAGGCAGCGCTACCATTTTTGATGAGAAAGCCTGGTACAAAACCCTGCACAAAGCCCTGTACATGAAAGAGCTCATTGAAAAACATGCGGCCATTATGGATGAGTACGATCCGGAGAAGAAGATTGGCATGATTGTGGATGAGTGGGGTGCCTGGTATGATGTGGAACCGGGAACCAATCCGGGATTTTTGTATCAGCAGAATACCATGCGGGATGCTCTGGTGGCAGGCATTACCTTGAATATTTTCAATAAGCACAGCGACCGTGTGAAGATGGCCAACCTGGCTCAGATCGTCAACGTGCTTCAGTCTGTGATTCTCACAGAGGGCGACAAGATGGTGAAAACCCCAACCTGGCAGGTATTCCGGATTTACCGGGATCATCAGGACGCCGATCTGGTGGAAAGCAGTCTGGAGACAAGGCCCATCGGCGTGACTGCAGAAGAATCCGTGCCCAACCTGACAGAATCCGTATCTGTGGACAAGAATGGTGTGATGCACATTACTGTGACAAACTTATCTGTGGATGAATCTTATGACATTGATGCAGAAATTACAGGATGCGAAGCCAAAGAAGTGACTGGCGAGATCGTCACCGGAGAAATGACTGCAAAGAATACCTTCGAAGAGCCGGATGTGGTGAAAGCAGAGAGCTTTGACGGAGCACAGCTGACAGAAAAAGGCCTGAAATTTACCATTCCAGCCTGCAGCGTGGTTCATCTGGCAGTGCGGTAATCTTCCGGAAAATGCAGCGTTTCTGCAGGCAGTGCCTGCTTAGGGAAATGGATGAAAAGGAGACGTTTCAGAATCTGTACACCTATCTGGAACACCTGCCTTCCGATGATAAAGTACCAGATGAGGTGTATGAAGAGAGGCTGAACACCTGCAAAGGCTGCAGCCAGCTCCTCTCTGGAATGTGCAGGCTCTGCGGGTGCTATGTTGAGCTGCGGGCAGCTATGAAAGTACGGGGCTGCCCGGATCTTCCGCCGAAGTGGGAGCCTTACCAATCATAAAACAGAATCCTCCGTGGACGGAGACTGAGAAATTCAGTACTCTGCCTGCGGAGGATTTTTTACTTGTTGAATTGTTACTTATAGTCCGTTGACTTATATGTAACAAAATGTATGATTAGTAGCACGGAGGGATATAGATGATTACAGAGGATGTTGGAAATAGAATTCGATATTTAAGAAAACAAAGAGGTATTTCACAAGAAAAATTGGCACTTATAGCAGGTATAGACAGGACATATCTTGCAGGTATTGAGTCTGGAAAGAGAAATGCAACAATCATTAGTTTGGAAAAAATCATAAATGCTTTAGGAGTATCAATGAAAGATTTTTTTGATTATTAAATGTTGACTATGAGTAACAAATGAACTATATTGTAGGAGGGCAAGAGATATGTCAATTGAAATAGGAAGGTATCCCATAGAGATATTTGGTCATGTGTATAATGATATCGGGGCTGAAGCAATAAATGATAGAAATTGTCAGTATTGTCCGTATTTAGGACGAGAATGTACAAAGCCAAGAAAAAGTGAACCACATATTAAGGTCGGAATATGTACCGTTGGTTATAAGGGATCTTTTTTGGATCATTTTGAGCCAGTGATAATATGTCCGTTTAGATTTTTAGAAGACGTAGTTTATCAAACAATACATGATAGATTTTTTCCTGCTTGGGATAATACAAAATGGGTTAAAGAAGTGACTATGGGAGTAAGTGGAAATGTAGATTATGTTGCTCTAAAGACAAATGAAGCTGGAACAACGGCGGAAGATTTCTTTTGCATTGAGTTTCAAGCAAATGGAACTACAGGTTCTCCTTATCCGTATGTCAGAGACTTGTTACAATTTGGATGCTATAAAGGAAATTATACATATGGTCTTAACTGAGCAAATGAATTTATGAAAACTATGATGCAGCAAGTATATAAAAAAGGGCAAGTTGTTTCACAGTGGAACAGAAAAATAGTGTTTGTAATTCAAGATGTAGCATTACAATATCTCGAAAGCGCAGTTGATACTTCTGCCCTGAGAGCTGACATGAATGATGTAGTTCATTTTATGACTTATTCATTGAAATGGAATGAAACTGCAAATAGATTTGAAATGTACCACAACAGATGGGTGAGTACAGATTTGGAAGGCGTTAACAGAATATTAGCAGGTGCGAATGCAAATGATTATTTGACAGAAGCTGAGTTTCTGGCAAATGCAATTAGAAAAGGAAAAGAGGATGGTGTATTAGGTGATTAAAGATGTACTTGACGGTCAAACAAAATATTGGTTTGAGGTTGGAGACAGCCTTAAAGTATTGAAAAAAATGCCAGACAAATCGATTGATTGCGTTATTACTTCGCCACCCTATTGGCAACAAAGAATTTACGAGGATTATGACGGGGAAATAGCTGATATAATTGGCTCGGAAGATACACCGGAGCTATATGTAGAAAACTTAATGAAAGTTATTAGAGAAGTGAAACGTGTATTAAAGGATGAAGGGACATTTTGGCTGAATATAGGTGATAAATTTGTTAATAAAGGTCTAATGGGAATGCCATGGAGAGTTGCGTTAGAGATGCAAAAAGAGGGGTGGATTCTCAGAAGCGATATCATATGGGATCAGATGAAAGGAACACAAAGTTGTAAGGATAGAATGCGGGATATATATGAGCATGTTTTTCAGTTTGTAAAAAAAACAAAATACTATTTTGATGGGGATTCCATAAGAATTGTTCCAGAGAAGGACGCTCACGAAAAAGATGGGCAAATAATTTCTGCCACAGGGGTTTCAGGCAAGAAATATTATAGACAGATAAAAACATCGACAGTATTATCTGAAGAAGAGAAAACAAATGCTCTTAATGCGTTAAATGAAACCCTTGAAGAAATGCGTAGTGGTGAAGTGGTAGATTTTCGAATGACAATAAGAGGAGAACAAAGAACATATCATAGTGAAAGTCAAAAGGTTAGTGGCAGAGCAAGAGAACTAAACGAGAAAGGCTATTTTATCATGAAAATGCGCAAGAAAGGGTTTCTTCCATCAGATATATGGAGAATTGTTCCAGAGGATACTTGGAGAAAAGATACGCATTGCGCGGTTTTTCCGGAAGAACTTTTAAAAACTCCAATTTTATCTACATGTCCAAAGGGAGGGATTGTCCTTGATCCGTTTTCAGGAACAGGAAGCACCGTACATGCTGCGGTTTTACTGGAAAGAAAAGGAATTGGTATTGATTTAAGTAATCAATATACTGAAATAGCAAAGAGAAGGCTTCAGAGTTAAATAAAAAGGAATAGGTAAGATTAAAAAGAATATGGATATCAAAAAAGACTACTCAAAAAAGATTGAGCAGTCTTTTTTCGTTTGCACCCGGTAATTTACATTTGTCTGCTAAACAGCAAAAGGTACGCAGGGCTTATTTTATCTTATTCCATCGGATATTTCAGTCCCCAGTCAGCCCGCAGCTGATCCATAACCTCCATCATGCGGATGGTCTCGGCGTGAGGCATCTGGGGACATTCAAGCCACCCGTGTGCGATGGCTTCCATGCAGGCCTCCACTTCGTATTCGTAGCCGGAAATCTGCTTGGGGGCCCGGATATCCTGGATGAGTTCGTGCCTGGGATTGTAGACGCGCACTCCCTGGCAGTTGTTCACATTTTCTGCCACAATGTATCCTTTCGTACCGTAAATCACGCAGTTTCGGTCAGAACTTGCGCTCTGACAGGAATACAGAACAGCAGTCTGGCCGTCGGCATAATTCAGGATAATGCTGTCGGAATCGTCCACGCCGTATTCATTCATACGGCAGGAAGAAATCATATTTGCGATTTCACCGGGAAAGACCATGCAGGCAAAATTCAAAGGATAAATGCCGATGTCTAAAAGGGCACCGCCGCCAAGTTCCGGTTTTAAATTCCGCTCTTTGTGGTCTAAGCAGTAGCAAAGGTTGGCGGTGAGAGACCGGGGTGTGCCGATGATGCCGCTCTTTAAAAGACCGTCCAGAATAAAACGCATGGGAATGTAGCGGGTCCAGATAGCTTCCGTGAGGAGCAGTTTTTTTTCGGCGGCCAGCGCAAAGAGTTCTCTGGCCTGTTTGGCATTCATGGTAAATGCTTTTTCACAGAGGACGTGTTTTCCGTGCTCTAAGCAGAGCTTTACGTGCTCATAATGAAGAGGATGGAGGGTGGCAATGTACACCAGCTCCAGTTCCGGGTCTTCCAGCATTTCTTCATAGGAACCGTAAGCTTTCTGGAAGCCATATTTTTCGGCAAATGCCTGTGCCCTGGAAAGATCCCTTGCAGCAACGGCCCAGGATTCTACGGTATCCATCTGGGCGATGGTGGCAGCCATGGTGCCGGCAATGCCTCCGGCACCTAAAATACCCATTTTCATAATCAAAACCTCCTGTAGGATAAACTGTATTCTTAAACTCTATTGTACCTGATCTGATGAAGAAGAGCCAGTGGAATTTTTAAGAAAATCACTGGGGAAAGATAAGAAAAACTGCAGACGGGATTCCTTGCAGGAGTTGTCAGAGTGTGTTATATTTTTCATAGAGAAAAATGCCCTATTTGGGGGCACAAAAAGAGGACAAAAATGGAAAAACATCAAAACAAGAAAAAGCAGCAGACCAGCTGTGATACCTGCGCCAGACTGATCTATGACGAAGATTATGAAGGATATGTCTGTGACGTGGATATGGATGAAGATGAATATATGCGGTTTATGTCTGACAAAAGCTACAGCTGTCCGTATTACCGCAACGGGGACGAGTATGCTGTAGTGCGCAAACAGATGTAAGGAAAAATCAAGCCAAACGTCAGAACGCTAGGTATCTGTGAAGAGGCGGCGAAACGTTCATGAATAAAAAATTTGGGAGGGTTTCAAAAATGAAAATTTATGATATTTCTCAGGAACTGTTTGGATGCTGTGTGTTTCCGGGGGATCCGGCGCCGGAAAAAGAACGGGTGTTAAGCATTGCGGATGGAGATGCCTGCAACCTGACAAAGCTTTCTATGTGCGCCCACAACGGCACCCATCTGGATGCGCCGTTTCATTTTTATAAGGATGGAAAGACCGTAGACCAGCTGGATCTGTCCAAAGTCATCGGGGAAGCGAAGGTAGTTTCTTTTGATGGAGATTTGACGGAGCAGGACATTGACAGAATTTGTGGAGATGCTCCGAAACGGCTGCTGTTGAAAGGAAAAGCAGTGGTGACCCTGGAGGCAGCCAAGGCCATGAACCGCCATGGAATCTGTCTGGTGGGCGTAGAATCCCAGACCGTAGGGCCGGAGGATTCTCCCCGTGAGGTTCACCTGGAGCTTCTTGAAAAAGAAGTGGTGCTGTTAGAGGGATTGCGCCTGGCAAATGTTCCAGATGGAACCTATCTGTTAAATGCAGCCCCCATGAACCTGGGAGGATGCGATGGCGCACCTTGCAGAGCAGTTCTGTTGGAACAATAAACAGGACAGACAAAGATAAGATATGATGAATCATCCAGAGCGTGGACAGCGGGGGACGTGACATGAAAAGATTTTCAGGAAAAGCAGTGCATCAGGGAATTGCTATGGGGCCGGTATGGGTCATTCGAAAAAAGAAACAGAGAGTGAAAAGTTTCCGGATTCTGGACCCGGAGTCAGAGGAAAAGCGCCTGGAAAAAGCGGTGGAGACATCGCTGGCTCAGCTAGAAGAGCTGTATCAGAAAGCATTGAAAGAGACAGGAAAATCCAGTGCAGAGATTTTTCAAGCACACAGGGTTCTGCTTACAGATCCGGAATATTTAGAGACCGCAAAAAATAATATCCGCCGGGAAAAAGTCAATGCAGAGTATGCGTTATGGAGAACCGGCCAGAAGTTTTCAGAAGTATTTTCAAAAATGGAGGATGTATACCTGAAAGAACGGGCTCAGGATTTGGAAGATGTGACAGAAAGGCTGATCCGGAATCTGTCCGGCGAGCTGGAGGTGGCTCTGGAAATGAAGGAGCCTTCCATTGTATTTGCAGAAGACCTGACACCCAGCGAGACCATTCGGATGGATCGAAAAATGCTTCTTGGGATTGTGACAAAACGGGGATCCGCGGGTTCCCACAGTGCCATTTTAGCCAGAATGATGAACATTCCGGCGCTGACCGGAGTGGATGTTGATTTGGAAAAAATCCAGGATGGAATGCTGGCAGTGGCAGACGGCATAGACAATCAGGTGATTCTGGATCCAGATGCCAGAGGATTAGAAGAAGCCAGAGCGAAGAAGCGTTTCTGGGAAGAGAAAATCAGGCGTCTGGAGCGCATGAAAGGCAAAGAAAGCAGAACCAAAAGCGGAAAAGAAATCCGGATCTGTGCCAACATCGGAAATCTGGAGGATCTAAAGGCGGCTCTGGATAATGATGCAGACGGCATCGGGCTGTTCCGCAGTGAATTTCTGTATCTTGGGAAAACAGATTTTCCCACAGAGGAGGAGCAGTTTGCCGTGTACCGCCAGGCAGTGGAGGCCATGGGAGAAAAACAGACTGTGATCCGGACACTGGACATCGGGGCGGACAAACAGGCAGATTATTTCCATATCGGGAAAGAAGAAAATCCGGCGCTGGGATATCGGGCGATCCGGATCTGTTTAAGAGAACCGAAGATTTTTCAGACCCAGCTGCGGGCACTTCTGCGTGCGGCGGTGTTTGGAAATCTGGCAGTGCTGTATCCCATGATTACCGCAGAAGAAGAAATGGAACAGATTCAAAAAGCAGTGCAGGAAGCCGCAGAGGGACTTTTGAAGGAGGGGATTCCTTTTCGAATTCCAGAGCAGGGCATTATGATTGAGACACCGGCGGCGGTGATGATCAGCGGGGAACTCGCCCAGAAGGTGGATTTTTTCAGTATTGGAACCAACGACCTGACCCAGTACGCCCTGGCAGTGGACAGGCAGAACGAGCGGGTGGAGACCTATTACCGTCCCCACCACAAAGCAGTACTGCGGATGATTGAGATGACCCTGGAAAATGCTCATAAATATGGAAAATGGGTGGGAATCTGTGGAGAACTTGGGGCAGATCTGTCGCTGACGGAGCAGTTTGTAAAGATGGGCGTGGATGAACTGTCTGCCGCGCCTTCCATGGTACTGTCCCTGCGGGAAAAAATCCGCGAAATCGAATAAACAGTTGACGAAAGTCTGAGGAGGAACGAAAAAAATGAATACACAGACGGCACATGGACAGCCATCTGCAGGAAAACAATTTGCAAAATATGTATCACAGAATATTTTAGGAATGCTGGGAATATCTGCCTATATACTAGCAGATACCTTTTTTATTGCAAAGGCGGAGGGGACCAGCGGCATTACAGCCCTGAATCTGGTACTGCCTTTGTACAATCTGATTTTTGCCATTGGTTCTATGATGGGAGTGGGCTCTGCGACCAGATTTCGGATTTACCGGGCACAGAAAGAGAAAAAAGCAGACGATTATTTTTCCAATGCCGTATTTTTTGCGTTTATCTTTGGCAGCATTTTCATTCTGGCAGGAATCTTTGCACCGGCAAAACTGCTGGAGCTGCTGGGCGGCGATGCGGAAATCGTAAAAGTGGGAACCACATATACCAGGATCTTCCTGCTGTTTGCACCGCTGTTTATGCTGAATTACATCTTCAATGCTTTTGTGCGCAATGACGGGAATCCGTCCCTTGCCATGACGGCAACGTTAAGCAGCAGCCTGTTCAACATTGTATTTGACTATGTGCTGATGTTTCCGCTGAAAATGGGAATGCCGGGTGCGGCTCTGGCAACCGCTTTTTCCCCGGTTGTGGGCATCGGCATCTGCTGTACCCATCTTTTTTCCCAAAAGAGTACCGTGCGTTTTGTGTGGAAATGTCCTTCCGTGAAGCGGCTTGTGCAGTCCTGCCAGCTGGGTGTGGCTGCCTTTGTAGGGGAAATGTCTTCCGGCGTTATTACCATGGTATTTAATATGCTGATCCTTGAAATTGCAGGAAATGTAGGTGTTGCGGCCTATGGCGTGGTGGCCAATATGGCGCTTGTGGCAACAGCCATTTTCAACGGTATTTCCCAGGGATCTCAGCCGCTGTTCAGTGAATTTTTTGGAAAAGGAGACCGGCCTTCTGTCAGCAAAGTGCTGCGTCTGGCAGTGCTGGTTTCGTTGGGAATGGCAGGGCTTCTGCTGCTTTTGGTCAACGGCATTCCAGGACCCATTGTGGCGGCGTTCAACAGTGAGAACGATGCCCAGATGACGGCCTATGCGGTGACCGGACTGAGGCTGTATTTTATCGGATTTATTTTTGCCGGAATTAATATTGTAGGATCTGGTTATTTAAGCGCCGTGGCGGAAGCTGGATGGGCATTTTTTACCTCGATTTTAAGAGGGTTTGTGGCCATTATTCTGTGCGCCGTTGTGATGGCAAAATTGTTTGGAATGGAAGGCGTGTGGCTGGCATTTCCGGTGTCGGAGTTTATTACCGCTGCGGTGATGTCGGCAGCGCTGATTCTTACAGGGAAAAAACAAAAAAACGCATAAAAAATAACGAAGCCAGGGGGAAAGAAAATGGAAATTAAAAAATGGACGTATGAAGAATTTCCGGAATTTACGGAAGAAGTAGAAGGAGCCGAAAGAATTTCAACTACCGGAGAAGAAATGGGCGTGCGGCTGCATCTGGACGTGGAATATGCCAGAAAAGATGGGGAAATTCTGCATTTGCAGATTTTAGAGCCCTACTGCAGAAAGGACGCCGAGAGAATCTATCCCTGTCTGCTGTATGTGCAGGGCTCTGCCTGGTTTAAGCAGAATGTGTACGCAGGAATCCCGCTTTTGACAAATCTTGCGAAAAAAGGCTATGTGATTGCGGTGGTAGAATACCGGCATTCCGGAATTGCAGCATTTCCGGCACAGATTCAGGACGCCAGGGATGCGGTGCGCTTTATGAAGATTCACGGAGGAGAGTATCATGCAGATCTGGAAAATGTGTTTGTTGGGGGAAGCTCTTCCGGCGGCCATACTGCCGTGTTTGCAGGAATGCTTTCAGAGGGAGATCCGCTGGATGCTTCTTCCTATCCGGGAGTTTCGGCAGATGTGAAGGGAATTCTGGATTATTATGGAGCCGTAGATTTTCTGCTGGAGGACGGCTATCCCTCCACGGAAAACCATCATCAGCCGGACAGCCCGGAGGGCAGGCTTCTTGGCGGTACCAGCTGGGCAGAAAATCCCAAGGGATATGAAGAGGCTACCGCCATTACCCATATTTCCGAAGAAACCCAGATTCCGCCAGTTCTGATTTTTCACGGAACCAAGGACCGGACGCTGAACATCCGTCAGAGCATCCGCCTGTATGAAAAACTGAAAGTGTGCAAAAAAGACGCCATGCTGTACCTGATTGAAGGCGCAGACCACGGCGGAGCAGAGTTCTGGACAGAAGAAGTGTGCGGCAGGGCGGATGCCTTTATGAAGCACTGCATGGAGCAGTAGAAGCGTGTTCTGCCAGAAGCTAAATTACAGGGAACGCAGAGATTTTTGCATGGAGAAAAAGCCGGTAAGGCCGGCCAGTATCCAGCCGATGGGAAGGGCTGCCCAGATGCCGGCAGCGAAAAAAAACATACAGCAGGATGTCGATGACGGAGCTGGGATATGGAGGAATTATGACGAAATTAAAAAACATCTGGAAACAGAAATGGGGGCACTGGCATCTGACGTCCGTGCAGATCATCATTCTGGGATTCTTAGGAACAATTCTGGCAGGGACTCTGCTTCTGATGCTGCCCTGGGCTTCCCGAAGCGGCCATGGCTCATCCTTCTGGGATGCACTTTTTACGGCAGTGTCTGCGGTCTGCGTAACAGGGCTGGTTGTACAGGATACCGCCACCTACTGGTCCGAATTTGGTCAGGCAGTGATCCTGCTTTTGATTCAGATCGGAGGCATGGGGGTTATGACTGTGGCAGTGGCCATTGCTTGTGTTTCCGGACGGAAGATCGGTCTGATGCAGCGAAGCACCATGCAGGAGTCCATCGCAGCGCCCCAGGTGGGCGGCATTGTGCGGATGACCACCTTTATTATTAAGATTGTATTTGCCGTGGAGCTGACAGGCGCGCTTCTGATGCTGCCGGTGTTTGCCAGAGATTTCGGCCTGGCAAAGGGAATCTGGTATGCCATTTTCCATTCCATTTCCGCATTCTGCAATGCCGGATTTGACCTGATGGGAACCAGAACGCAGTTTTCTTCCTTGACCACCTATGCAGATTCGCCAGTGATCAACGTTGTCATTATACTGCTGATTTTGAGTGGCGGCATCGGATTTCTGACCTGGGAGGATGTGCACAGAAACCGGTTGAAATGGCGGAAATACAGGATGCAGACAAAGGTAGTGCTGGCAGTGACTGCGATTTTGGTGCTGGGTCCTGCCCTGTACTTTTTCTTTGGTGAATTTACCGGAGTTCCCTTTGGAAAACGGCTGCTGTATTCCCTGTTTCAGGCAGTCACACCAAGAACGGCAGGCTTTAATACCATAGATTTGAATGATCTTCATGAGACAGGACAGTTTATGGTGATTCTGCTGATGCTGGTGGGCGGTTCACCAGGTTCTACCGCAGGCGGAATGAAAACCACCACCATTGCGGTGCTGTTTGCAATGACCTTTTCTGTGTTTCGGAAAAACCAGAATCCCCACCTGTTTAAAAGAAGGATTTCTGAGGAAGCCATGCGAAATGCAGCCACTTTGCTGGTAATGTACGTGACTCTGTTTGTGGGAGGCGGTATGATTATCAGCTCCATTGAGGGGATTCCTCTGATGAAAGCATTGTTTGAAACCGCTTCGGCTGTGGCGACAGTAGGACTTTCCATGGGGGCCACACCGGAGCTTGGATTAATTTCCAGAGGAATTCTGGTGGTATTGATGTTTATAGGAAGAGTGGGCGGACTGACTCTGATCTTTGCTACGGTTGCAGAGCAGAGAGTCGATTCCAGATATCCACAGGAAAAAATCACCGTGGGATAACACGGAAGAAAAAGAGAGGAACGAAGATGAAATCAATTTTACTTATCGGACTTGGAAGATTCGGAAGACATATTGCAAAGAAACTGGATGAACTGCATCATGAGGTGATGGCAGTGGACTTAAAAGAAAACCGGGTGACGGCGGTACTGCCCTATGTGGGCAATGCCCAGATCGGAGATGCTACCAACGAAGATTTCCTGAGATCCCTGGGAGTCCGGAACTTTGACGTGTGCATCGTTGCCATTGGAGACAATTTCCAGAACTCCTTAGAGACTACCAGCCTGTTAAAAGAGCTGGGAGCAAAGATGGTCGTTTCCAGGGCAGCCAGAGATGTTCATGCCAAATTCCTGCTGAGAAACGGTGCAGACGAGGTGGTTTATCCGGAAAAACAGCTGGCATCCTGGACAGCCATCCGTTACAGCTCCGACCACATTTTTGACTACATTGAGCTGGGTGAAGAACATGCCATTTTTGAGGTGTCCATTCCGAATTCCTGGATTGGAAAAAGCATTGGCCAGATTGACATCCGCAAACGCTACAACATCAACATTATGGCGCTGAAACGAGACGGTTCCATGAATATGAACATTTCCTCCGACACGGTTCTGACAGAGGATGCCACCATGTTTGTACTGGGAAATATCCGGGATCTGCAGAGATGTTTTCATATTTGACGACAGGATAAAAGGGAAAGGGGCAGAAATTCTTCAGATGCCGCGGAAAACGGAATAACATGTTCCACGACATCCTATGGTAAAATAAAAAAGGCAATCAAAGTGAATGAAGAAAATGGAGAGAACCATTTTGCCGATGCCAGCAAAATGGTTACGCTGTTTGTGAGTGAACGTTATGAGGAAAATCAGATTAATTGCAAGTGACCTGGATGGAACGCTGCTGAGAAACAATAAAGAAATTTCCCCCAATACCAGGGAGGCCCTGAAAGAGGCGGCCCAGGCGGGCATTCAGTTTGTGCCGGCCACAGGGCGTTCTTTGAAATCCATTCCGGAGGAGATCCTGCAGCTTCCGGGGACGGAATATGTGCTGACTTCCAATGGGGCGGCCATCTATTCCAGAAAAGAACAAAAGAGAATTTATGAGCGGCTGGTTCCGGAAGAGGCCGTGGAAGCTCTGCTTTCCATTCACACAGGGAAAGACACCGCCATTGAGGTGTTTGTGGACGGGGTGCCTTTTACTTCCAGAGAACATGTGGAACATCCGGAGCGCTTTGGAGCCACCGAATTTGGTATTGCCTACGTGCAGAAAACCAGGCGGCCTGTGGAGGATATCCGAGCATTTATTCTGGAGCAGAAAGGCAGTATCGACAGCTTTGATTTTGTGTGCGGCAGCCAGGAGACCAGGGCGCAGCTGAAAATGCAGACAGAAGCAGAAGTTCCAGGCGTCCGGGTGACATCCTCGGTATCCCATCTTCTGGAAATTGGAAATGCAGAAGCAGGCAAAGGGAAAACTTTGCTGGCACTGCTTGAAATGCTGGGGATTTCCAGGGAAGAAGCGGCGGCATTTGGAGACGCAGACAACGATCTGGATATGCTGCAGGCAGTGAAATACAGTGTTGCCATGGGAAATGCATCCCAACATTTAAAAGAAGCGGCCTGGAAAGTCACGGGAACCAATGAAGAAGACGGTGTGGCACAGATGATCCGCACACTCATGGAAAATTAAAAAGGGAGGAAATACAGTATGCGAAAATGTCAGATTTTTCAGAACACAAAAGAAGGTGCACCAGAACTGGGAAGTGCAGGCGCGCCCATTCTGGAAGTGGACGGCCTGCTGTTTAAAGACCTTGCAGGAACTGGAGAACTGCTTCCTTATGAGGACTGGCGGCTGGACGCCAAGACCCGTGCAAAAGATCTGGCATCCAGGTTGTCTGTGGAGGAGATTGCAGGCCTGATGATGTATTCACCCCACCAGATGGTGCCGGCAATGCCAGGAGGCCATTTTGCAGCTACCTACGGTGGAAAAAATTTCCCGGAAAGTGGAAAAGATCCCTGGGAAATGTCCGACCAGCAGAAAGTATTTTTAAAAGACGACCATGTGCGCCACGTTCTGGTGTTAAAACAGCAGGATGCCAGGATAGCAGCGAAATGGAACAACGAGATGCAGGCTTACACAGAGGCCCTTCCATGGGGCATTCCCATCAATTTTTCCAGCGATCCAAGACATGGGGCAGGAGGAGCTGGTGCAGAATTTAAGAGCGGTGGAAGCGATGTGTCTAAATGGCCGGAGGGCCTTGGCATTGCAGCCTGCTTCTCAGACGAAGTGTGTGAAAAATTCAGTGAAGCAGTTTCGGCAGAATACCGTGCCCTTGGCATTACCACAGCCCTGTCCCCACAGGTAGACCTGGCCACAGAGCCCAGATGGATGCGGTTTGAGGATACTTTCGGCACCGATCCGGACCAGGTGGCAAGGCTTGGAAAGATTTACTGTGACGGACTGCAGACTACCAAAGGAACCAAGGACGGATGGGGAAAAGACAGCGTGTGCGCCATGGCAAAACACTGGCCGGGAGGCGGCCCCTGCGAGGCGGGAAGAGATGCCCACTATGCATTTGGAAAATATGCAGTGTATCCTGGTGAGAACTTTGCGGATCATGTAAAACCCTTTACAGAAGGCGTTTTTCAGCTGGATGGCCCCACAGGCTGTGCATCGGCAGTGATGCCTTATTATACTGTGTCCTGGAACCGGGACGAAAAAGATCATCAGAACGTGGGAAATTCCTACAGCCATTATTTGATTCATGATCTGCTCCGGGAAAAATATGGTTACGATGGCGTGGTGTGTACCGACTGGGGCATTACCGCAGATCCCAGTCCGGAAATGGATTCCTTTGGAAGCCGGTGCTATGGCGTGGAAAACCTTTCCGAGGCAGAACGGCATCTGCGGGCCATTGAAAATGGCGTGGATCAGTTTGGAGGCAATTCTGATATGCGGCCCATTCTGGAGGCATACCGCATTGGATGCGAAAAAGTGGGAGAAGAAGCCATGCGCCGCAGATTTGAGGAGTCTGCAGTACGGCTTCTGAAAAGTATATTCCGGTGCGGCCTTTTTGAAAATCCCTATCTGGATCCGGAAGAGAGCTGCCGGATTGTAGGAAGGGAAGATTTCTGCAGAGAAGGCTATGAGGCCCAGAAAAAGTCTGTGGTTCTCCTGAAAAACAAAGGCATTCTGCCTGTCATCCAGGAAGAGGGCCAGCCCAAGAAGAAAGTGTACATTCCAGAGCGGGTCATCAAAGCACGGAAAAATTTCTTCCGCGGAATGACTCCGGAACAGAAAGACCAGCCGGTAAGCAGGGAGCTTGCAGAAAAGCATTTTGCATGGGCCAATACGCCAGAAGAAGCTGATTTTGCCATGATTTTTATTGAAAGTCCGCTTTCTGACGGCTACTCTGCCGAAGATGCGGCGAGGGGTGGAAACGGTTATCTGCCCATTTCCCTGCAGTACCGGCCGTATACCGCAGAAGCGGCCAGGGAAGAGAGCATTGCCGGAGGAGATTTCCGGGAAGTCTCTGCGAACCGGAGCTATAAGGGAAAGACCAACACAGCAGCTAACGAAAGAGATCTGGATTTGATTCTGGAAACCAGAAAGGCTATGCCGGACAAACCGCTGATTGTCTGCCTGCGGATGCATAATCCAACCGTTTTGAAAGAACTGGAGCCCTATGCGGATGCCATTGTCATTGACTTTGGAGTGCAGAAAGAAGTGCTGTTGGAGCTTGCCGGAGGACTGTTTGAGCCGTCCGGAAGACTTCCGGTGCAGATGCCTTTGGACATGGAGACCGTGGAAAAGCACTGCGAAGATAAGCCCTTTGACATGAAAGTCTATGTAGATGAGGAAGGCCATGCCTATGACTATGGATATGGCATGAACTGGAAAGGAGTCTTAAAACCCCATTGCCGTTAGAAGATCTGGTAATTTATCGAAAAAAGATTCCGGAATCAGAGCCGGTTTTCTGCGAATTTCCGCAGTCCCTTCATCCGGAAATTCAGGAATTTTTAAAAAAACAGAATATTTTGGCTCTGTACAGCCATCAGGCAGAAATGTTTCAGGCTGCAGAAGAAGGAAAACATGTGGTGGCAGCGACACCTACGGCCAGTGGGAAATCCCTGTGTTTTTATCTTCCGGTGATCAATGAGATCTTAAAAAATCCGTTGTGCCGGGCCATTTTCCTGTATCCCACTAAGGCTCTGGCGGCAGATCAGTACCGGGCACTGCAGCCATGGATTGCACATTTTGGCAGGGAACGGCTGGATGCCGGGGTTTACGATGGAGATACCACGCCTGCAGAGCGCAGCCGGATTCGGAAACAGGCCAACATCATTCTCACCAATCCGGACATGTTAAACGGTTCTCTTTTGCCGAACCACAGCCGGTATGGGTTTGATTTTCTGTTTTCCAATCTGAAATTTGTGGTGCTGGATGAGCTCCATGTGTATCGGGGAGCCTTTGGGTCCCATCTGGCCAATGTGTTTCGCAGACTTTCCAGAGTGTGCCGGTATTATCACAGCGCACCCCAGTTTCTTGCCAGCTCTGCCACCATTGCAAACCCGGTGGAACTGGCGGAAAAGATCTGCGGGAGGCCTTTTGTTTCCATTGAAAAGAATGGTGCGGGATCTTCCCAGAAAGAATATGTCCTGATTCAGCCTCCGGCAGTGACGGGAAAGGATCAGAGCTATTATGGCAGGGAATCCATTGTGAATGTGACAGCAGAACTGCTTCCGGAGCTGATGGAAAAAGGAGAAAGCTTCATTGCCTTTGCAAAGTCCAGAAAAAATGTGGAAATTATTTTAAAAGAAACCAGGGATCATCTAAAAGGAGCCGGATTTTTGGGAACGGCAAAGCCGGAACAGATTTCCGGATATCGGGGCGGCTATACGCCCGTGGAGCGGCGGACCATTGAAAAGAATATGCTTTCCGGAAAGCTCTCCGGCCTTGTCGCCACCAACGCTCTGGAACTGGGAATCGACATTGGAAAACTGTCTGCAGCAGTGCTGGCAGGATATCCGGGAACGCGGGCATCCTTCTGGCAGCAGGCAGGCCGGGCAGGAAGAAGCAGAAACGGTGGGAAAGGCTACCTGATTTTGGACAATCTTCCCATGGACCAGTATATTGCTATGAATCCGGACTGGCTGTTTGGGGGAAGCAGTGAAAATGCCATTGTGGATCCGGACAATCTGCTCATTGAACTGGCTCACATCCGTGCAGCAGCGGCGGAACTTCCCCTGTCTTTGGATGATGCGGCACTGTTTCCGGATCTTGGAGAAGTGATTCCGGTTCTGATGAAGATGAATGAAGTAAAGAGCATGGGAGGGCGTTTTGCCTGGGCAGGAGGCCAGTATCCAGCAGGAGAATTTTCCATGCGCAACATTGACCAGAATAAGTATCAGCTCATCAATCAGGAAACCGGGCAGAATATCACGGAAATGGATGAAGAGCAAGCCTTTCATGAGATTCACGAGGGCGCCGTTTATATGCATGACGGGGATTTTTACCAGGTGGTGAAAATGAACCTGGAAAGCAAGATGGTATATGCAGTGCCGTTTTACGGCAATTATTATACAGTGCCTGGCAGCGAAAGCAACATTCAGGTGATTCACAGCCAGAAAGAACGGCAGTGGGAGAGGACAAAGCTCCAGTTTGGAGATGTGAATGTGGCAGATTTTGTTTACATGTACAAAAAGCTGCAGTTCCACAACCATCAGAATCTGGGATTTGAGCAGCTTTCACAGCCGCTGATCAAAAGCTATGACACGGAAGCGGCCTGGTTAAAGCTTCCGGAAAATGTGGTGCGGGTTTATCGAAATCTTCTTCAGCCAGATGGAAATGGCCGGTTTGTGCGGAATAATCATTTCCAGGGGCTGGCATTTGCGCTGAAAAATGCGGCGCTGATGATTACCATGACAGAAAAAGAAGACATTGGAACGGCAGTTTCCACCAATGCCCTGGAACTTTCCGGAATGACGGACAGTGAAGTGCTGTTTTATTTTTATGACCATTACGTGGGCGGTCTTGGATTTTCCGAGAAGATTTATGACCTGATTCCGCAGGTGGTGGAACAGGCAGTGCGCATGGTATCCGGCTGTCCGTGTAAGGACGGGTGTGCGGCTTGTGTGGGAGACCAGCATTTGGACAAAAGCCTGGTGCTGTGGGGTCTGAAAAATCTTCTGGAAGAGTCGGATCCCCCGGAGGGCACCAAGGTAGTGAAGTGGGCCGAAACCAAATGGAGAGAAAAAGAATTCCGCTTTCAGGAACTGCCGGAGAAATGGGAAGTATTCTGCAAAAGGGCAGGCGGAGACGGGGAAACCTTTGGTACGTTTTTTGAGAAGGCTGTCCGCACAGAGACGGAAGGAACTGTTTTGAAGCTGTTTGTAAAGGAAGCGTTTTATGTGGGCTGGGCAGGAATGCCGGAGAACCGGAAAAACCTGGAGAACATTGTAAGCTATTATGCAGAAGTGCCGCCGGGATTTCGGATTGCCATTTTGCAGCTGCCAGAGGAACTGAAAAACGCAGGAATTTCCAGGGAGGAACTGTCCGGCCGGGAAAAGCAGGAGAAGATTCTCAGGCGTTACCAGACACTGACCGGAGGAGAAGACCATGGAGCTGAATGAGAACCAGAGAGAAGCGGTGGAAGATGAAAGCAGTGCCTGCCTGGTGAAAGCCAATGTGGGAAGCGGAAAGACCACGGTTCTGATTGAAAAAATCCGGTATCTTCATGAGAAAAAGAAAATTCCCATGGAGGAAATGCTGGTGCTGACTTTTACCAACCGGGCAGCAGATGAGATCCGGGAGCGCCTGGAAGCGGGAAGTCTGCATACGGAAGGGGAAACCCACTGGTATGGAACCTTTCACAGCATTGCCAAGTCTCTTCTTGAACAGGTACTGCCTATTGAGGAGCTGGGCTATCAGCGGAATTTTACCATCTGTCTGCCGGAAGAAGAACTGGAAATGGCAAAGGAGCTGATAAAAGCCAGGGGCCTGAAGATCAAATATCCCAACCGGCTGGAGAAACGCCTGGAACAGGCGGGACAGTATCGGAAAGGGCGGCTTCGCAGCCTGAAAGATTACCAGGATGACCTGCTTACATTGGTGGATCTGGTGAGTGAAGAAAAGAAAAAACAGAATCAGATGTCCTATGAAGACCTGCTGGAAAATACGGTTTCTCTGCTGAAAGCCCATCCGGAAATCCACCGTCCATCCTGGATCATTGTGGATGAGGTGCAGGACTGTGACCAGGCCCAGCTGGAGCTGCTTGGCCAGTTAAAAGGAGCAGGCACCAGCCTGTTTGCTGTGGGAGATCCCAATCAGGTGATTTACAGCTGGAGAGGAAGTGCGTTTAACATTTTCTTCCGTCTGAAACAGGAGTATCAGGCCAGGGAGCTTTCCCTGCCGGTGAATTACCGGTCTTCCGGGACAATTCTGGCGGCTGCCAGGCGGTTTCAGCAAGGCGGCAGTGTTCTGGAAGGAATCCGGGAAACCGGGGAAAAGATTTCTGTGAAAAATCATTATGATCCTTTTCAGGAAGGAGAATACCTGGCAGAAAAATTGGGGAAATTGCACGAAACAGGGGTTCCATGGGAGCAGATGGCGGTGTTTTACCGGCTTCAGGAACAGTCGGAACTCCTTGAGAAACTGCTGAAAGAGGGTGGAGTTCCCTGTGAAGTGCCTCAGAAAGAAGAAAAAGGCGCAGAAAGTGCGAAAGCGCATGGCGTGCAGACTGGGGCAGATGGGACAGGTATAGAGCCGGAGGGAGAAGGGAGTGTGGATCCAGCTGGCGGCGGGGTGAAGCTGATGACCCTCCATGCCTCCAAGGGTCTGGAATTTACCCATGTTTTTATCATTGGAGTGAATGACGGACTTATCCCTTTAAGCGGCGGAAGTGTGGACGCAAAAGAGGAGGAGCAGCGCCTGTTTTATGTGGGCATGACCAGAGCCAGGGAGTTTCTGGAACTGTCGTATTATACTAATCCTGGAAGAGCCAGAGTGTTTCCGGGGCCGGGAAGCTATCTGTCCAGAATTCCGGGAAAGCTTATCCGCCAGGAAGATGCAGCTGTGGGGTATCATGAGGATGCGAAAGCCGCAGCCGAGCATCTGCAGACCATCAAGAAAATGGTACTGGAGCAGAAAAAAGAGAAGGAGCAGGAGCGGCCACAAGCGCCTGCGCCTGCCGCAGCGGATGCGGCTGGATTCATGAGTGCGAAAATGCCGGAAAGCGGACAGGAAGAAGACGGAGCTGAGAAAAAAGATGAAGTTCAGAAAGCCCAGGAAGAGCGCAGAGTCCGGCACGGAAAATATGGGGAAGGGGTTGTTGTGGGAGAGACCGAAGAGACTCTTACCGTGAAATTTGAAGGGTATGGAGAAAAAGAGCTGATGAAGGCGTTTTCCGGGCTGGAGGAGATCTGACAGGAGAAACTTATAAGGCAGGGTGTCAGATAAGACGCAATGAAGCTGTATCATACAAAAACAACATGAAACCAGAATGAAAGCAGGGGGTGCTTACATGAAAAACAAAGAATTTTATCTGGACTGTGATGGAATTGCGCTGCACGCGAAAATGGATTTCCCGGAGGTGGAAAAGCCAGTGTATCCTATGGTGATCGTGATTCATGGCCTTACCGGGCACATGGAGGAGCGGCACATCAAAGGCCTGGCAGCGGCCTGCAATCAGGCAGGATATGCCACTCTACGGGTGGAACTGTACGGCCACGGAAAGAGCGGCGGGGACTTTAAAAATCATACCATCGCCCACTGGGTATTAGAGATTATGCGGGTGATTGATTATGCAAAATCATTGGATTTCGTATCCGATCTGTACCTTACCGGCCATTCCCAGGGCGGTGCTTCTGTGGTGCTGGCAGCTGCGTTAAAAGAGGACTGCTTAAAGGCGCTGATTCCTCTGGCACCGGCCATGATGATCAAAGAATATGCCCTTCAGGGAGGATTTCCTGGTTCAGGACCCAATCCGGAAAATCCAGAAGAAGAATTTCTCCTCTTTGGGGAACGGCCCCTTTCCAACAATTACGTCAAAGTGGCAAAATTCCTTCCCTTTGAGGAAGCCATAAAAAGCTTTAAAAAACCAGTACTTATCGTCCATGCGGACACCGATGAAATGGTGCCCTTTGTCTATTCCCAGAAGCTTCAGAAAGAGTATGCAGATGCCAGGCTGGTAAACATTCCAGGGGATGACCACTGCTTTGATGCCCATCTGGATCAGGTTCTTGAAGCAGTTCTGAAATTTTTGGAGGAGCAGAAGTGATGAAGCAGCCTTTATTCGGAGCGGCGTATTATGATGAATATATGCCATATGAACGTCTGGAGCAGGACGTAAAGATGATGAAAAAAGCCGGGATCAACGTGGTGCGCATTGCGGAATCCACCTGGAGCACCTGCGAACCTTAGGAGGGTGTATTCGACTTTTCCCATGTAGAGCGGGTACTGGATGCCATGGAAGCGGCAGGCATTCAGGTGATCATCGGCACACCCACCTATGCCATTCCTTCCTGGATGGAAAAATCCTATCCGGACATTTTGGCAGAGACAAAAAAAGGAAGAGGCATTTACGGGCCAAGGCAGATCATGGACATTACCCATCCGGTGTATTTATTTTATGCAGAGCGGGTAATCCGCAGGCTTATGGAAGTAACGGCTAAACGGAAATGTGTCATCGGTTTTCAGATTGACAATGAGACCAAATATTATGGCACTGGCATTCCCTTCACAATGCCTGCGAGACTTACTGGAAAGGCGTTTTAAGCCATGATTTCCAGGAAAATGCAGTCTATCGGGAAGCATGTGTCATTGGAAAAGAATTTCAAGAAATCGGCAGTCATCTGGTGAATCTGAAAAAGAAAAACGAGGCAGCCATTCTGGTGAGCAACGAAGCGCTGACTGCCTTGAACTGGTTCCGGATTCAGGCTGGTCCCGGGGAAAAGCCGGGAATTGATTACAACGATGTGGTGCGCTGGCTTTACGATGCCCTTTACAAAAAGAACGTGGAATGCGATTTTGTGTGGCCGGAATCGGAAAATCTTTCCAAGTATAAAGCAATTTTTGTGCCGGCGCTGTATGCGGTGCCGGATGAGACCTTGAAACGGCTGAACCGTTATGCAGAAGAAGGCGGCACGCTGGTGGTGACTTTTAAAAGCGGGTTTGCCAATGAGTATGTGAAAGTCCATTCCGATGTACAGCCCCACATTCTGCGGGAAGCCTTAGGGGTTCGCTACGATCAATTTACTTTCCCGAAACACGTTGGGCTGAAAGGCACGTTTGGCGGCGGACAGGCCCGGATTTTCATGGAGCTGGTGCAGACAGAGGGAGCAGAGGTGCTGGCGGCATATGAACATCCCGCCTGGGGTGTGAAAATCATTGAGGAGTAATGCTGCGGTATTTTTTATTGACCCAGACCATAAATCCAAGGCATAAAATCAGCTGCAGAACAGAAGAAAGTTTTGGCTGCCCTGCTTGTGCGCAGAGCCTTGTTCCAGTATAACGGAATTCTCATGGCACAGGCGGCAGCAGATGTGAGGAGCGCGGGACTGGCACTGTTTTTACTGATAAAAAAGAAAAAACCTTATCAACGAATAGGAGGAATACATATGCTTCCGAATCTGGAAGAACTGAAAAAACAAAGACACAGCATTCTGGAACAGAAACGGAACGAGCTTGTACGCCAGAGCCTGCTGTCAGATGAATTTATTGAACTGGTTCAGAAAAATAAAAAGCCTTTTGACCTTCTGATGTGCTATTATCAGTGCGCCATCATGGAGGTAGAGACCAAATTTCGGGTGCTGGATCAGGAATATTCCCTGGAGTATGATCGGAATCCCATTGAGAGCATTAAGACCAGAATAAAATCTTATGAAGGAATTGTAAAAAAAATCCGGAAGAAAAACATTCCCATGACAATGGCTGCTATCGAGCAGAATATTACGGACATTGCAGGTGTCAGGGTGATCTGTTCGTTCCCGGAAGACATTTATGAAATCGCAGAAAGCTTCCTGCGCCAGGACGATGTGTTTTTGATTGAGCGGAAAGATTATATCCAGAATCCCAAGCCCAGCGGCTACCGCAGCCTGCATCTGATTGTGCAGGTTCCTATCTTCCTGCAGAAGACGAAAAAAATGGTCAATGTGGAAGTACAGCTGCGGACCATTGCCATGGATTTCTGGGCCAGCCTGGAACACAAACTGCGCTACAAAAAGAACATTCCGGCAGACCAGGAAAAGCTGCTTCAGGAAGAACTGTATGACTGTTCCGTGCAGAGCGCCCAGTTAGATAAGCGGATGCAGGAAATCCGAAACCAGATCATGAAGACAGGATCAAAAGACTGAAAGAAGTTGACAAGTGCAGTACAGATAGGACACCATGGTATCAGATAATATATAAAGATTTTATCTGTGCCGTCCAGGATGGGCGGCGCAGATAGGAAGTCCGGTAAGAATCCGGCACTTCTAGTGCTGGCAATCCTGCTTTGTCTGGCTGTGCCTCATGTGGTACGGCTGTTTACCGGCCCAAAACACAAAAAACTGCTGCCGGTTTCTCTGGTAAAATCACCGGGGACTACTGTTTCGGCTGATAGCGCATATCTGACACCGTGTAAACCGTGATAAATGCCTGAGGATCGATGCGGTTGATAAAGTCCATCAGCTTCTGATACTCATTTTTGTCCACAATGGTGATGATCTCATTACGTTTCTGCATGTTCCAGGCACCGATGGATTCGTAAATGGTAGCACCGCTGTGAAGATCATGGATGATGAAACTGCGGAGTTCTTCCTCTTTCTGGGTAATGATGCAGACACGGCGTTTCAGATTGTGGTCAAAAATAAAATGATCCAGCACAATGCCATTAAAATACGTACCCAAAATACTGAGAACCACGGTTTTTTTGTCATAAACCAGCGCAGCGGAAAGGGCCACGCACATGCCGGATAAGGACATGGCTTTTCCAAGATCCATGTGAAGATATTTGTTCATGATCTTTGCCACAATGTCCAGTCCCCCGGAAGAGGCGTTCCGGTTAAACAAAATGCTGAGGCCGATGCTGACCACAAGAATGTAGCAGAGCACGTCCAGTTCCTGGCTTCCGGTCATGGAGCCAAAATCCGGAAAAATTTTTTCAAAAAAGCCCAGAAACAGAGGAAGCAGGATGCTGGTGTAAACGGTCTTGATGCCGAATTCTTTTCCGCAGGTGAAAAATCCAATGATCAGAAGCACCACATTCAAAATCATGGTAATGGCGGACAAAGGCAGAGGCATGAAGTTGGAAAGCACAATGCCAAGTCCGGAGATGCTGCTGACAGACGTCTGGCTGGGAACCAGGAAAAAGTAAACCGCAGCGGCGATGATGGCGACGGCTCCGGTGAGGATGAGGGTCTCTACCGCCAGCTCCTTGAAAGAGCCGCCGCTTTTTGGAGTTGATGCACTCATAAAAAATCCTTTCTGTTCTGAAAGTTTCTGCAGGTGTTATGACAAGATGTTGGGGTCGAAAGATGCCTTACGGATTGTTCCGTACTTCGTACTTCCACATCTCCGTTGCCACTTCGGTCGGTGCTAAACGTGTGCCACTGGCACACAGCACCCTGTCCAATATTCGCATATCGTGAAGCTGACGCTCCACTTTTATGCTCATATTGGGCGGGTCACTAAGCCTTAAAACCACTCCTGTGCAAGCACATCGTGGTTTCAGGCTTTTGACCCTGGCATCATGACATACAGAAATATGCTCAGAAACTTTTTTACACCTGCAGTATTTGATAGATTTCATGCAGGTCAGAAATTTCATAATCAATGTGATAATCGGAAGATGCAGCTGCTTTTTTCGGATTGTACCAGCAGGTGAGGATTCCCGCATTGTTGCCGCCTTTGATATCGCTGGTGAGAGAGTCTCCCACGATCAGCAACTGCTGCCTGTCCACAGGGCCTAACCGTTTAAATACTTTGTCGAAAAAGGCAATGCTGGGTTTTTCAAATCCGATTTCTTCAGAGAGAAAAATGCCGTCCATCAGCTCTCCAAGACCGGAAAGGCGGAGCTTTTTGGTCTGCGCCGCCACGGTGCCGTTGGAAACGGCGTACTGTTTGACGCGTCCTTTTAAAGATTTTACAATCTCCAGGCTGTTGTCGTGATAGGCGATGGTGTCCCCAAGGCTTAACTGATAGCTGTCGTTAAAAGCAGGAGCCTTGGAAGTATCCAGGCCTTCCTTTTCAAAAAATTCGGTAAACCGTCCCACCAATACCTCCGGCTTGGTAAGCTCCCCGCGCTCCAGGCGTTCCCAGTAGGTGCGGTTGATGGCAGAATAGCGGCGGATCATATCATCCGAGCATTCCCCAAGTCCATATTGTGGAAACAGGGCCTTCAAGGCCGCTTTTTCCGCAGTCAGAAAATCCAGAAGCGTGTCGTCAATATCCCATAAAATGGCAGAAATCATCCGTTTTCTCCTATCTGCATCCGTGATTTCCGCAGGAATGTCCTTCTTCGCTGTGGTGGTCGTGATTTCCGCAGGAGTGTCCACTTTCACCGTGTCCATGGCCGCCGCAGGAGTGTTCTCCTTCTCCATGTCCGTGGTGGCTGCAGTGTACGTTAGGATTGTATCCAAGAGTCCCTGCAAGAAGTGCCAAAACCGCTTCGTCCGCGTCTCCGGAAACGCCGCCGTACAGCTGGATGCCAGCCTGTGCCAGGGCATTCTGTGCGCCTCCGCCGATTCCGCCGCAGATCAGAGTATCCACACCGTACTGCCGCAGAAATCCTGCCAGAGCGCCGTGGCCGCTGCCGTTGGTATCTACGACTTCAGAAGAAGTGATCTGTCCATTTTCGGTGTCATAGATCTTAAACTGGGAAGTGTGTCCAAAGTGCTGAAAAATCTTTCCATTTTCATAAGTAACTGCAATTTTCATTGTAAAATCCACTCCTTTTTGAATTGATGTTTGTGTTGACTGTTTCTGCCTCCAGCAGGGTGTGCAGCAGTTGGTTTCCTGCCCCTGGCAGACCCGGTAATTGCCGCCGGAAATGAGAAGCCGTTTTCCATAGACAATGCACTGGGCGATTTTTGTACGGGCGCTTTCGTAAATTTCCGTTGCAGTAGAACGGGAAATGTCCATCTGTGCGGCGCATTGTTCATGGCTTTTTTTCTCCAGATCCACCAGGCGGATCACTTCATACTCATCCAGAGTCAGGATGACAGATCCATCGTCATGGAAGCAGGAATCTTCGCGTTCAGGGTCAGGAGAAAAAGAATCAAACCTTGGGGGACAGCAGATCCTGCGGCAGCGTTGCGGTCGTGGCATGAAAATCCCTCCTTGTTTCCGGTATATGCCGATTATAACACTGCAAAAAGAAAAAAACAAGAGAAGGATTTCAGAAAAATGCGGCGGCGGTTTTTAGCCGCCGCCGTGTTCCTGTTTCAGGCATGTCAGTTATTTTCGACTTATCTGTCTTTTTTTCGTCTCTTTCCAGTGAAAAGAATTCCGGCAAATCCGGCAAGGGAGACCGCCATCAGGGCGAACCACAGATCCAGTCGGGTTTCATCACCGGTTTTGGGGGATGCGTCAGGAGGAGTTGGAGTCTGGCTGGTACCGGAGGTGGCAGGAGCCTTTGTCTCGGTCTCCGATTCGGTTTCTGCAGGCTTTTCGGTTTCGGGAGTCACTGCTTCAGTCTCAGTTTCATGAGTTTCTGGCTCAGTTTCCGGCGGCTCTCCGATAGAGGAAGTTTCCGTTTCTGTTTCTTTTGGTTTCTCAGTTTCAGGAGCTTTGGTTTCCGTTTCAGTCTCTGTAGGTTCTTCCGTGACAGGAGTTTCTGTTTCCGCAGGTTCTTCGGTTTCAGGAGCTTTGGTTTCGGTTTCGGTCTCTTTTGGTTCTTCGGTTTCAGGAGTTTTGGTTTCTGTTTCAGTTTCTGCAGGCTCTGTGGGAGCTTCTGTCTCCGGAGGCAGCTTGGCAATGGTTTCGGTTCGGGTGTTTCCGCAGGCGGCGCAGGTGTAAGTCCGGATACCTTCGGCTTCTGTGGTGGGTTCCAATGTTACAACACCGTTGTTCCAGTCGTGTCCGGTGGCAGGAACGATGACTGTGTCTCTGGAAAGCTCTGTGCTGCAAACAGTACAGAAAACGACATTTTCGTAAGAACCATCTTCGGTGCAGGAGGGTGCGGTTTCCTTTTCTTTTACAGCTGCACCAGGGGTGTGACTGTCTGTCCATTTGGCATACAGTGTCATATCCGTCAGAATGGCATTGTCAAAATCGAAGGCATCCACCAGTCCGCTGTCGGTGTACCAGCCTACGAGGGCAGAGCAGGTTTTTAATGGGGTTTCCGGCTCTGTGGCATGTCCACCCTTGATGACACTCTGGCTGTCTACGGAGGAACCGCCGTTGGAATCGAAAGTAACGGTACAATAATTGAAATTTGCATTCAGCGTAACATCCATTGTTTTGGAGTTTCCAACATCATAAGAGTAGGTGACCTGTGCTGCGTCATCATCTACGGTCAGTGTAGTTCCGTTTACAGTACCGCCATCCCAGCCGCTGGCTTTGGAAACATCGAAGCTGCCTGGCAGAGAGGAGAGGTCAAACTGCCGGTCAAAGTTTACGGTTATGGTATAAGATTGTGGAGAGCCGTACCAGGTTACGATGCTGGCAGCACGGATGTCCAGACTGGTAAGATGGTTATTGTCACAATAGAGCCATTCAAGAGCTGTATTTTGACTGAGATCCAGGGAAGTCAGCTGGTTGCCGCGGCAATTAAGGGAAATGAGAGCCGCATTTTTACTCACGTCCAGAGAATCCAGCTGATTGTTGTTGCAATAGAGCGTGGTAAGAGCCGTATTTGCACTGAGCTCCAGAGAGGCCAGCTGGTTGCCGTTGCAATTAAAGGAGGTGAGAGAGGTGTTGCTGCTCAGATCCAGAGAATCCAGCTGGTTGTTACGGCAGTCGAGAGCAGTGAGAGCCATATTTGCACTGAGCTCCAGAGAGGTCAGCTGGTTTTTGCTGCAATCAAGGCTTGTGAGAGCCGTATTTGCACTGAGCTCCAGGGAAGTCAGCTCGTTGTTGTAGCAGTCCAGGTTCGTAAGAGCTGTATTTGAGGTGACATTCAGGAAACTTAGCCAGTTATTGCCGCAATTGAGCGTGGTGAGGGCCGTATTCGCACTCAGGTCCAGGGAGGTCAGCTGGTTGCTGTAGCAGTCCAGGGTTTGGAGCGATGTGAAATATTCGATTCCTTTCAGTGAAGCAATACACCGCCATCTGCAGCGAATATCTGTAACAGCCCCGATTTCAGCTGCACTGAGGAAGCCATCACTGTTTTTGTCAAAATCAGCGCTGACCAGATCTCTGAAATTACTATCTGGGAAAGTGGTTCCGTTGACAGGAATTCCCCATTTCGCATAAAGGGTAATATTTCCGGTAACGGGGGTATTAAAATCATAGGCGGAAGTCAAGGCTTCGTCAGAATACCAGCCTATAAAAGTATAAACATCCATGGTCGGATCCGCTGGTTTTACGGCCTTGGCGTTATAATCAACGGTCTGACTGTCCACAGCAGAGCCGCCCTTGGAATCAAAGGAAACGGTGTAGGACGCTGCATTTTCCAGGTTCTGCACAAGCGGTTCTACGGCTGCATCTGCATGATCTTCTAAGGAAGCAGGCAGGTTCAGGTCTTCCAACAGTTCGGTTTCTGTGGAAACTTCTTCTGGCAGAACTTCTTCGGTGAGAAGAGCCTCAGATTCCGGCATTTCGGTTTCTTCCGGAGAGGCACTTTCAGAGGAGGGTTCCTCAGTAGGCATTTCTGTTTCGGAGAAGGATTCTGGGGCAGCCGTTTCGGATTCTGCCGCATTTTCCTCCAGTGCAGTTTCTACCGTAGAAGAAGGTTCGGATTCCGGCATCATGGTTTCAGCCTGTGTTTCCGTTTCGGAAGAGGGTTCCACGGAAGTTTCTGTTTCTGGGAGATCGGTTTCCGTTGTCCGTGTTTCCAAAGCAGACAGTGTTTCTGCCATGGTTTCCGGTGCGGATGTTTCGTCCAGCACGGCATCTGTCTGTGGTTCCTCATAGACAGTGCTTTCTGATTCTTCATAAACATTTTCAGAAAGCGCGGTGGTGGTCAGCAGATTCAGCGTCAGTGCGGCTGACACAAAGCAAGCCAGCAGCCGTTTGGGTTTTGAAAATGATTTCCTCATGCGTTTTTCCCCTTTCAGTTATGATAGTCTCTCGGAATCTCTAAGCCTGTATTTACAAGGCTTCTGAGATTCCATTTTTATTTTTTCTCCACCTTTTTTCAAAAAGCCCTTGACATTTACCTCTAAAAATGCGGCGCTTTGCGCCTCTTGATCAATAAGGTATATCGTTTCGGCTCTGCCGAAATAGACTTCTGATTTGGAGGTGTGTTTCATTGAAACCTATTAACATCGGCGGTCATTCCACCTATCAGGAACGTGTCCTGACTCAACTTCGTAAATATTATCCGAATGCTGCAACTTCACTCTCTCCATAAACAGTGATGGAATCCCTTTATGTCCAAAAGGTTTTCCTATGAACTATGAAGCAGGCTGCTGTTGAGCCCAGAAAAGGACGTATCAAATATCGTTGTCCTAAGATCACTGCCAAGGGCGGTACACCTCATTGCACTTGAGATGAACCTTGTTCTGATGCAAAGTATGGAAGAAATGTTCACCTTGTATTAAAGGATAACCCAAGACTCTTCAATACCCCGCCACGTGGCAGCAAGGAATGGAAATTAAAATATAATGCGAGAACATCTGCTGAACGTTGTAACAAACGTGAAAAGATAGACTATAAATTAGAAGACGGCAGATACCGTTCATCTATGATGTGGTACTTCCGCCTGTTCGCCATCATGATGTGCCAACATCTTGATGCCTGGACTTTGCCAAAGACTTCCCGACTAAAAGACCTCTTTGACCAAGCCGCTTAATTTCATAAGCAATATATATCATTATAACCCATATTTAACTCTGGGTCTATAAAAGTGCGCCAATTTTTCATCATTTATTACCTTTCATGTCCGTTCTGGATAATATTTACTTTTCAAAGTTCATCCGACCGATGAAGTTGGTCGGGAAACTCACGATTCCGAGAGCCTATTATGGTATTTCCGCTCATTGGCAGAACATTCCTTTATTCTTTAAAAGTCATCAAATCAAAAATTTTTGAAAAAATTTTTCTGTTTTCCCAGTGTCTTTCCAACGGAGACATTGACAGACGGCGGCAGATGGAGTACATTGCAATAAGAGGCAGAAAAGCCAAATGATAAAGGATAAAGAGGTAGAAAAAACGATGCTGAACGTAAAGAACCTGACCTTTGAGGTTAACGAGGAAGGGAAAAAACGCTGTCTGGTAAACCACATCAGTTTTCAGGTAGAAGATGGGGAAATGCTGGTGATCACAGGCCCCAATGGAGGGGGAAAATCCACTCTTGCAAAAGTGCTGGCAGGCATTGAAAAAGCCAACAGCGGAGAAATTTTTCTGGATGATGAGAATATTACAGAGTACGATATTGACCACCGCGCAAACGCCGGAATTGGTTATGCATTCCAGCAGCCGCCCCGTTTCAAAGGGATGACCGTGACCAGAATGCTGTCCCTGGCTGCAGGCAGAGAACTGACAGAGGCAGAAAGCTGCCAGCTGCTTTCCGCAGTGGGACTATGTTCCGAAGATTATTTGAACCGCCAGCTGGACGGCACGCTTTCCGGAGGGGAGATGAAACGTCTGGAGATTGCCACCGTTCTTGCCAAACCCCACAAAGTAAGCATCTTTGACGAGCCGGAAGCCGGTATTGATCTGTGGAGTTTTTCCATGCTTATCAAACGCTTTGAAGAAATCCACCGGGAGAAAAAAGAATGTCTGATCCTGATTTCCCATCAGGAGAGAATCATCAATATGGCAGATAAGATCATGGTAATCGAAGATGGAGAAGTGAAGACTTACGGAAAGAAAGAGGATGTCTATCCTACATTGTTTCAGCAGGAAAAATGTCAGAAATGTCTCACAGGATGCGAAGGAGGAAAGAACTGATGGTAAAGATTGATGAAACGACCCAGCAGGTTCTGGAAAAAATCAGCGGCGGATTTGTCCAGAAGGGAGCCTACAATCTCCGCCAGAATGGAATTGCACTCTGCCACGGGGACAGCGAGCATATCAAAATCAAAAAGAAAACTGACAAGCCCGGCATCGACATTTTCATTGACGGAGAGACCCAGGGAGAGAAGGTATTTATTCCGGTAGTGCTCAGTGTGTCCGGAATGACGGATCTGGTGTACAACGATTTTTATGTGGCAGACGGAGCGGATGTGACCATTGTGGCAGGCTGTGGAATCCACAACAGCGGCTGCAACGAAAGCCGTCATGACGGCATCCACACCTTCCATGTGGGAAAACATGCCAACGTGCGCTATGAAGAAAAACATTATGGGGAAGGAAACGGCAGCGGTGCCAGAATCTTAAATCCGGTGACCAACATCGAAATCGGGGAAGGCTCTGTATTTACCCTGGATACAGCCCAGATCAAAGGCGTAGACTCCACCATCCGGAACACCAATGTAGAAATGGACGCGGATTCTAAACTGTTTGTGCTGGAGCGTCTGATGACTGACGGAGAACAGAAAGCGGAATCCAACATTGAAGTCTGTATGAATGGAACCGGTTCTTCTGCGCAGATCATTTCCAGATCCGTGGGAAAAGGCCATTCTTCCCAGGTGTTCCATCCAAAGGCAGTGGGGAAAAATAAATGCCACGCCCACATTCAGTGCGATTCTATTATCATGGATCATGCAGAAGTCGGTTCCATTCCGGAAATTCAGGCAAAACATGTGGATGCGGCAATTATCCATGAGGCAGCCATCGGACGGATTAACGATGAACAGCTTTTAAAACTGCGGACACTGGGAATGACAGAGGCAGAAGCAGAAAATGTCATCATTGAAAATTTCCTGTCATGATTTTACAGACAGGAATGTGGACAGATGCGGCTGATGTTTTAAAGTTTCATCATACCGGACATGATGCAGGCTCCGGAAGCGCCCTGTTCTTTCAGCGCATTCCACTGTGTTTTATCAAAGGTGATTCCTCCGATGGCATACACCGGTATGGAAACAGTTTCACAGACCTCTTTTAAAAAGGACAGTCCTCTCGGGGGCAGTCCTTTTTTGCAGTCTGTGGCAAAAATGTGCCCGGCAGTCACATAGGAAGCCCCAAGGGAAACAGCTTCCACGGCTTCTTCTACAGAGTGGATGGAGGTGCCAAGTGTCTGGAACTGTCCAAGGGCAGGTTTTCCACCAAGAGAGCGCAGAAGAGGCAGGGGCAGATGAATGGCCGGACATCCAAGTGCAGCGGCTTCCTGCCAGAAGGTGTGGAGAATGCAGGGCACTTGATACTGCCTGCAGATGGAAAGCACCTGGAATGCTAGAATTTTATATTCTTCTGGGGAAAGGTCTTTTTCCCGGAGAATCAGGGCAGCCGGGCGGGCCTGGCAGATGCGCTCCACCTGGGAAAGAAAGGGGCGGCTGCACAGGCTGCGGTTTGTGACTGCAAGGATGGGAAAGGGCTGACTCATAAGGTTATACATAGATATAATCACTCATCACCGGCTGGAGACCATGGGACAGCAGTGCCTGATAGACTTCGTCTACAGAGCGGCCGTCAGAGATCTCAAACTGGTCATCTCCTTTATCTTCGATTTCTTCCACATGGCTGCCAATGCCGGTACTGACTCCGGCAGAAATTTTTGTGGCCGCAATGCCGGTGAGATGGTCGCGGACTCTGGCACATTCTCTGGTGGAAACGGTGATACTGGCAAAGGGCATGAACAGGCGGTAGGCACAGACCACCTGGAGCAGCTGGGGCTCATGGACATCCATGGGATTGATCCGGTCGTTGTTGATGATGGGTCGAAGCCTTGGGCAGGAAAACGCGATTTCCGCATGGGGATATTTCCGCTGGAGCAGCCAGGCGTGGTAGCCGGTGGCAAAGGCATCTTTCCGGAAATCATCCAGCCCTAAGAGGGCACCAAATCCCACACCCCGCATTCCGCCCATGAGGGCACGCTCCTGGGCATTGACCCGGTAGGGGAAAATCCGCTTGTGTCCGGCAAGATGAAGGGTTTCGTATTTGTCGGAATTGTAGGTTTCCTGAAAAACGGTGACGTAGTCGGCACCGCACTGGTGGAGATAAGCATATTCATCAGAATTTACCGGATAAATTTCCAGGCCGATGACGCGGAAATATTTCCGGGCGATCTGACAGGCATTTCCAATGTATTCGACAGTGGATTTGGAACGGCTTTCTCCGGTAAGAATCAGGATTTCCTGAAGGCCGGTGGCGGCGATGGCTGCCATTTCTTTTTCGATTTCATCCGGGGTAAGCTGTGCCCGGCGGATTTTGTTGTGGCAGTTGAAACCGCAGTAAATACAGTAGTTTTCACAGTAGTTTGCAATGTAAATGGGTGTGAACATGTAAACACTGTTGCCGAAATGTTTCCTGGTTTCTGCCTGGGCTGCCTGAGCGATTTCTTCCAGGAAAGGAAGGGCGGCAGGAGAGAGCAATGCTTGAAAATCTTCCACGGTGCGGTTTTGATGAGCCAGCGCGCGCTGGACGTCTGCGGCGGTAAATGTGTCATAATCGTAGGCCTTCATGGCAGAGACGACCTGGTCTAAAATGTCAGAGCCGATGTTTTCCATTCCGGGAAGATAAGTCATGTGGTCGATCCGGTTCTTTTTCTGGTCTTCCAGGATTTCTTCACTTAAAATACTGTCATTGATATGGCTGTTTTCCATGGGGCACCTCCTAATCTTCCAGAAATCCGGTGAGGGGGGAAGAGGCGCTGGCACCGCGCTCCAGTGTGCGTCCAAGGCCGGAAAGGTACGCGCTTCGTCCGGCTTCGATGGCTTTTTTGAAGGCTTCTGCCATGGCAGGCACATTTCCGGCGGTAGCGATAGCGGTGTTTGCCATGACAGCGGAAGCACCCATTTCCATGGCTTCGCAGGCCTGGGAGGGACGGCCGATTCCGGCATCTACAATGATGGGAAGATCAATTTCATCAATGAGAATCTGGATGAAATCTTTTGTGGAAAGTCCCTTGTTGGAGCCGATGGGAGAGCCAAGAGGCATGACGCAGGCGGCGCCGGCATTGACCAGATCTCTGGCGGCATTTAAATCCGGGTACATATAAGGCATGACCACAAAGCCTTCTTTTGCCAGAATTTCTGTGGCGCGGATGGTTTCATAGTTGTCTGGAAGGAGATATTTGGAATCGTGTACCACTTCAATCTTGACAAAATCTCCGCATCCTGCCGCTCTGGAAAGACGGGCAATGCGGACGGCTTCTTCAGCGGTTCTTGCGCCGGAAGTATTGGGAAGCAGAGTGATGTTGTCCGGAATGTAATCCAGAATATTGGCAAGTCCGCCCTGATTGGCCCGGCGAAGAGCCAGTGTGATGATCTGGGCACCTGCGTTTTCAATGCAGGATTTTACCAGGTCCAGGGAAAATTTTCCGGAGCCCAGGATAAAACGGGAGGAAAAGGAATGTCCTCCAAGAATCAATGGATCAGTAGTTGGTGTCATAGTGTAAAACCTTCTTTCTATAAGGATATCAGACTTCTTCTTCACCGAGAATCAGCCGGGTGATCATGTTTGCTTCGTGGGCGGCACAGACGGCCACTCTGGGGGCCATCAGGCCATTTCCGTAAGTGGGCTCCGTAACACGGTCGCCGCACAGATAAAAATTTTTCATCAATCGTTTGGTAGTGATGGTGTTGCTGCTTCCGTATCCAGCCATGCCGGTGGCGGAAATCAGTTTCTTTTCCGGAAATTTTTCTAAAATGCCGTTGACCAGCATGGCTTTGGCTTCCGGCCGGTCAAAGGCTTCACAGACAATGGGATCGTTCTGGAACAGGGTTTCCAGATTTTCTTCGGTGACTTTTACACAGTCTGTGCGGATATCCAGATAAGGATTGATGTCTAAAAGCAGGGATTTCAGGGCATCGGTTTTATACATGCCGATGTGGCGAATGAAATACTGCTGCCGGTTTAAGTTGGTGATATCTACCACATCAAAGTCGATGAGGTGGAGATGGCCAACGCCGATTCTGGCAAGGGCATAGGCCACATTGGAGCCAAGTCCGCCAAGACCTGCTACTGCCACATGGGCAGAAGAAAGCAGGGCCTGTTTTTCGGGAGAATGGCGTTCATTGAGTGCAGCCAGAATCTGTTCTTTGGACAGTGTGGGGTTCATGGGTTCAGCCTCCTCCGACGAATGTGACGATTTCCAGACGGTCTCCGTCTTTTAACAGGGTCTGCGCATATTGGGATTTGGGGAGAATTTCTCCGTTTCGTTCTACGGCGATTCTGCGGACCTGGTATTGATTCTGCTCCAGGTAATCTGAAACGCTGCAGCCTGCTGCAGATACTTCTTTTCCATTTACAGTGATCATAAAAGCCTCCTTTCTGGCAGTTCAGGGACAGGAGAGCGGAAAATGGTAAGAAAAAAGAGTTCACAAAGAAATACACCCGTGGTGGTGTACCCCTTCATGAACTCTCGTTCACTCTCAACTGTACCTTATGAAATTGAATGAAAAACGGTTTCACCTGGCAGCCGTCCAGGACCTGCATAAAAAGAAAAGAGACCGCAGGGGTCCCTCAAACATTCTGATACAAGCGTTTGTGTCCCTACGTTGGCATTATCCAAATCAGGTTATGGGTCGAAGTTGTAAACTTCCTCTCAGCCTGTCAAACAAGCTCCCCGTTTTTACAAAGTCTAGTATAAAAAAGAAACTGGGAAAAGTCAACTGTTTTATTCAAAAAAGAGTGTCAAGACGCATTCCTGACACTCTTTTTAGGCTGGAGATTAAGCAGCTTTTCTTTTCATGGATTTCTGTTTCTTAAATGTCTGGATACCCTCAGCTACCAGGAAGAGAGCCAGGATTGCCATAGCTGCTGCGAAGAACAGCTGGAACCAGTCACCCCACAGAGCCTGTCCGGCACCGATCATAACGATCTTGTTCTTTACGGTAATCAGCAGGCTGCAAAGGGTTGCGGCAAGCATGAAGACCATGGGGAAATAGAACATTTTGTTGTTCTTTCCGGCCTGGCCAAGCCATGCGCAGACAGCCATCAGAGCGATACCGGCAAGCAGCTGGTTGGCAGCTCCGAACAGGCCCCAGATCTGGCTTAAGGAAAGGCCGCCCAGGATACATCCAACAATAACCAGGAAAGAAGTACCTACCAGAGGATGAGCCAGGAATTTGCGGATACCGGACGCATCTTTCCAGGTCTTTTCATCTTCTTTCAGGAACAGCTCGGAGAACAGGAAACGTCCCAGACGGGTTCCTGTGTCCAGAGAGGTCAGTGCAAATACAGATACAGCCAGGGTCAGCAGTGCATAGATGGTGCTGTATGCAGAGGAACCTTCATCAGAGAACATGGTAGCGATACCGGCTGCAAATGCTGCAGGAGGTCCACCAAAACCGCCCTCGGTGTATTTGTCAAAGACCATACCAACTGCGATCAGGGCAACAATACCAAGAGCAGATTCAATCAGCATGGAACCGTAAGCAATCGGCTTTGCATTCTTTTCGTTGTCCAGCTGCTTGGAAGAAGTACCGGTAGCGATCAGGCTGTGGAAACCGGAACATGCGCCGCAGGCAACAGTGATGAACAGAGCCGGGAACAGGGTTCCAATTTTGGTATTCCAGCCGGTGAATGCCGGGATGTTGAAGGTGGCACGTCCGGTAAAGCCGCATACAAAGATACCGAGAAGTGCCAGGATCATCATGCCGTACAGCAGGAAGCTGGAAAGGTAATCACGGGGCTGGAGAAGGATCCATACCGGAACCAGAGAGGCCACAGCGATATAAATACCAATGAACACGATCCACTGGATACGGGGCATTACAAAACCAAAGTTCAGACCGATGATAACAATGGCAACGATGCCGATGATACCGCCGATGGTAGCAGGCAGAGTGCCGATGCCCATACGGTTGGTAATGTATCCGTAAATAACAGCAAGAACGATAAACAGCAGGGAGATCATAGCGGTTGTCTGGTTTCCGGTAGGAGCGCCAGTCACACCAAATCCTTCTGCACTCATAAAGGTTCCGGCAACGACATTTACGAAGGAAGCGATAACAAGAATCAGTACCAGAAGAGCGAAGATGGTAAACAATCTCTGTGCTCTGCGGCCCATGGAGTCACGGATAATCTCACCTACAGATTTTCCTTTGTGGCGGATGGAAGCAAACAGGGAACCGAAATCCTGAAGACCTCCAAAGAAGATACCTCCGATGATACACCAGAGGAATACGGGAACCCATCCAAATACAGCGGCCTGGATCGGTCCGTTGATGGGGCCGGCACCGGCGATGGATGAAAAATGATGTCCCATTAAAACGGCAGGTTTTGCTGCCACGTAATCAACGCCATCTTCCATCTCAACAGCAGGCGTTGATTTTTTCGGATCGATACCCCACTGTTTTGCAAGCCATGAACCATAGCCGACATAACCGATGAGGAGCAGTACGATCGCTGCTGCAATAATCAATATTGCTGTCATGTTTCTCTCTCCTTCTTCTCTTTTGCAGAGGATTATAATATTTTGTTAAACAGCTTTTTCAGAGATCTGCCCTGCCGGTTACAGGTCAGGTCACCTGAAGAAAGGTCTGCAACAATCAGATGATAATGGCTGAACCCGTGAAGGCTCATGCGGTAATTTTTATAATGCTTCAGCCGTGGAATCTGTGCCTTGGCTTCTTCAGTAACGGAAGAGGCAGCTACAACCAGAGTAACGTCTGTGTTCCGGTGGCTGGAATGGGGTTTTACGCGGGAAATGCCGGTGTCCCATGCAGTCTGATCCAGACTGGCGAGAAGAGAGCTGTCCAGCTGATCCACGGAAGCAAAAAAGACATATTCGTGGGATTCGGCTTCGCCAATGGCCGCGCTTTTTACCAGAAAATACGCATCACTGTGGGAATGAAAGACTGCTTCCGCTGCGAAAGGTGCGGCAGGCGTTTCCGTATTGATATCATAATAAGCTGCAAAAGAACGCAGCATTTTTTTCAGCATTTCTTCTCTGGTCATGGCGGTCTGTTTTCCTCTCACTCATTGGCGGCCCCTTGAAAATAGAATGAAAAAAATTCTCAAAAGCTGCACTTCACTATAATACCACATTAAAATAAAAAAGCCAACCGCTTTCTGTGAAAAACGGTCGATTTGTGTAAAAAAACGGTTAGAATACACCAGGCCGTAGACAGATGGGGAGATATAAGGAACACCTGCTTTTTCCATGGCCTCTTCCAGTGCTTCAATCCACAGATCATATTCCCATTTCAAAAGAGCAAGAAAGATTTCTTCCTTGCTCTGGAAATAATTGTAGATATAGGTCCTGGGAAAGGTGGTTTCCCGGTATTGGCCTGGTGAAAGGCCTGTTCTTTCCCGGAAGCATTTCCCCAAATGGCTCATCTGGTTTTTATAAGATGTACCACATTTTTATTGATGAAAACATCTTCTCCTGCTGCAATCGTTCTTATTATCCCTGTTGTCCATTTGCCTGGCGGATCATATCTTCTACGACAATATCAAAAATTTCTCCTACGGAATTGCAGTATTCCAGGATTTTCCAGGGTTCGTTGGTGTGAAAATGGATTTTTACCAGTTCCTCATCCCCGGCAGCAATGAGGCTGTTTCCCTCGAAATGATCGGTGATATAATCTGCGATCTCGTCTTCGTCCAAATCGGTGTCTCTGCGCTCAATCAGCAGCTGTGTGTCATAGCGGTATGCAAACTGGTCGTCTTCTGCGTCAATAGAATGGATTGCCATAAAAAGTCCTCCTGATCGTGTTTATGATGTTGTAGTCATAACTGATATCTGTGAATTGCCTCGCTGCAGGGCAGCACCTGCAATTCTGTATCGTGTATTATACCATGATGCCAGGGTCAAAAGCCTGAAACCACGATGTGCTTGCACAGGAGTGGTTTTATGGCTTTATGGCCCGCCCGATATGAGCATAAAAGTGGAGCGTAAGCTTCACGATATGCGAATATTGGACAGGATTGTGGAAGTACGAAGTACGGAACAATCCGTAAGGCATCTTTTGACACTCACATCATACCATACTTTAGCCTGAAACGGGCAACATTCTTTCCGGTCAGGGCGGTTCATTTACGGCAGGGCGGATAGAAGCGAAAAATTCTCATATCCACCAGTGAATGAATTTTGATTGACAAATGAGAAAAACCCTATATAATTAACAATGGTAATTAACATTGATAATTAAAAGCAAAGGAGTAAAGCTGAGGCATGATAAATGAAAAAATCAAACGGATGCTTGACGCATGTTACCAGGCAAAGCGGATTCGGGAGATGCTTCCACCGCTGCCGGAAGGCGTGATGCCATCCTATATCCAGTACCTGGATGCGATTCAGTCCATGGAAAGACAGGGAATCCAGGTAAAAGTTTCGGACATCAGCGATGCGATGAATCTTCCAAGACCTGGAGTCACCAGGACGGTAAAAGAAATGGAAAAAAAAGGATATCTCCAAAAAACAGCATCCGAAGAAGACGGCCGTGTTACGTATCTGACGGTTACAGAAGCTGGAAAAAATCTTTCCAGAGAATTCGATGAAGAGTATTTCAGCGGCCTGGCCCCGTATCTGTCTGAGATTTCAGATGAGGATGCGGACTGTATGATCCGGACCATTGGAAAATTTTATGAGATTATGAGTGAGAGGAGAGAACATTATGACAAATGATAAAGCAGACTTTACTCAGGGAAGCATCTTGAAGAAACTGGTCTTCTTTATGATGCCGGTGCTGGGTGCATTGATTTTGCAGGCGGCCTATGGCGCTGTGGACCTGCTGGTAGTTGGAAGATTTGGTTCCACTTCCGGGCTTTCCGCTGTCTCAACAGGAAGCCAGGTGCTGAATTTAGTTACTTTTGTGGTAATCCAGTTTGCTATGGGCATTACCGTTTTGATTGCCCGGTATCTGGGAGAAAAAAGGCCGGAAGAAATCGGAGCAGTCATCGGCGGAGCAGTGATGGTATTTGCCATTATTTCTGCAGTGCTGTTTCTGGCCATGGTATGTCTGGCACGGCCCATTTCCGTTCTGATGCAGGCTCCGGCAGAGGCTGTTGATCTGACGGCAGATTATGTGCGGATATGCGGAAGCGGTATCTTTTTCATCGTAGCTTATAATCTGCTTTCCGCTGTTTTCCGGGGACTTGGCGACAGCAAATCTCCTCTGCTGTTTGTTCTGGTGGCATGTATTGTAAACATCATCGGCGACCTGGTGCTGGTAGCAGGATTTCACATGGATGCAGCCGGAGCAGCTTTGGCTACTGTCCTGGCTCAGGCACTCAGCGTTGTATTTGCAGTGGTTCTGCTGCTGAAAAAAGATCTTCCATTTAAAATCACGAAAAAAGATTTCCGGCTGAATCCTCAGTGCCAGAAATTCTTGAAGATCGGACTTCCTCTGGCACTCCAGGAATTCCTGACTCAGGTTTCTTTTCTTGCACTGTGCGCCTTTGTAAACCGCCTGGGCCTGGAAGCTTCTTCCGGGTACGGCGTTGCCTGCAAGATCGTAAACTTTGCAATGCTGGTACCCAGTGCCCTGATGCAGTCTATGGCTTCCTTTGTCTCCCAGAATGTGGGAGCAGGAAAAACAAAACGGGCAAAACAGTCCATGTTTACCGGCATTGGTGTGGGACTTGCCGTTGGTTGTGTGGTATTTGTACTGGTGATGTTTAAAGGAGATGTGCTGGCAGGATTTTTCTCCACCGATCCGGCAGTCATCAGCAACGGTTACGATTACCTGAAAGGATTTGCACTGGAAACCCTTGTAACAGCGGTTCTGTTCAGCATGGTGGGATATTTTAATGGAAACAACAAAACCGTCTGGGTCATGGTCCAGGGCCTGGTTCAGACACTTCTGGTACGTCTTCCGATGGCATATTTCATGAGTATCCAGCCCAATGCAAGCCTGACCAAAATCGGTCTGGCAGCTCCGGTATCCACGATGGCAGGGATTGTGCTGAACGTGGGATTTTTCGTATACCTGGAGCGCAGGAAATGTAGAGTTGACAGAAAAGCAGGAAACTGATATGTTCTGTATCTGCAAGGAAAGATGCAGTCAGATGGCTTGGCAGTGACGGTGCTGATGTGATTTTGCTGATATGGAGAAAATCCTGGATTTCCGAGAAGGGAGTCATGCGCCGGATCTCTCCCTGAAGATAGGAGAGATCCGGCGCATGAAGGTAAGAAGCAAGACAAAAAGTGTTATTACCGTATTCTTTTTTTTATCATTGGCCCAATAATCATGGCGATGATCATTTTTACCAGGTCGGCCGGGATGAAGGGAATTACGCAGACTGCGAGAGCTGCTTTGAAGGTGTAATCTGCGACCAGACAAAACCATATGGTTCCAAAAAGGTAACACACGGCGGTTCCGACGATCATACCGATAAGCTGGAACCATGATTTGCGGCAGTTGTCGATTACCAGTCCGGCAATGACTGCCATTGCGATAAATCCGATGATATATCCACCGGTAGGACCTGCCAGTTTGGCCGGACCGCCTGTGAAGCCGGAGAATACCGGGAGGCCAACGAGTCCGAGCAGAAGATAGATCAGATAACTGATGGTTCCTCTTTTCCATCCGAGAAGATACAGGGACAGGTAGATCGCCAGGTTGGTGAATGAGATGGGAACCGGACCGATGGGGATGGATAGTGGGGCAAGAATGCAGGTGATGGCTGCCATCAGTGCGGTCATGGTTATTTCGTAGGCTTTGCTGCGAGGTGCAGTAATAGTTTCTGGCTGATTCATATTAAGTTTCTCCTTCTAAAGTTTGTCAGTTATGCGGATTCGATTTCATAAGTAAATCCTGCATCGGTGATCGTTTTCAGAGTATCTTCGATACCCTGGCCGCCTTCTGTCAGATACCCTGAGGCAAAGATAGAGTCAACCACACTAAGCAGCTTTTTTTCTTCCCCTTTAAAGTATACTTCTCTTCCGGCAGCACAGCGAATATCTGCTTTGGGTACGAGGAGTCTTGCGAGGCAGAGGACTTTCATGCAGTATTCCGTTGTCAGAACAGAGATATCGGCATCTCCAAGCGGAGTTCCTTTAATCGGGAGAAGAAAGTTGATCGGCAGTGCTTCCGGCTGGATTTCGCGCAGTTCGAGAAGCATGTCAACGACATCTTCTTTGCTTTCGCCCATGCCAATGATTCCACCGCTGCAGATTTCAAATCCAAGTCCCTGAAGCATATGGATGTTCTGCACGCGCTGATCAAAAGTGTGTGTACTGCAGATATTATGATAATAGGAACGGCTGCTGTTGAGATTGTGGTTGATTCGGTCCAGACCGGCTTCTTTGAGCATTCGGGCCTGTTTTTCTGTCAGAAAACCGATGGAACAGCAAAGATGTGTTCCCTGTTCTTTCATCTTACGGATCCGGCGGGCAAGTTCTTCGATTTCTTTATCTGTAAATTTCATACCGCTCAGACCGATACAGTGTCTGGACAAATGATAATCGTTTACGAAGTCATTATCCTGATACAGTTTATCTTCGTCTACCCATTTGTACTTATCAATATCTGCGGTAGAACGACATGACTGTGCGCAGTAAGCACAATCCTGGGAACAGTTTCCGCTGCGGGCGTTGGTAAGAATATGAATGCTTACACGGTTTCCCTTATATTGATATCGTAAACGCTTCGCACGGTCAATGAGCGCATCCAGTTCCTCATCTGGAGTATTCAAAATGGCGATAGCATCCTTTCTGGAAAGAACAGGTGCATCTTTTTCATAAAATTCGGAATTCATAAATTTTCCTTTCATTTGTCACAGGCGGAAACCCGCTGCCTTCAGGCACGGGAAAAAAGCCCTTTCTTTTCTATACGGGTATCACTGTAACACATAGAAACACGAAATGTCAACCTAAAAATAAAAACTAAGTTTACAATTTATATTTCATGAATGAAGTTTATAGAGTGGTTTTATTACAGACGTGTATGCGTACAGGTTAAGATATGGCTGAAGTAACAATTTCAAAGGGTCACAAAAAAATTAGCACCCCCTCTTGATAATGGAAGTCGATTTTTGTCCTGTCTTGTGTGTCCCGGAAGTGCCTGTTTTACAGGCTTTCC
>CAJMON010000014.1 GCA_905214955.1 uncultured bacterium
TATTGGGCAGGATTGTGGGAGTACGAAGTACGGAACAATCCGTAAGGCATCTTTCAACCTAAACATTATATTATAAAACAGAAAGGGGAAGGTTTTATGGAACTTTATGGAATGCAGGTCAATCATCTGGAAAATCCACTGGGATTTCGTATGAAGCGGACGGTGTTTTCGTGGAAGGTAAGGGGAGCCGCTGGTATATGCCAGAAGGCAGCCAGAATCCGGGTCGCCACAGATGACAAAATGAAGCAGATCGTGGCGGATACAGGGTTTGCAGAAAATGCAGACAGCAGAGGCTTTGGAGTTGAACTGAAAATGAAGTCCTGCACCCGGTATTATTGGGATGTTACGGTGCAAAGCGATGCAGGAGAAGAGGCTGAAAGTCCAGTCCAGTGGTTTGAAACTGCCAAGAGAGAAGAACCCTGGGTTGGAAAATGGATTACCTGTGACAACGAAGAAAAACGTCATCCACGCTTTGAAAAGAAGATACAGCCCTCCAAAGAAGTGAAGACAGCCAGACTGTATATTTCCGGACTTGGCCTGTATGAAGCGTTTGTGGATGGAGTGCGGATCGGGGAAGAATATCTGACACCCTACAGCAACGACTACAATGCCTGGGTGCAGTATCAAACCTATGATGTGACGGAGGCATTCCGGAAAGGAGGCACCTTATCGGTGCTTCTTGGAAATGGCTGGTACAAGGCCAGATTTGGATTTCGTGCCAAAAAAGATGTGGGCTTTTATGGAAATGAATGGAAGCTGATCGCAGAAGTACGTTTTGTATACTCAGACGGCACATCAGAGATCATCGGCACAGACGATACCTGGAAAGTGAAGAGAAGCAAGCTGACATTCTCCAATCTGTACGATGGAGAACACCGGGACGATACTCTGGCATCGCTTCCAGAAGAAAAGGCCGTACTCTGCCAGCCGCCAAAAGGCATTCTGACAGAGCGGATGAGCCTGCCTGTAACGGTTCATGAGATCCTCACCCCAAAGGAAATTCTGTATACACCGGCAGGAGAGACGGTGCTGGATATGGGGCAGGAGATTACGGGAAGTTTTTCACTGAGAGTTCACGAAAAAGCAGGGACCAGAATCCACATCCAGACAGGAGAAATCCTTCAGGGAGGAAACTTCTACAATGCCAATCTTCGGACAGCAAAGTCTGAGTATGTATACATTTCAGATGGCACGGAAAAAGTGATTACCCCTCATTTTACCTATTATGGATACCGGTATGTAAAAGTAGAAGGTATTTCAGGTCTGAAAAAAGAGGATTTCCGGGGTCTGGCGCTGTACAGTGCCATTGAAGACCGGGGAGAAGTCACCACAGGACATGCACTTTTAAACCAGTTTATCTCCAATGTGCGCTGGGGGTTAAAGGACAATTTCCTGGATGTGCCGACAGACTGTCCGCAGAGAGATGAGCGTATGGGCTGGACAGGAGATGCACAGGTCTTTTCGCCTACAGCCACTTATCTGGAAGATACCTGGAGCTTCTATGCCAAATACCTGTATGATATGTGGCAGGAGCAGCAGGCTCTTGATGGAAAAGTGCCGGATGTGGTGCCTTCCTGTGGTGTGGAATCTACCGCCTGCGTCTGGGGAGACGCTTCCTGTATCATTCCCTGGAATCTGTATGTGTTCTATGGAGACAAAACCATTCTGGAAGACCAGTTTGACAGTATGAAAGCCTGGGTGGACTATATTCAGAGAGTGGATGGAGACAACCACGGATGGAGATACGTGTTCCACTACGGAGACTGGCTGGCACTGGATCATCCGGAGATGGGACCGGAGCAGGTGCTTGGCGGAACGGATGAAGAATTTATTGCAAATGTGTATTATGCAGTGAGTGCAGGCATTGTGGCAGATGCTGCAAAGGTTCTTGGAGATACCAGGGCAGAGGAGCATTACCGGGCGCTTTCCAGAGAGCAGTTTGACATTGTAAAACAGGAATACTACAGTGCTACAGGCAGATGCTGCATCAAGACTCAGACAGCACTGATCCTGACTCTGAAATACCACCTGTCAGACAACGTGGAACTGACCAAAGCCCAGCTGAAAAAACTGTTTGAGTACAGCAAGGGAAAACTGCGGACTGGATTCGTAGGAACACCTCTCTTATGCAATGTGCTTTCTGCTAATGGCATGGATAGACTTGCCTGGGATCTTCTGCTGAATGAAGAATTTCCTGGATGGTTGAGAGAAGTGAAATTAGGTGCTACCACAGTGTGGGAGCGCTGGAACAGCTTAAACGATGACGGAAGTATTTCCGGTATCAAGATGAACAGCATGAACCACTATGCCTACGGTTCTGTGCTGGAATGGATGTTCCGTTATGCAGCTGGAATGCAGGTCACATCCGAAGCTCCCGGTGTGCCACAGATGCGGATCGCTCCGGTGCCGGACTGGAGAGTGGGACATGTCCATGCCTGGTACGATTCCCCGTCTGGACGCTATGAGAGCAGCTGGGAAATGCCGGATGAAAACCATATCAAGGTAAGGGTGACAGTGCCCTTTGGGTGCAGTGCATTTCTGACGCTGCCGGATGCACCGGAAGAAATATACAAAGACCAGAGCAATTCCATGTTTGCAGAGGTGAAAGACCATGTGTGCCACTTAAAGCCAGGCACTTATGAAGTGGACTATCAGCTGTCAAAGTGACCCTTGCTTTTCCGGTATTCGCCGGGGGTGCAGGAGAGCCGCTTCTGAAATGCATTGTAAAACCGCCGTTCTCCATTGTAGCCAACTACGTAGCTGATCTCTGACATGGTCATTTCCGGAGAGGACAGCAGGAGTTCACAGGCTTTCTGGAGGCGGACAAAATCCAGCAGATGATTGAAATTCACCTGAATGTATTTGTTGATCAGGGAAGAAAGATAACTGGGATTGAGCATCAGTTCTTCACTTAGGGACTGGAGAGACAGATCCTGCATATAATTTTTCAGGAGGAATGCCACGGCTTTTTTCAATGAGCCAGGGTATTCCTCTTTTTCAAGTTCCAGCTGGAAGAAAGGATGTGGAGGAAGAGCTCTGGCACTTTGGGCGGCGTAGTTGTCCGGCAGGGACTGCCATACCTTTTCCACAAGGGTTAAGAGTTCCTGACGGTCAATGGGCTTTAAAAGGTAGTCTAAGACATTGGCCCGCATGGCTCTTCTGGCATAGTCAAAATTGCTGTAGCCGGAAATAATGATCACATTGCTGCAAAGCTGTTCTTCCTGCAGGGCTTTGGCCAGCTCCAGACCGGTCATTTTAAACATTCGGATATCAGTAAGAACCAGATCCGGACAGAACGTTCTGGCTTCTTCCAGTGCATCCAGCCCATTTTCCGCAAAGCGGATCTGGCAGTGAAATTCCTCTCTTGTTTTTAAAATAGCAGCGATGCCATTTGCAATGGTCTGTTCATCTTCAGCAATCAATACTTTCATTGGGCTTTCCTCTTTTCAGATAAAATACAATGCTGGTTCCCTTGTCAGGAGAACCGGAGATGGTGATAGCGCCTTCTTTAGTCTGAAGAAAGGAAGAAAGGCGCCCATTTACGTTCAAAAGTCCTACGTGGCGTTCTTCTTCCAGAGTTTTGGTACGCAGCTTTTCCTGGAGTTCCAAAAGACGTTCCGGAGGAATGCCGTTGCCGTTGTCTTTGATGACAACCCGCACGCAGTCTGGCCACAGCTGATTTTCGCTTTCTGTTACAGAAACGCAGATGTGCAAAGGACGGTCTAAGGCATATCCGTGCTGAATAGCATTTTCCAGCAGAGGCTGGAGCAGAAAACGGGGACACCATACGTCATCAATTTCCGTGGCGATGGAAATTTCATAGCTTATTTTGTCTTTCATACGGATCTCGTGGATCTGCAGATAGTTCCTGGCTGCATACAGTTCTTCCTCCAGATGGAGAGGATGCCAGCTCATGTTTAAATTGTAGCGCATGTGCCGTCCAAGAAGGAGAAGCATGTCCGCAGTGGAAGAATCATTATGAGCTTCTGCATTCATTCGGATGTTTTCCAGAATGTTGTATAGAAAGTGTGGCTTGATCTGGGCCTGGAGGGCGTAGTAGTCGGAATTCTGTTTCTGGATCCGGACTTTTAAATTCTCATGGATCAGGCTGTTGGTGCGCGCCAGCATGTTGTTGTAGGCTTCAATGGCAATGCCTATTTCATCCTGATAAGGGGTAGTTTCAAAAGGCATCAGTTCTTCGGCAGAAGCATTCTGCAGGTGTCTGGTAAAACCGCCAAGCCTGCGGTTGATGGAAAGATTCATGAGAAAATAAAATACGGTAAACAAAATCAGCGGAACCACAAGCGCCAGAGGAAGAAACTGGCTGCGGGCTTTTACGGTATCCAGAGGAAGTATGGGAATCTCCATTACCGGGCAGCCGTCTGGAAAGCGCAGTTCCTGGATTTTGGAGGAGGCATCTGTGAGGGCTTGCGGTTTCTCATCATATCGAATAAATACTCCGTTGTTGTAACCAATATAAGAACCGTCCGAAGTCGAAAAGTAAAAGGGACACTGCACCTGAGCGTAAAAACTGTCAAAAAAGTCATAAGGATTTACATAAAAGACCAGGACACCACGGTTGTAGGGATAGATATTGGTATAAATATTCTGGTAAAAACGCAGAGTAGGGCTGTCCGCTCCTTTTTCCATACAAATTTCCCAGAGTCCGGAATCTACGGGAAGGGAAGCAAGGAAGTTTTCATCCCGGTCCAGCATATCAACGGAACCAAAGCCGTATTTCATATTCAGGGAATATTCTTTGTAACCGTAGATGCCTACATTTTTGATAAGTCCATTGATCTTTGTACTTTTAAAAAGGGGAACCAGATCCTTAAAATAGTAATAAAGGGTGCTGGATGCATCCGGATAGGCACCATTTAGCAGTTCGGCAAGTACATCGGACTGCTGATAGTAGTTGTATGCAGAAGAAATCTGTGTCATCTGGGCAGACAGGATTTCTTTGGCGGACAGCAGGATATTCTGCTGGCTTTCATAGTAGGACTGCTCCAGAGAAGCCATATTCAGCTTATAAAAATGGGAAAGAAGGAGTGAAGTGGGGAGCAGGATCACAAAAAGATAAAGCAGGATCAGTTTTTTGGTAATTCCCAAATTCATGAATTTCCGGAAACATCCAGAAATAAAAGAAGATAATGTTTTTTGCATCACAGATCAGCTCCTTACAGGTTTAACGTTATTATAGCGCAGAAAACAGGGAAAGGGCAAGTGCAAAACATTTAGGCAGACCTGAAAAAAACGCAGGAAAACATGAAAAATCCGCATTCTAAAAATCCGCAGGAAAAATGGAAAAACAGCAGTTCCAAAGAAAAGAAAGATCAGGTATACTGATTTTATCAAGCAAGGAACGGCTAAGAAAACTGCCAAAGAGGCAGAAAAACAAGTAGGAGGGTTTTATATGAAAAAGAAAATTGTGAACCGTATTTTGTGTGGGATGCTGACACTTGGATGTGTTTTGGGCAGCCAGGCAGGTGTGATGCTGGCAAGTGCAGACGAAGCTACAGATACCCTGGATGTTTTTATCAACATGTCCTGGTATCCAAATGACAGCTTTACCGGAATTATCCCAGATCTGATCAAAGAAGAAACCGGCGTGGACTTAAATGTTACCATCGCAACCGACAGCAATCAGCTGGGTGTTATGATTGGTTCCGGAGAACTGCCGGATCTGGTATTCACCGATACCGAACTGGACCGTCTGTCTAATCCCAATGTGTGCTATTCCTACACCGAACTGGAAAGTGACTACGGCGCATCTTTTGCAGAAGCAAGAGAAGAAGCAAAGAACGTCTGCAAAAGTTTTTCATCAGATGGTGATTACTACACATTATTGAACAATTATAATACCAATGAAGAGTGGGCAAACCTGCAGCTTGGAGCTCCCGGACAGCCCTGTCTCCTGTACAGAAAAGATCTGCTGGATGCCATTGGTGTTTCTATAGATGATATTAAGAGCATGGATGATTTTATGGATGTTCTTGCAAAATGCAAAGAAGCGTATCCGGATATGATTCCTTATGGACTGGGCGGATTCTGGAAATTCCAGATTCTGGAAAGCTTGTTTGGTGCATACCAGGGCGCGTATGATCCGGAAACCGGTGATTATTATTACGAAGCATCTGCACCGGGTTACAAAGAGGCAATGGCAGCTGCCAATAAGATGGCAAGAGAAGGCTATGTAACCGCAGAAGCTTATGCAAACGAGAACGAAGCAGACGGACACCAGGCAGCTTACAACAATGGCTGTGTATTCTATACCTGGTACCTGTCTTACACCAACCTGTCTCAGCTTCAGACCGAAACCGCAAAGATCAACCCGGACGCAGAATGGGCACTGGTTCCAAAGTTTACCGATGCAGCTCCTTCAGGAAAAAGCATTGGATGGGCAGGCGCATTTGTTTCCAGAAACTGCCAGAATCCGGAAGCAGCCGGAAGACTTCTTACCTACCTGCATTCTGTAAAAGGCCGTGAATCTTCTCTGTGGGGCCGTGAAGGAACCGACTGGACTGTAGACGAAAATGGAGTTCCGACGTTCTCTGATGAGTACATTCAGGCAAGAGCCAACGGCGAAATGAACACCACTTACAACACCCTGTTCTACTTCGGTTCTACCGCTATTGATGAGCTGTACATGAACTATGCAGGACTGGATCAGGATTTCCTGGACGTAGTAAGCACCTATGGAAAAGGCTATCAGAACTATCCGGAAGTAGGCGCCGCAAAACCGGCTTCTTCTACCGATGAAGGTGTGATCTATACCAAGATGGAAGAACTGCGCAAGACGTATGAAGCAAAAGTTATCTTCACTTCTTCTGATGAAGAATTTGAAGCAGCATATCAGGAATATCAGGATGCGCTGGAAAAGACCGGTCTGTCTGACTACAATGCATACATGAAACAGGAGATCGCAGAGCAGAAAGAAGCTCTGGGTCTGAACTAAACGGAAGGTCGGGAAAGGCTGCCATACAAGGATTTCCCTTGAATGGCGGCCTTTCTTTATAAAAAGATGGACGACAAGGAGGTCTGACAATGAAAGGGAAAAAGAAGAAAAACAGTCTGTTCAGACGGCAGCTTCCTCTTCAGATGTTTGTGCTGGCAGGAATTTTGTATTTATTTATATTCAGTTATATTCCGATGTTTGGTCTGATCATGGGATTTAAAAATTATGATATCGTTACGGGTGTGAAAGGAATCTTCACCAGTGAATGGGTGGGGTTAAAATATTTTAAAGAATTTGTCAACGACTTTAACTTCTGGAAACTGATCAAAAATACTGTGGGAATCAGTGTACTGAAAATGATTTTCACTTTCCCACTGCCCATTGTATTTGCCATTATGTTAAATGAAATGGGTTCTTATCATTTCAAAAAACTGGTACAGACCTGCAGTTATCTGCCTCACTTCGTATCCTGGGTTATTATCTCCGGCATTTCCTTCCGGTTCTTATCTTCCACAGGAATTGTCAACAGCTTTTTATCTTTTATTGGATTTACTAAAGAAGCTATTCCCTTCTTAAACAGCCCCAAGCTGTACTGGGGACTGGCGGTATTTCTGGATGTGTGGAAAGAAATGGGCTGGTGGACCATTGTGTTCCTGGCAGCGATTTCCGGTGTCAGCCAGGATCTGTTTGAGGCAGCTTCCATTGACGGAGCAGGCCGTCTTCGGAGAATCTGGAGCATCACTCTGCCATGCATCAAGCCAACCATCGTGACCGTATTGATTCTGGCACTTGGCAACCTTTTCGGAGGCGGTTTAAGCGGTTCCAACTTTGAACAGAGCTACCTGCTGGGAAACTCCATGAACAGTTCTGCATCGGATATCATTCAAACTTATGTTTTCCAGGTGGGACTTTCTCAGGGACGATATGCCTATGCAACGGCGGTTGGCATGATCCAGTCTGTGATTTCTCTGATTCTGATTATGAGCAGCAACTTTGTTTCCAAGAAGATTGCCGGAAGCGGACTGTTTTAAAAACGAGGCTGTTTAGGGAGGTGCCATATGCTGAAACAATGGATGAAAAAGAACACGGAGGACAAGATCGTTGACATTGTGATCTACGTATTCTGTGCAATCGTACTGTTTATTACGGTTTACCCGTTTTACTACATTTTTATCATTTCCTTTAATGAAGGAATCGATGCGTCTTTAGGCGGCATTTACTGGCTGCCGAGAAAGCTGACACTGGAAAATTATGAAAAATTCTTTACCGATATCAAATGGCTGAAAGGCCTTGGCGTGACCGTGCTGCGAACCCTGATTGGCACCTGTATCGGTGTGTTCTTTACGACTCTGGTAGCTTATGGACTGTCCTTTAAAGATCTGGCAGGACGGAAAGTGTATATGGTGCTGATTATCATCAGTATGTATTTCAGCGGAGGTGTGATCCCGTATTATACCCTGTTAAAGACTCTTCATCTGACCAATACTTTTTATGTATACGTGATTCCGGGAGCCTTAAATACCTTCTTCCTGCTGGTAGGACTTTCCTTCTTCCAGGATATTCCGGCTTCTCTAAGAGAATCAGCAAAACTGGACGGAGCAGGAGAACTGAAAGTCTTTACCAGCATCATTCTGCCGATTTCCAAGCCCTTTGTGGCTACCTGTATTCTGTTCATCGGAGTGGCACACTGGAACAACTGGTATGATACCGCTTTCTTTGTAAGAGACAAAAACTTGGCAACCATGTCCTACCTGATGATGCAGGTTATCAACTCCACGCAGGTAACAGCAACTAGTGCCCAGCATGGTGCAAGCAGCGCCACCACTACCGTATCCATTCAGGCAGCAGCCATGATGGTATCCACCATTCCGATCATCTGTGTGTATCCATTCCTGCAGAAATATTTTGTGTCCGGAATGCTGGTGGGATCAGTAAAAGAGTAAGGAGCAAAAAAGGAGGAACAGGAGATGCAGACTGCAGATATCTTAGAGAGGAACAAACCGGCCGGGAAATGGGAGGAAGCATTTCCCATTGGAAATGGACGGATGGGCGCGATGATCTTTGGACAGCCTGGAGAAGAGAAACTCCAGCTGAACGAAGACAGTATCTGGTATGGAGGCCCCATGGACCGGATCAATCCGGATGCAAAGGAAAATCTGCCAAAGGTACGGCAGCTGATCCTAGAGGGAAAGATTCCAGAGGCAGAGGAGCTTCTTCGGACGGCATTTTCCGGAAATCCTCAGAGCCAGCATCCCTATCAGAAAGCAGGGGATGTGGAGATCCGGCACATGGGTCTTTGGAAAGACTGGGGCTTTGGAGGCCCCAAAGGTCCTGAAGAATATACGGAGTATAAACGGATGCTGGATATGGAGAAAGGACTGGCAGAAGTTTCCTTTTCACAGGACGGTGTGGATTATGAACGGGAATATCTGGCTTCTTATCCGGCACAGGTGCTGGCTATGCGGCTTAGCGCATCCAGACCGGGAAGCATTTCCATCCGTCTGCTGTTGACGAGAGACCATTTGGCGGAAGCCTCCGGAAAAGAAGGCAGCGATACAGTATGGCTGTCCGGAAGCCTTGGAAAAACCGGAAGCGATTACATTTTGGCGGTGAAAGCCTGTGCAAAAGGCGGTGCTGTCCGGACAGTGGGAGAAACCTTGGAAGTGGACAATGCAGATGAAGTGGTGCTGTACTTTGCCCAGGAGACCTCATTCTATCACGGAGATGCTTACCGGGAGACAGCAGTGAAGCGCCTGGAGGCTGCCGCAGAAAAAGGATATGAGTCCATCAAAGCAGAGCATCTGGCAGATTATCAGGCATTGTATACAAGAGTTTCCTTCCATCTGGAAGGAGAGGAAGAGCCGGAAACCTTGTTAAAAGCACAGCAGTATTTCCAGTTTGGACGCTATTTGATGATTGCCGGTTCTAGACCGGGAAGCCAGCCGGAAACCCTGCAGGGAATCTGGAATGACCAGATGCAGCCTGCCTGGGATTCCAAGTATACCATCAACATTAATACAGAAATGAACTACTGGCCGGCAGAGATCTGCAATCTTTCCGAGTGCCATCTTCCTCTGTTTGATCTGTTAAAGAGAATGCAGCCAAGGGGACGGGAAGTGGCACAGAAAATGTACGGCTGCCGGGGAATGACCGCCCATCATAACACGGATCTGTGGGGAGACTGTGCACCCCAGGATATTTATATTCCGTCTACCTACTGGGTGATGGGAGCTGCCTGGTTGTCCACCCACATTATGTGGCACTATCGATATACAAAAGATAAGGCATTTTTAAAAGAAGTATTTCCGGTGCTTGAAGACGCAGTGGTTTTTTTCCATGATTATCTGATTATGGAAAATGGCTATGCCATCACTTGTCCTACTGTTTCGCCGGAAAATACCTACATTCTTCCAAACGGTGTGCAGGGACGCATGTGCGCAGGTTCTGCCATGGACACCGGCATTCTCCGGGATCTGTTTACGGATTATCTGGAGGCCTGCCAGGTGCTTGGAAAAGAGGAGACAGAAGAGATGGTGGCAAAGACAAAGGAGCTTCTGTCCAAATTGCAGCCTTTGCAGATCGGAAAACACGGCCAGATCATGGAGTGGCCAAAAGATTATGAGGAAGCAGAACCGGGACACCGCCATATTTCTCAGCTGTATGCCCTGCATCCATCCCATCAGATCACCGTGGATGGCACGCCGGAATTGGCTGAGGCTGCCAGAAAGACTCTGGAGCGCCGTCTAAGTTACGGCGGAGGCCACACAGGCTGGAGCTGCGCCTGGATCGTAAACTTTTACAGTCGCCTGGGAGATGGCGAAAAGGCCTGGGAGAACTTAAAGAAACTGTGGGAGAAATCAACCTTCCCCAACCTTATGGACAATCATCCCATGGGAAGCGGGGCCGTCTTCCAGATTGACGGAAACTTTGGAGCAACGGCAGCCATTGCAGAAATGCTGGTGCAGAGCAGCCAGGGACGTACCCTGCTTCTTCCAGCATTGCCCTGTGAGTGGAAAAATGGAAGTATCCGGGGGCTTCGCATTATGGGAGGAGCATCCATTGACCTGGCATGGAAAGACGGAACCCTGACAAAAGCCGTTCTGTACGATGCCTGCGAAGAGCTGGAAGTCTGCCTGGTGTACCAGGGAGAAAAGAAAACCATTCCCTTAAAACCAGGAGAGCGCAAAGAGTGGTAAGGGCGGAAGCTGCTTGAAAAATTTCAACATTTTTGAACAAATTACGGAAAGTATTTCGGGGGGCATTGACTTTTTCTCTGAAACGTTGTAAGTATAAATGGAAGCGTTTACAAGAATTCATAAATGGCTTTTGAGGAAAAAAAGAAAGATTACATAAAACAAAAAGCGGAGTTTTTACAACAGGAGGAGAATAGGTATGCAGTATAAGAAGGACTGGGAGTCTACAAGACAGCGTTTTGACGATTACTGGAAAGGTGAGAATACCGGACGTCCCATCATGCGTGTAACAGGTGTAAAGCCGGGACATTATCCGTTCCAGGTACCGCCTGAAATCAAATCCAAGAGCATGGATGAGAAGTATCTGGATGCAGAAAGCATTGTGCGCCGTTTCCGTTATTACTGCGAAACCCACGAGTTCCTTGGAGAGAGCTTCCCGAACCTGAATGCAGATTTTGGACCGGGTTCTCTGGCAGCTTACTTAGGAAGCGGAATCCGTTTCCAGCCCAACACCGTATGGTTTGATCCCTGCGTAGAAGATTGGGCCGATTACCCGAAGATCCAGTTTGACCCGGAAAACAAGTGGTTCAAAGAACACATCCGTGTGTTCTCCGAGTGCAAAAAGATCATCGGAAATGATTTCCCCATCGCTATCCCGGATCTGATGGAAAACGTAGACGTTCTGGCTTCCATGAGAGGTGCGATGGATCTGCTCTACGATATGATCGATGATGAGGAAGAAATCGTAAAACGTGTACAGGAAGTCACCAACTGCTATCAGCAGTATTATGATGCATTTTATAAATATGCAGAGTACGAAGGTGGAAGTGCTTACACCGTATTCCAGATTTTCGGAAGCGGCAAGACACAGAAACTTCAGTGCGACTTCTCAGCCCTGATGTCTCCAGACAACTTCCGGACCTGTGTACTGGATTCCCTGAAACAGGCATGTGAGCCTCTGGACAATGTTCTGTACCATCTGGACGGACCAGATGCCATCAAGCATATGGATGCCCTGATGGAAGTTGATGGAATCAAAGCTCTGCAGTGGACCAGCGGAGACGCAGGTCCTGATGGAACACTGGAAGACTGGGATGTGATCTACGACAAAGCCCGTGCAGCCGGAAAACAGCTGTGGGTAAAGGTATATTCGGGAGATCTGAAAGACTGGATCCGCAACACTGACCGTATCGTAAAGAAGTATGGTTCCAAAGGACTGTATCTGTTTTTCAACGATATGCCGCTTGAGTGGGCAGAAGAGTTGATGGATTACGCAGAGAAAAACTGGTGTGATGTAAAAGGTACCTTCTAAAATGTAAAATAAAAAACAAAAAGACTGTGGATGCAAGTCCATGGTCTTTTTGTTTTTTCATCAATTCTGCTTCATTTTGATCTCCCGCCGGTAGGTATTGGGAGCGGTGCCGAACCGCCTGCGGAACTGACGGTTGAAATAGGTCTGGCTGGAGAAACCGACCTTGTCTACAATATCTTTCATTTTCATGTCCGTAGTTTCAATGAGAGTGGCGGCGTATTTTAAGCGTTCTTCATTGAGATAGTCGTTAAAATAGAAACCGGTCTGCTGGTGGAACACATTGCCCAGGTAAGAAGGATGCATGTTCAACTTGGCGGCCAGTGTCTTTAACGAAATATCCTTATCAGAAAATTCATGTACGGCGGCAATACAGGCGTCCACACAGGGGTAGGAAGCAGTCTGTGCTTCTTGGCGTCTGGAGACAGCTTCGCAGCAGGTGCGGACAAAAGAAAAAATGCTGCTTAAAATTTCTGATTCCTGAGGAAAAATTCTGGAAGGTTCCAGGGAAGAAGTTTCGGAAAATAGCTTCCGCTGGCCGGACAACAGAGCCTTTAAATGAAGCTGAAGCGCTGAGGGAAGTTCCACATCCGGTGCGGCCTGGGTAAGGCTGAAATTGACCACTTCCAGGAGAATGGGAATCCGCCGTCCGGGAAGATTCTGAAGAAGCGTTTCGATATCCAAACGGTATTTTTCCATATCCATGCCGGATAAATCCGTCTGAATGGTACGCAGGGCGGCAGGAGAAAGCACCATATCTCCGGCGGTGATCTGGTGAATACCGATGCAGCGCAGAAACAGAAATTTGGAAGCGCTGCGGTAGCTGGCGCTTACCTGGTCAAAGGTATCGACCGTCTGACCGGCAGATACAAAAAACGGAAAATTCAGCGCTCTTCTGGCAGTGTCCATCTGGTCTAAGAGCCAGGAAACGGGGCGGGCCGGATCTGCACTGCTGACGATGCATACCAGCTGCATGGGAGTCTCAAAATAAAAATGGCTGATATAGCACCCTACAAACTGGGATAACAGATAATCAAACAGACTGGACATCCGTTCTTTTCCACCAGGAAAAGCAGGCGCAACAGAAAAGAGCAGAACCGTATAATTGTCCAGATACAGGTTGATGCCAAGCATCTGGGCACGGGTGACAAATTCATCTTCTCCCAGACTGTCTTTTACCCAGTTTTCAATAAAGCTGGAACGGAAGGTCAGCATGGCAGAGCCGTAGGCACCGGAGATAGCAGATCGTTCTGCCAGGTGGGCGGTGATGCGGCTGATGGATTCTGCCAGTTCATCTGGATCTAAAGGCTTCAGCAGATAATTTTCTGCGCCCTGGCGCATGGCAGAGCGGACGTAATCAAAATTGTCATAGGCGGAAAGCACCAGAATTGAGATCAGGGAATTGATCTGGCGGGTACGGCGGATCAGCTCAATGCCGTCCATTTCGGGCATGGAAATATCTGTTACCAGAAGATCAGCAGGGTTCTGCTCCAGAAAAGCCAGGGCTTCTTTGGGGTTCGTGGTGCACAGAGCCAGCTCGAAATTGTATCCAGACCAGTCAATGGCATTTTTCAGACCTTCTACCACAAAAGGTTCATCGTCAACAATTACGGCTTTGTACATAAAAAAATTCACTCCTTTGATAGATATGACTAGTATAGCACAGAAGCAAAAAAGAAAAAAGGACAAGAAAAATGTAATTTGTTCAAAAATCTTGAATCTCTACTATATAAAATTCACGAAAAAATTTCTATAATGGTTACAGCGAAAGGCAGTATGCCTGAAAAGAGAATTATATGAGGAGGAACTCGAAAATGTCTGATAAACCAAAGAAGACAAAAATCCGGGCGACCAATAAATCCCTTGGACGTCAGATTTATGAATATCGCTGGATTTATGCACTGGGAATTCCGGGACTGGTGGTTATGCTTCTGATGAGCTATTTCCCCATGCGGTACCTGCTGATGGCATTTCAGGATTTCAACCCCCACTTGGGACTCCTTGGAAGCCCGTGGGTAGGCCTGAAACACTTCAGAACCTTATTCCAGGATGCAAAGTTTTATAACATGCTGAAAAATACGCTGATCATCAGCGGACTTTCTTTACTGACATTCCCGGCGCCGATTATCCTGGCCCTGGTCATGAACGAAGTACGGAATGCAAAATTTAAGAAGTTTGTGCAGACCTCTGTATATCTGCCACACTTCCTTTCCTGGGCAATCGTAGCCAGCTTGACCTTCTTCCTGTTGTCTACTGAGCAGGGTCTGTTCAACAAACTGGCAGTGATGGCAGGCGGTAAAACCACACCGTATCTGTTTAGCTCCAAATGGATTTACCTGATCATTGTGATTCAGTCTCTTTGGAAGAGCGTAGGATGGGGCTCCATCGTATACTTGGCAGCAATTGCCGGAATTGATCAGAGTCTTTATGAGGCAGCAAAGATGGACGGTGCAAACCGGTTCCAGTGTATCATGAAGATCACCCTGCCGAGCATCATGCCTACTGTAATGGTTATGCTGATCCTGAAAATGGGAAGCATCATCTCCGTAGACTTTGAGCAGGTGTTCCTGATGAATAACGCAATGGTAAAGAAACAGCTGGAAGTATTTGAGGTGTACATTTACAACAATAGTATTGCAAGTGGAAGTACCCAGTACTCCTACACCACTGCAATCGGTATGTTTAAATCGGTAATCAATACAGCACTGGTACTTTTTACAAACTGGCTTTCTAACCGCAAAGGTTATGAAGGTGTTATGTAAGGGAAAGGAGAAAACGATGGCGAAAAATAAAATGGGCATGAAAATGCACGAGCGGATCTATCAGGGCATTCTGTGGATTCTACTGATTGTGATCGCACTGACCATGATTCTGCCTTTCCTGTATGTGGTAATCCTGTCATTCACAGATGCCTCCGCTTACGAGGCAGGAAAGCTGATCCTGTGGCCGAAAAAATGGTCCGCAGAAGCATACCGATTGATCTTAAGCGGAAACGGATTCTTAAACGCATTAAAGTCAACCCTGATCATCACTGGTATTGGTACTCCCTGCAGCGTACTGTGCAATGCGGGATTGGCGTACATGCTTTCCAAACCCATTCCGGGAAAGAAATTTTTAAACAAGTACGTCATGTTCACCATGCTGTTTTCTGCAGGTATGGTACCGAACTTCATGAACGTAAAACAGCTGGGACTGATTGACAACTACTTTGCATGTATCCTGCCGTCTATGTGCGGCGCCTGGACCGTAATGGTTATGCGTTCCTTCTTTCAGAGTCTTCCAATTGAACTGGAAGAGGCAGCAGAGATCGACGGATGCGGCCGGTTAAGAACTTTCAGCCAAATTGTACTGCCGCTGTCCAAACCCATGCTGGCAACCATGACCCTGTTTTCCTTTGTAAGCTACTGGAACACCTACTTCAACGCAGTTATGTACATGACCTCTACTTCCAGATCACCTCTGCAGGTGTATGTACAGAAGATCGTGCTTTCTTCTAATATTTCTGATATTGTAGACTTAAGTACCGACCTGGCCAATACCGTACCACAGGAAGTTATGCGTATGGCAGCCGTTGTAGTCGTGGTTCTTCCGATCCTGATTGTATATCCGTTCATGCAGAAGTATTTCCAGTCTGGTATGATGGTAGGAGCTGTCAAGGGCTGATTTTAAATGAATGATTCCGCCGATGAAGGTGGTCATTATAAAGAAGGTATTTCTAAAACAAAAACAAAACACTAAAACACATTATTTTTAAGGAGGATCTCATTATGAGAAAGAAACAAGTTCTTGCACTGATGATGTCAGTGGCAACCATCGCATCCGCATTTGCTGGCACTGGCATCAGCGCAGCAGCAGAATCTGCAGATGACATGACCATTACCGTTATGGGTATTGACTGGGGATATGGCCCCGTGGCTAACAGCCAGATGGAGCAGTACTGGGAAGAGCTTCTGGGTGTCAACCTGGATATCCAGTGGGTAAGCTACCAGGATTACGACCAGAAACTGAATACCCTGATTGCGGCAAACAGCCAGCCAGATGTAATCCAGATCAACAAAGTAAACGGAAACTATTACTATCCGATTCTGACACAGGCCATTGACGCAGGCAATTTTGTAGACCTGACAGATTATCTGTTCGCAGATGGAAACGGCGTGGCAGAGACCAACGCAGTTATGAAAAACTGGGATGAAAACTTCTGGGATGAAGCAAAATACAACGGCGGCATCTACATTCTTCCAAGATGCAAGGCAGAGCAGGGACAGAGCTCCGGTATTGAAGTAAGAAAAGACCTGATGGAGAAATATGGTTATACCGAAGAGCCCACCACCATGGATGAACTGAAAGACTGGCTCATCGGTCTGTCTCAGGCAGCGTCAGAAGGTGAAGGTCATAAGATTTACGCCCTGGATTTCTTCGACAACGGCGGAAACGGATTCATGGATGACCGTATCAAAGCATTTGCAATCGCATTTACCGGCCAGTCAGACTGGACAGTCGATGAGAACGGTGACTTCCAGTACATGCAGTTCAATGAAAAATATATCGACTTCCTGAACTGGATGAAAGACCTGTATGACGCAGGTGCTCTGGATCCGGAATTCGCTCTTGGAAATGCAGATACTTCCAAGTTCAAAGCCGGAAACTCTGTAGCATTCTTAAATCAGTGGTACAACTGGAATCAGTCCGCAGACCTGACTTCCAACAGAATCTTTGACTCCAGCTGTCCGGATACCTACGCAGCATGGGCTCTGATGCCGGTAGAAGGACCGGAAGCTTATACCGTAAGCCCGAACTACAGCGACATCGACAGCTGCATCGCAATCAGCTCCACTTGCTCCGAAGAGAAGATCCAGAAAATCCTTCAGGCATTTGACGGAACCGAAGAAGAGTATCCCGGATACAACGATGTTATGAAATATGGTGTAGAAGGCGTAAACTACGAAGTAATGGAAGATGGAACGAAGAACAGCAGTGTAGATGATGACATGAAGAAACGCAACACCGAAGGCTATGTTGGTGCCTGGAACCAGATCTTCCTGACTACTGACCAGGATCAGATCACTAATAAGTTTAAGAGAGACGGCGCAAAGAGAGCATCTGATGAGAATATTGCCCGTGCAGAAGAAATTAAAGACTTTGTATACAGCAACCTTGCAGAGACTGGTATGAAGAATGCAATCATGAACCTGCAGTCACAGACCTACAGCAATCAGTGGAGTGTGCTGACGGATGATGTGAACACCATGGCTACACAGTATGTAATGGGACAGATCGACGAAGACATGTGGAAGAGCTTTGTAGCAGATATTGTAGAATCTGATGACTATAAGGCAATCCAGCAGGAGTTCAAAGCAGCAGCAGAAGAAGCAGGAAAATAAGTAAAAATGCAGTAAAAATGCAGTAAAAATGATCGACCCTTTTACAGACAACCAAAAAGCACAATGCCAACGGAAAGCTGTAAAAGGGTTCTTTCTGTAAAAAGGAGAAAAATGGAAAATCAGGATTTTTTTCTTGAAATTGCAAAGACAAAACATCCCATAGACAGTACGGACCGAGAAATTCTGCCGCTTCCGGAAAACAGCCATGTGTTAAGACGAAGCGGGACGTATTTTCTGAAGCCGAAAAAAGAAGAGAGTTTTGAAGAACAAAAGCAGCGGTTTGCAAAAGAATTGGAAGCCATGCGTAAGAAGTACCGCCCGTTTCTTGCAAATTACTGCAAAGAGATTTCCGGAGAAGCACAGACAGAGGAACTGAAAGAATTCCGTTTCCGCTATATGGAGGAAGATGAGTGCTTCACAGATCGGAATCATCCGGGAAAAGAATGGGAGACCGTGACGGTGCCGGATTACCGGGGACCGGAAGGGAGATGGAGCGGATACTATCAGACTACGTTTTCCTGCCCGGGAGAGTGGAAAACAGAAGTTTCCGGTGGAAAACGGGTGGTTCTCTGGTTCCAGAGTGTGGATTATATCGGAGAAGTTTATGTAAACGGAAACTTTGTGGGAAGCCATGAAGGCTTTTTTGCACCATTTTCCTTTGATGTGACCAGATATCTGAAGGAAGAAAATGAGCTGACGATACTCTGCAAAAATGATGTTTCCATTCTGGGAAAAGGGGAATTTTTGGATGGAGACAAGATTTATGCAGCCACAGGCCCTGGATGGGATGATCCGGAAATCGGATGGCACCACTGTCCGGCAGGAGCAGGACTTCTTGGAAAAGTGCGCTTGGAGCTTCGGCCTGAACTTTTTATTGAAGACATTTTTGTAAGGCCAGATCTGGAAAATGGTACTGCAGAGCTGCGGATTGGTGTATACAATTATCGAAACGATGTAGCGCAGGATTTTTCCATGGAAATTGCCATTGTGCCGGAGAACTTTGAAGGAACAGAAATTGGAGAAGGTACCTTTCCCATCAAAGCCGTCGGCCCTGGAAAAAATGAGTACCGGCACTTTTTAAAACTTTCGGAGTACCGACTGTGGGAGCCGGAAACACCCTGGCTGTACCAGACTCAGGTTTTACTGAAAAAAGAAGGCGTCGTGGTAAGCGGACGGAAACAGACCTGCGGCATGAAGAGGTTTGTAAGTGATGAGACCAGCACGCCAAAAGGAAAATTTTTCTTAAATGGAAAGCCCGCAATGCTGCGGGGAGCCAATGAAATGGGGCATCTTCAGCAATGTGTCATGAAGGAAGACTGGGATCAGCTGGTAGACGACATTCTCATTGCAAAGATGTGCCACATGAATTATTACCGGATGACCCAGCGGCCAGTACAGGAAGAAATTTATGATTACTTTGACCATTTGGGCATGATGCATCAGTGTGACCTGCCTTTGTTTAGTTTCCTGCGAAGGCCCCAGTTTTCAGAAGCCGTCCGTCAGGTGGGAGAAATGGAACATCTGGTACGCAGGCATGTATCCACGGTGATGGTGACATTCATCAACGAACCCATGTGCATCCGCAGGACATCTGATCCCAACAGCAAATTTTCCAGAAGATATGATGCCAAAGGACACAGGCATCTGTTGAGAGATGAGTTGGAAGCTTTTTTTGCGGCAGCCAGAAAAGCAGTGTATGTGGAAAATCCGGACCGGGTAGTGAAAAACGTAGAGGGGGATTATGACGGACCTACAGCAGAAGGAATGCCGGATTTTCATACTTATACTATGTGGTATACCAACCACGGACAGCCCATTGGAAAATTGATGAGGGGTTATCTGCCGGCAATCAAGTCCGGATGGATGGCAGGATGCGGAGAGTACGGTGCAGAAGGCTTAGATCCTGCAGCGCTGATGAAAAAAGCTTATCCGGAAGAGTGGCTGCAAACCGATGAAGAAGGAAACTGGTATCCGGATAAGATTGTCCGGGCACAAACTTATGGGGCCCACGGGGACTGGTATCCAGAACAGAAAACGATGGAGGACTGGGTAAAAGAAAGCCAGATCCACCAGGCCAATGCTACAAAACTGATGACAGATGCTTTCCGCAGAAGAGGAGATCTGATTCAGCAGACAGCCATTCATCTGCTCATTGATGCATGGCCCTCCGGCTGGATGAAAACTCTGTTAGACTGTGAACGGACGCCAAAACGTGCCTACTTTGTCTACCAGGAATCCTTGGTGCCGTTAAAAGTCCACTTATACAGCCCAAGAAAAGCCGGATACGAAGGGGAAACACTGAATGTTCAGATGTGGGTATTCAATGATACCGGAGAAGAAAAACATCTGACGGTTCACGCAGAAGTGCTGGAAGAGGATAGAAAGGTGCTGGATGCCTTTGAAGAAGAAATTACGGTGTCTGGAGCGGGCGTTCTCTGTACTGGAAAGATTCCGGTGAAGCTTCCGGGAGTTCACAAAGACGGTCAGGTCACTGTCCAGGCAGCCATTCTGAAAGACGGCAAGATCCTTCATCAGGATGCTTTTCAGATGGATGTATACAAAAAAGAACAAATATCTGGTGCGGTATACACCATAGGAGAAGAGGCAGCCTGGGCAGCAAAAAGCCTTGGAATAGAAACTTGTGCGGCAGACCAGGCAGCTTCCTGGCTGGTAAGCGGCAGTGATTCTAAGATGACCAGACAGCTGAAAGAGTTTATAGAACGTGGGGGAAAAGCAGTCTGGCTGCTTTCGGAAAAAGAGTCGGAAGTATTTTTTGGAGACACAGTTATCCGGCAGAAAAACTGCGGAAAATTGTTCTTTGCAGCGGCAGAGGAAGGATGGGCAGACTTTGACTTATCTATGCTGTACCAGGAACAGGAAGGATATATTGACAGTACTGCTGAAAGAACCATTCAGACAGACCTGCCGGGAGAAGCCCTTGTATACACGTACAGTAAGAGTACGAAACAGGGGCCAAAAGAACATCTTCCATTTGTAAAGAGCTGCAAGATTGGAGAAGGAACACTGATTTTATGCAGCCTGGAGCTGGAAGGAAGAACAGGCGTCAATCCGGAGCTTGACAGGCTGCTTGGAAAATTGCTGAGATTTTAGGCAGAGAAAGGAGAAGGCATGGATTTTCTGGAACAGGAATTGGAAAAAAGAAAGCTTCCAAAACTGATGGAATGCTTGGATGGAAGCCGGGTAAAAAATGCACAGGACTGGGAAATCCGAAGGGGGGAGATCGAAACGATCTTAAGCAGGGATTTCTTAGGCTATGCAGTCCGCCTTGGGGTCAAAACCACCTGTGAGACAGTACGGGTGGAAGAACGAAGCTATGGCGGAAAAGCAGTGACAGAGTACCGGGAACTCCATGTACGTTCTGATTTTTCAGAAGGCATGTTTCCGTTTACCCTGACACTGCCAAAAGGTAAAAAAAAGGTTCCTGTCTTTTTTTTCCTCTCCTTTACTCATGAGATTGCAGGGGGCATTGGAGAAGAAATTCTGGATCAGGGATATGGCATTGCCAATGTATGTTATCAGGACATTGCAGCGGACTATTATGATGAACATCAGACAGGGCTTGGCAGGTTCTGTACCAGAAATCCTTATGACAGCTGGGGGAAACTGAAAATCTGGTCCTGGGCAGTCTCCAGGATGCTGGATGTGCTTTTGGAAGATGAACGGATTGATGAAAAGAGAATTGCCGTGATGGGGCATTCCAGACTTGGAAAAACAGCCCTTGCAGCAGGAGCCTTTGATTCCAGATTTTCTCTGACAGTAAGCTGCCAGTCCGGAGCAGGCGGAGCCGCTTTGTTCCGTGGAAAGAGCGGAGAGCAGATCGAGAATCTTTATGGAAAAGGTTCCAGACTGTGGTTTGACGGAAATTTTTTCCGGTATCTTGGAAAAATAGAAGAACTGCCTTTTGACCAGCATTTCCTTTTGGCTCTGGTGGCACCCAGACACCTGTATGTATGCAGTGCCACAGAAGATGCCTGGGCAGATCCGCCATCGGAGTATTTAGGATGTGCGGCGGCAGATCCGGCATGGAAGTGTCTGGGATACAAAGGCTTTGTTGGAAAAGACGGGTACCCTAATGCAGGAGAAGCCTTCCATGAAGGAGAGATCGGCTATCATCTGCGAAAAGGAACTCACTACTTAAGCAGGGAAGACTGGAAGCTGATTATCGAGTATCGAAATAGACATCAGGTATAAAAAGAAAGCCGGAGGCTTCCAAATCCATCAGGATTTGGAAAGCTCTTCCGGCAGTCTGGCAGGAATGACAAAGGTAACGAGAAATCCGGTGCCGTCTGATCCCACGGAAGGAATCAGGCCGGAACGGTCGCCAAAGACCAGTTTTAAGCGCTGGTTTATATTGGAGAGAGCAAAGCCGTTGTTGTTTTCGGTGTTGGCCATTACCGGCTGGGCAAGCTTTTCTTTCAGAGAAGCCAGATCCTCCGGGCTGATGGTATTGCCGTTGTTTTCCACACAAAACCGGATCCAGGTGTGGCCTTCTATTTCTTCCGGAGAAACCGTGACAGAGAAAAAGTTGTCATCGGAATCCGGAATGTAGCCGTGGACAAAATAGTTTTCAATCAGAGGCTGCAGCGTATTTTTGGGAAGCCCGTAGATTTTTACTGAACTGTGGATGCGGAATTCATAATCGAAATCTCCGTAGCGGTACATATAAAAATTGATCAGGTTTTCCGACTGGCTGCATTCTTCTGCAATGGAGATGTAAAGATTTCTTCTAGTCTGGTTCCGGTACATTTTGGAAAGAAGCAGAAGCATGTGGGAGGCATCCCCGGAATCGCCCTGCATGATCTTTACCCGGATCTGCTCTAAGGCGTTGTAAAGAAAATGGGGATTGATGCTGGTCTGCATGGCGTAGAGTTCGGCTTTGCGCTGGGCAATCTCATACAGATAAGCCTTTTCTACATTTCGCTGAAGGGCGTCACACATGGAGTTGAAGCTTAAAATGATCTGGGTAAATTCATCATTTCCGGCAGGAACTGGAAGCCGGTAATCCAGGTTGTTTTTTCCAACCAGTTTCATACCGCGCTGGATGGTATTGATCTTCCGGTCCGAAATCTGGAAAGAAATCAGATACAGGATCACCGCTGCCAGGCAGATGCCTATCGTGAGGATGATCAGAATAATCTGGATGTAGCTGAAAGAAAATCCGGTGTCCGGAAGCTGGTAGGCAGTATAAAACCGGTACCGGTTGTTGTAAAGTGCAGAGACCGGAACGGAAAGATCCTTTTTGGCTGTCTCGTTTTCAGAAGTCAGAGTGGTGTTTTTCAGATGATCGGTATCAATGGTCAGCTCCGAAGTTTCGCTATCATAACTGCCTGAGGAAGAAAACAGGATGTTCTGCTCTTCATCCAGAAGATAGAAAGAGCTTTCCGGATCCACACCGGAGGTATCCATAATGGAGGAGAACTCAGAGGTGGAGTACAGCAGAATCATGGTTCCCAGGTATTCGATGGAATCTGAATAGGGATCAAAAATGGAAGTACAAAGACCATAAATATGGGAAACCGGTTTTTGAAAATCGTTGCTGAGATTTTCAATCTGACTGTCGGTGAGCACCTGAAGCTGATAAGGAGTCAGGGATTTGGTGGTTTTCTTCAGATCCAGAGAAACCAGAGATTCGTAGCGCATCCGGTACTGATACAGGTGGCCGGTGCGGGTCATCAAAAGAGCGCCGCAGCAGTAAGAATCTGTGCTGCAGACTGCGGACAGAAGTTTTAACACATCGCTGCTGTATTGGGTGGGCACCTTTTTGAAAGTAAAACGGTAAAGGGACAAAAGAGAACGGTAAGCGGTTTCATCCGAAAACAGGGGGGTCAGACTGGAGGCAAGCGTATCTTCCCTGGAATAAAAAGCATTGGAAAGAGCGTTTAATGTCAGGTCATAGTTCTTTAGTTTTTCTGTCTGCTCCTGTCGCCAGATTAGGCGGGTGCATAAAGGCAGAAGAAGCATGGTGATGGTGCAGACAGCCGCGATACACACCACGGTCAGTTTTGCATAATAGTTGTTTTTAATACGCTGAAACATAAAAGAGTTCTCCCTTTGGTTTGTCTGGTGTTTTGTTGGATTATGTAGTATGATGATGCTAGGGGAAAATGAATGTTTGCAGAATTACGGGGGCTGCTTTGCAGCGGAGCAATTCGCAGGCATCAGGAGTAGAATGAATTGTGAGAACAATCCGTGTAATCAAGAGTATCATATCATAGAAAACCAAAAAAGTACAAGATACAACAAAAAATGACAGGGAGGATGAGGATGAAGAAACAGCAGAAAGCGGCTGGAATGCTGCTTGGAATCCTAGCTGCAGGCATCTGCATGACAGCAGCTGCAGAGGAGGGAAAGACTTCTAAAAGCACTCTGCTCACCGGGCTGGTGTTTCAGTCGGTTGCTGACAGCGTAGGACTGTGGAGCGGAGCAGGTGCGGAAAAGCTGGAAGAAGATACGGGAATCCGCCTAGAATTTTATTCCAACGGCGGCGGAAACACTCAGAAACTTCTTCAGTATCTGGCAGCAGGAACACTGCCAGACATTGTTGGAGTGGAGGAAAGTCAGGCAGTCCTTCTGGAAAATGCAGGCCTTCTTGTGAATTTGGATACTTGTCAGGATCAGCTAGGTTCCGTGTTTGAAAATGCGGTGTATACAAAAGCCCTGGACTACATCCGGGAACAGCTTGGGGGAACAGATGGTGGATTATACCTCCTTCCAGTGGAAGTAGGGAAGCAGGCAAAAGAAGATTATGAATGGCTTCCCATGGCGCAGTGGAAGCCCTATGTGCAGGCAGGCTGTCCCGCTGTCAATACCCTGGAAGATTTCCTGGATGCTGCAGAACAGATGCTGCGTTATAAATCCTCCACGCCCCTTGGAGAAAACGTATATGCATTTTCTTTATACAGCGATCAGGATGACTGCATTGCAAAAGATGCAGCAAATTTATCCAGAATGTATGGAAAAGTTATCGGAACCATCTGTCCGGTGATGGAACTGGATGTGGCAACCGGAGAATTGATTTCAGTAACCGATGATGACAGTTTTTATAAGCAGGCCTTGTATTTTTACTTTCAGGCAAACCAGAGAGGACTTTTGGATCCAGATTCTCAGAATCAGACCTATGAGACGCTGAAAGAAAAGTATGCAGACGGCAGAGTGCTGTTTTCCAAAGAACAGGCTCTGACAGAGCAGTTTAATCAGGATGCAGGGGAGCGGGGGGTACCGGAAAATGCCTATACACCCTTGATTGCAGAGAATATGGTGATCTGCAAAGACGCAGACAAGCCGGTGGGAAACAGCTGGTATTTTGGGGTGAGTACGACAGGAAGCCAGACAGAAGATGCCTGCCAGCTATTGAACTGGCTGTATGATTCCGAAAAGATTTCCTGGCTGTATGAACATCCGGAGGATCTGCAGCCGTTTCAGGCTCTTGGGATTTCCAGAACAGACGCGGGTGTGCTGCCGGAACCGGTGTACTGCCGGGAACTTCTTCCAGGAGAAGAAGACAATCCAAAAGGCTATGAGGAGACCATGACGGTAGGAGAATGGCTGGAGAGCCGGAACATGATCCTGAAAGAAAATGAAGCGGTGAATATGCTGCCGGAAGTTTCCTCTGCCATGCGCAGCAAGTGCTCCCGTATCGGCGAGGTGGTGAGGGAAATGTCCTGGAATATGATCTATGCCCAATCAGAAGAACAATTTCAGGATCTGTGGAAGCAGATGCAGAGCAGAAGCCAGATGCTGGGAATCGATATTGTCTCAGAATATTACCAGAGCATCTGGAAAGTGGCTCTTATGAGGGAAAAAACATATGGAGAAAACAAATAAACGGAAACATGAAATTTATCTTGGCAGACCAGCCAGATACTGGGATGACGGACTTCCCATAGGAAACGGCCGCTTAGGTGCCATGGTCATGGGAAAACCCAATGAGGAAACCATTTTTATTAATGAAGAAACCCTGTGGTACGGAGCAGACCGGAACCGGAAAAATCCAGATACCTTAAAACATCTGGAGACCATCCGCAGCCTTTTGTTTGAAGGAAAGGTGGAGGAAGCACAGTTCCTGGCAAAAATGGCCATTACCTCCACACCTAAATATATGAATCCTTACCAGCCTGCAGGAGATATGCGGATCTGTCTGGCCCATCACAATGGAAAGACAGAGGACTACGAAAGACGGCTGGACATTGACCGGGCAGAAGCGGTGGTTTCCTATCGGAAGAGCGGCCATACCTACCGGAGAACCCATTTTGTAAGCCACAAATATCAGGTACTGGCAGTACAGCTGGAAACCGATGCGCCGGAGGGCATGACTCTTTCCGTGAATATGAGCCGGAAGCCTTTTGAAGAGTATACAGAAAAAATAAATGAGAATACCGTATCCAATTATGGAGAGTGCGGGCCTGGCGGTATCCATTATTTTACCGGTATCCGCCTGGCAGCGGACGGGGCTGAAGTCCACACCATGGGAGATTTTGTCTACGTAAACAACGCAAAAAAAGTATGGATTTACCTGGACTGCCGTACGGATTATCCGGACCGGCTGGCACAGAAAGCCCAAGGGGAAACAGCGGAAGGCACAGACTTTGAAACGCTGAAAAAACGGTGCCTGGCCAATTTGGACCGGGCAGAAAAAGCCGGATATGAAGTCCTCTATCAGGAACACGAAAAAGAGTATGCAGCCCTGTATGGGCGGATGGATTTTTCTCTGAGAGGCTGGAAACAGCCAAAAGAGCCAACGGATGTTCTTCTTGGCCAGATCAAAGAAGGAGACAAAACCAATCTTCTGTACCTGACAGAGACCCTGTTTCATTTTGCAAGGTATCTGATGATTTCCAGCACCTATGACTGTCTCATGCCATCCAATCTCCAGGGTATCTGGAACGGAGAGTATGCACCGCCCTGGCAGTGTGAATTTACCATCAACATCAATACCGAGATGAACTACTGGATGGCAGAAAAATGCAGCCTTCCAGAGTGCCACCTGCCGCTGTTTGACCAGGTGGAGCGGATGATGCCAAACGGAGAGAAGACAGCGAAAGAGCTGTATGGCTGCCGTGGATTCTGCGCCCACCACAACACCAACATCTGGGCAAACACCGATCCGGAAGGCATCTTCGATGCATCTCCGGTGTGGTCTACAGGAGCGGCCTGGTTAAGCCTGCATTTTTATGAACATTACCGGTATACAAAAGACCGGGAGTTTTTAAAGACCAGAGCCATTCCGGTGATGCGGGAAGCCATCCGGTTCTATGAAGATTACCTGACAGAAAATCCGGAAGGTTATCTGGTAACCGGCCCATCCCTTTCCCCGGAAAACACCTACCGTTCCAGGGCAGGAGAAGTAGGAGCATTGTGCATGGGACCGTCCATGGATATGGAGATCATCCGCCAGCTTTTTACCGAATATCTGGAAGGATGCCGCATCCTGGGACTTTCAAAGGAAGTGACGGATGAAGATACCATCCGGGAAATTCTGGCAAAATTGCCGCCTCTTCGCATCGGCAGTGACGGCAGGCTTATGGAGTGGCAGGAGGAAGCCGAGGAAATGGAACCAGGACACCGGCACATTTCTCATCTGTATGCCCTGCATCCAGGCAGAGAGATCACAGAAGAAAAGCCTGAACTTTTTGAAGCAGCAAAGAAAACCTTAAATACCCGCCTGGCAAACGGAGGCGGCCATACAGGCTGGAGCCGTGCCTGGGTTACTTGTTTCTTTGCCAGACTCAAAGAGGGAGACAAGGTGGGAGAGAGCATTGAAAAAATGTTTGCTGCCTGCATCAAGGACAATCTGTTAGATACCCACCCGCCTTTCCAGATTGATGGAAATTTCGGCATTGCAGAGGCCATGCTGGAAGGACTGGTGCAGTCCCATGCAGGCTATGTGGAATTTTTACCGGCTCTGCCCCCGGCATGGACAGAAGGTTCCTTAAAAGGCGTCATTCTGGAACAGGGCATTGCAGCAGAGTTTTCCTGGAAAGACGGAAAACTGACCAGACTTTCCCTTACTGCGAAAGAAGAGGAAAGCGTCACCATCAGAATCAACGGAAAAGACCAGACCATCTGGCTTCCGAAAAATAAAACAGAATGGATCATCTAGGGTGATCAGGAGGAGATTATGGCAGAAAAAAAAGCACCAAGAGAAATGACCGGAGCAGAATTAAATTCCATGTTAAAAAGCTCCATCAACTTTAAGAGCTTAGGCGGAATGCGCTGTGAAGAATTAAACCTGCCGCCGGAAGATATGCAGTGGTGGCGAGATGCAAAAGTAGGCATGTTTGTACACTGGGGCCTGTATTCCATTCTTGGAAGAGGAGAATGGGTGCGCCACAACGAGCAGATTCCCTGGGAAGAGTACACAGCCCTGGCTGACCAGTTCAATCCAAAGGATTTTGACATGCATGAGTGGACTGACCTGGCAAAGGATTTCGGCGCCAAATACATGGTGATGGTAACCAGACACCATGATGGATTTGCTCTGTGGAACAGCCCGGGAAGCTATCAGCATTTCACCAGCTATGACACCGCTTCCCACCGGGATTTCGTAAAAGAATATACGGACTGCGCAAGAGAGGCAGGACTTCGGGTAGGTCTGTATTATTCTCCTATGGACTGGAGATTCCCGGGATATTTTGATCCAAAAGGAGAAAACGATCCGGCGAATGCAGACAACGCCCTGCTGATGAAGAAACAGTGCTACGATCAGGTAGAAGAGCTGGTAAGCCAGTACGGAAAGATTGACATTCTCTGGTACGACGGCGGATGGCTGGCACACAAAGGAAGCGATACCTCCAGTTCCTGGTTCTGGGAGCCGGTGAAATTAAATAAAATGGCCAGAAAATACAACCCCAAGATGATTATGAACCCCAGATCCGGATGGGAAGGCAACTTCTACTGTGACGAAGGTTCCCATGAGATTACAGGAAAAATCATTCCGGTACCCTGGGAGAAAAACATGTGTGTATGCAGCGGCTGTTCCTGGGGCTGGATGGCAGATGACCCGGTATCCGATTTTGACTGGCTGATTCACATGATCGTGGATGTTGTATGCAGAGACGGAAACATCCTGTTGAACATCGGACCGGACAAAGACGGACATGTACGCCCGGATGTGGCAGAGAGAATGCGGGAAATCGGCGCATGGCTGAGAGAAAACGGAGAGTCCATTTATGGAACCAGAGGCGGCATCTTTGAGCCGGTGGATCATGTATATGGTTCTACCTGCAAAGGAAATCATGTATACATCCACATCATTGACCAGGATGCCTTCCGCAAAGAAACCCTTCCGGCAGTTTCCTACAAGATTACAAAATGCCTGTGCCATGGAAAAGAGATTCCGTTTACCCAGGATGAGACCGGCATCAAGATTTCCCTTCCGGAAGATCTTAAAAAAGAAGCAGATACCATTGTGACCCTGGAGCTTTCCGAAGAAGTCAAACCGGCAGAGAACCAGGAGATCCACTTCACCGGAAAACGGTGATAAAACAGGAGGAAAAAGATCGTGAGATACGGAGTATCCTACTATCCGGAACACAAAAAGCCGGAAGAACTGGCACACGATATCAAATGCATCATTGAATCCGGCATCAACACCGTGCGCATGGGCGAATTTGCCTGGTGCCGGTTTGAGCCGGCAGAGGGCGAGTACCATTTTGAATGGCTGGACCCGGTGGTAGAAGAATTTGGCAAACATGGCATTTCCACCATCATCTGCACCCCGACAGCCTGCCCGCCTGCCTGGATGATCGAAAAACATCCGGACATTCTGTATGTAGATAACAGAGGAATCACAAGACCTTTTGGCGGACGGCGGCATTACTGCTACAACAATCCGGCATACCGGGAATATTCCGCAAAGATCGCAGAAGAGATCGGACGCCACTATGGAGCGAATCCTTACGTGGCAGGTTTCCAGATCGACAACGAACCGGCACAGGAAGGAACTGGCCGGTGCCACTGCAAAGTGTGCGCCGGAAAATTCCAGCAGTACCTGGAAGACAAATATGAGACCATTGAAGCATTCAATGAGCGCAGCGGCGGCATTTTCTGGGGACAGGAATACACCAGGTTTTCCCAGATCTCCATGCCGGTGAATTCCATCGAGGTAGGGGCCCAGCAGCAGATCTTGGCTTTTTATGAGAATCCTACCGTCCGTCTGGAGTTTGAGCGTTTCGCCAGCGACAGCCAGATTGAGTACCAGAACATCCAGAGCCGGATCCTGAAAAAATATGCAAAAGGTTTTGTCACCACCAATGCCACTGGCCTTGCCACTAACAGCATTGATTATTATAAGAGCAGTGAAGAGCTGGATACCTACACCTTTGATTATTATCCAGGACTTCGGGATGCTTCTGTGGATGCTTTCCCCTACGCTTTCGGAAGAGGCGTAAAAGGCGGAAAACATTTTGGAGTGATGGAATTTATGTCCGGCGGCGGCCACAAGTTTGGCGGAACCGGCCGTCCCCAGCCAAATCCGGGAGCCTTAAAACAGGCAGTGTTCCAGGCATTTGCCCAGGGCGCAGACCTGATGCTCCATTTCCAGTACCGCACCTTCCCCTTCGGCGGCGAGCAGTTAAACTACGCCATTGTCGACATGGACGGAGTGCCCAGACGCCGGTACTATGAGATGAAAGAAACTGCCGAACTTCTGAAAAAGCTGGAACCCTACGAGGAAGCTTCCTTTGAAAACGACGTGGCCCTTCTGGTAGATTACGACGTTCACTGGGCACTGCGGATCAAACCGGTGAACGATCCCGTTTTCAATTATCTGGATTACTGCGGAAAGATTTTCCACTGTCTCCAGAAAGAAGGCATCGGCGCAGACGTTCTGCCCTACAGCGCAGACCTGTCCAAATACAAAGTGGTGATTTTACCGGCAGCCTTTCTGCTGGACGAGAAATACCGGAGCGTTTTAAAAACCTACGTGGAACATGGCGGCACTCTGGTATCTACCTTCTTAACCAGCGCGAAAAATCCGGACAACGTAGGCTATACCGAGAGTCTTCCGGCAGGATTAAATGATCTCTTTGGCATCACAGTCAATGAAGTAGAGCCGGTATTTGCCAGCAATTCTGCCAAGGTAACGGTGAAGATGCCAGGCGGAGAGACACAGACCATCCGGGATGGCAGCTGGTGTGATCTCTTAGAGGAAGCAAAAGGCCAGGAAGGCACCGTGGAGATGGCAGGTGTCTATGCAGACAGTTACAAAGCAGGCAGAGGTGTGATCTCCAGGCATCCTTACGGAAAAGGAACGGCCTGGTACATCGGCACGGAGATTGAAGAGCCTGCTATGCAGAAACTCCTGTCTGATATCTGCAAAGAGGCAGAAACCAATCGTTTCCCCTTTGCGGTACCGGAAAAAGTGGAAGCTGTACAGCGAAGCCTAGGTGGAAAACACTATGATTATCTGACCAACTTTACCTTACAGGCAGTGGATATTCCGGTGCCGGGCGTGTATACCGATCTGGTATCCGGCAAACCGGTGTCAAAGACCCTGCACCTTGAGCCTTGGGGATTTGCCATGCTTGAGGAAGAAAATTAAGTGGAGGAACCCAAAATGGAAAGCAGTGTAAAAAAGATAGACAAAAACATTCTCCGGGTGATCTGGGGAAATGAAGAGACCTATCATCCGGGAGACCAGTTTCTTCCGGAAGTGATGGAAAGAACCGCAAACGAATGCCAGATCCAGGCAGAAGCGGCAGAAGACGGAACCGTCTCCATCTTTGGAAAAGACGGAAAGCTTCTCACAAAAGAAACTGCCTGCACCCTGACAGCCAAAGAAGTATTCCGGTATACCTTTACCGGAAGTGCGCCGGAGATCGTCACAGAGAAGACCATCGACGGAGAGCGCTCCTTTGTCAAGAATGCAGATACGGTAAAAGTAGCAGATGCCTTTGAAGGAAAAATTTCCTTTACCCTGGAGCCGGACGAAGCAGTTTACGGTCTTGGCCAGCAGGAGGACGGCATTTTCAATTACCGGAATGTAAAAGAATATTTTTACCAGAACAACATGAAGATCCCCATGCCGGTGATCCTCTCTTCCAAAGGCTATGCCCTGGTGTTTGATGCGGCCTGCATGTTTACTTATGAAGAAAAAGACAACGTGATGACCTTTGACTTTGATGCCGTAGACCAGATCGTGTGCTACGTCATTGAGGGCGAAAACTTTGATGAACTCATTGCCGGCATCCGAAGCCTGACTGGTAAAGCCGTGATGCTGCCGAAATGGGCATTTGGCTATGTTCAGTCCAAAGAGCGTTACAAAACCCAGGAAGAGATCTTAAACACCGCAGCAGAATTTGAAAAACGGGACATCCCCTTAAACTGCATCGTTTTAGACTGGCTGTCCTGGGATAATGGCAAATGGGGAAACAAGCGGTTTGACAAGAGCCGTTTCCCGGAAGCAAGAAAAATGGTGGACGAACTTCACAAAAAAGGCGTTCACTTCATGATTTCCGTATGGCCCAACATGAACCGAGGCACCGATGACAACGAAGAGATGGCAAAAGCAGGAAAGCTGCTGTGTAACTACTCTACCTATGATGCGTTTGACCCGGAAGCCAGAGATCTGTACTGGAAACAGGCAGAGCGGGAGCTGTTTGCAGCCGGTACGGATGCATGGTGGTGCGATTCTACCGAGCCCTTTACTCCGGACTGGGGCGGCGAGAAAAAGCGTCCCAACGAAGAGCGGTTCCAGATGGCAAAAGAATCCACCAACCGCTACTTAGATGCCAGATATTCCAACTGCTTTGCACTGGAACATGCAAAAGGCATTTATGAGCATCAGAGAAAGGCCGATGACACCAAGCGTGTGGTAAACCTGACCCGTTCTGGTTCTTTAGGTTCCCAGCGCTACGGCACCATCCTCTGGTCCGGCGACATTGCAGCAACCTGGGATGTATTGAAAGCCCAGATCGCAGAAGGACAAAGCATGGCTATGTCCGGTATTCCGTACTGGACACTGGATGCAGGTGCGTTCTTTACCGGCACCCTGGAGTGCTGGCGAAGATTCACCGGAAACCTGACAGCGGAAGGACCTCAGCCCTGGTTCTGGCACGGTCTGTTTGAAAAAGGCGTGGCAGATCTTGGCTACCGGGAACTGTATACAAGATGGCTGCAGATGGCTGCTTACCTTCCGGTGATGCGTTCCCACGGAACCGATACCCCAAGAGAGCCCTGGAATTTTGGCGAGCCGGGAGACGTATGGTATGACACCATTGTGAAATATATCCGCAAGCGCTGCGCCATGATGCCGTATGCATACTCTCTGGCACACAAAGTGTATGCAGAAGACTATACCTTTATGAGAAGCCTGATGTTTGACTTTGCGGCAGATCCCAAAGTAAAGACAATGGCAGAGGAATACATGTACGGTCCGGCTTATCTGGTAAGCCCGGTAACACGTCCCATGGAATACGGCCCGGAAAGCACCCCTCTTCACGAAGAGAAAACCGTTTCCGTTTATCTTCCGGCAGGCGCTGACTGGTACGGAGAGGACAACGAAATCTTCTATGAAGGCGGCCAGGATGTGACGGTAGAAGCAGGCGTAGATACTATGCCGGTATTCGTGCGTGCCGGTTCCGTGATTCCAAAAGCTTCTGAGGCGGACGCAGAGGGAATCTGCGACAGCATTCATGTATATACAGGAGCAGATGGAACCTTTACCCTGTATCTGGACAATGAAAAAGATTATGCTTATGAAAATGGTGTATATAGCCTGATTGATCTGGAGTGGAAAGATGCCGAGAAGACGCTGGTACTTACCGGCAGAAAAACAGACTGCGGCTATCCGGAAAAACTGGAGGTTGTTTTGCATACACCGGAAGGAACCCACACCGAACATCTGGTATGGGATGGCACCAGAACAGAACTGGTGATTTTAAAATAAAGACGACGAAAAGAGAGGCAGAAAAGACAATGAAACCCTGGGAAAATGGAGAACTTCGTGTAAGTGAGAATCATAGATATCTGAAAAACGGGAACACTCCGTTTTTCTGGCTGGGAGATACAGCCTGGCTGCTATTTGCCAGACTGCGTCCGGAAGAAGCCAGAGTCTATTTAAAGAACCGGAAAGAAAAAGGCTATACGGTGATCCAGGCTACCCTGATCCATGAGTGGCCCCAGAAGAATGTGGACGGTGCAGATGCACTGAAAAATGAAAATTATGCAGCCCCGGATCTGGAGGGCGGCTACTGGCAGAGAACCGAAGAGATCGTCAGCATTGCAGAAGAGCTTGGCCTGTATGTGGCACTGCTTCCCACCTGGGGCGGAAATGTGGCACATGGACACTTAAACAAAGACAATGTGGATGCATATCTGGATTTTGTCATTGAACGTTTCGGACACAGACCAAACGTGATCTGGCTGTGCGGCGGAGATGTCAAAGGAGACGCTGCCTTTGATGTATTCTGCCACATTGGTTCCAGACTGAAAAAAGAAACCGGCAAACTCACCGGCTTCCATCCTTTTGGAAGAACCTCTTCTTCTCTGTGGTTCCATGAACAGGAGTGGCTGGACTTCAACATGTTCCAGTCCGGACACCGCAGATACGATCAGGTGGTTATGAGTGCCTGGGATGACAACGGAAAGAACCCGGACAATTACGGAGAAGACAATTACCGCTATGTGGTGCGGGATCTGGCAAGAGAGCCGAAGAAACCAACCGTAGACGGCGAGCCTTCTTATGAGCAGATCCTTCAGGGACTGCATGACCGGACACAGGGCTACTGGCAGGCAGAAGATACCAGAAGATATGCTTACTGGTCTGTTTTTGCAGGAAGCTTTGGCCATACTTTCGGCGACAACGCCATTATGCAGTTCTACGTAAAAGAGCGGGACGGCGAAGGCAGCTTTGGTGTTTGGCAGGATTGGACAGAGGCCATTCACAACAGCGGCGGAATGGAAATGAAACACTTAAAAGAGCTGATGGAGCGGGTAGATTATCAGAACGGAAGACCGGCCCAGGATCTGATTGTAGAAGGCCAGGGAGAAAAGTACGATTATGTAGCTGCTTTTGCAGGAGAGGATTTTGTATACTGCTATGATTACATGTGCCATCCCTTCTCGGTAGACCTGTCTGGCTATACCGGAACCTTTGAGGGTTACTGGACAGATCCCATTACAGGAGTGAGAAGCTACTTTGGCGATGTAGAAAGCGGAAAGACTGTTTCCTTCGCACCCATGAAACGTCAGGAAGGCCATTCTGACTGGGTTCTGGAACTGGTTCGCAGATAACACCAGTCAGAAGCCTGAAAAAAGCAGGGCCGGAGGTTTCAGTTGGAAACCTTCCAGGCCTTGGTTTTCCAGGTGCCTTTCTGGAAACGGGCGATAAAGCAGATGGCGCGGCATACCCAGTCCACCATCATGGCGATCCAGACACCCAGGACTCCCATACCTAAGTTTAATCCCAGAATGTAGCTGAATGCCACACGCCATACCCACATGGAGACAATGGCCACCACCATGGGATACCGGACATCCGATGCAGCCCGGAGGGTGTTGGAGATGGCAAAGGATCCTGGATACAGGAAGATGGCGCAGACATTCTGGAGGGTAATCAGCTGCATGGTAAGTTCTGTGGTCTCTGGACTTAAATGGTACAGTTTCAAGATCCAGGGAGAAATGACGATCATGAGAGAACAGGTCACTGCCAGGATCAGGTGGGAGATCAGCATCAGTTTTTTCGTGTAAGCCACTGCCTGGTCATAAGCCTTGGCTCCCACACACTGGCCCACAATGGTGATCAGGGATGTGCCGATGCCGACAGCAGGAATCAGGGGAAACTGATTCAGGGTATTTCCCACGGCGTTGGCGGTGGTGGCGCTGGTACCGAAACCGGCTACCAGGCTTAACACCAGGATTTTTCCCACCTGGAAGATGCTGGTTTCAATGCCGCTTGGCACACCGATGTAGAGCAGCTTTTTGATGGTGGGCAGGTGAAAGCGCAGGGTATAATGGCGCAGAGTCAGGGGCTGCCCAGGTCTTCGAAGAAGGATTAAAAGGACTGTGGCGGACATGACTCTGGAAACCACAGAGGAGATGGCCACACCGGCGGCTCCCATGTGGAAAGCGTATACCAGAATGGCATTTCCACAGATGTTCATCAAGTTCATCACCAGGGAAGCGATCATGGAGACTCTGGAGTTTCCCATGGAGCGGAACATGGAAGCGCAGGCATTGTAAATGGCCAGGAAGGGATAGGAAAATGCCATGAAGAAAAAGTAAATCCGTGCATTTTCCATGACGTCCGCGGAAGTCTTTCCGAAAATGGCGGCCAGAATGCTTTTGTTTCCAAGCAGAGCGATGACGGTAATCACCAAGGACATGGAAGTGGCAGTCAAAAGCAGCTGTTCTCCGGCCTGATGGGCATGTTTTTCATCTTTTGCGCCAAGAGCCTGGGAGATGACGACAGAACCTCCGGCAGTGAGGGCTGTGAAAAGGACTGACAGCAGGACATTTAATGTGTCCACTAAAGAGACGCCGGATACGGCGGCTTCCCCGGCACCGGCTACCATCATGGTGTCGGCCATGCCCACGAAGATTGCAAGAAACTGCTCAATAATCAGCGGGACAATGAGGGAAGTGAGCTGTTTTCTGGTAAACAACATAGTTAACGACCTCGTTTCCTTAAAAAGTTAATTCAAGTGTACTACAAAAAAGCAAAGGATGTTAGCATTTTTGTTGGAAAAAATTTGAGAAAAGAAAATTAGGCAAGAAGAAAGGAAAGCGAATGAAAACCATTACGATCATTCAACCGAAACAGGAGAATAACCGGATTTCCCTTGGAATTTCCCATATCGAGGAGACACTGAAAAAACTTTCTTATGAGATTTCCTATGTGGAAGAAGAACCCGGAAACGATTATCGAGAACTGCCGGGCGTAAAAATTTATGTGGGAGTCAGAGAAGAATCTGCTTATATTTCCTGGCTGGAAGAGCAGGCACTTCTGATCTATCACAAAGAAGAGCCGGGAAGAGAAGGCTTTTACTTAAACAGGATCGCACCGGATCTTCTGCTGGTCATCGGCGGGGATGCCACAGGCGCCCTGTACGGCTGTCTGGAACTTTGCACTCGGATGGAAGCCGAAGGAGATGTGCCGGAAGTGCTGGCATTTTTAGACGCGCCGGTTTATAAATTAAGAGGACCGGTGGTGGGCCTGCAGAAAACCAAGCTGGAGCCCCCAAGACTGACCTACGAATATCCCATTACCCCGGACCGTTTCCCCTGGTTTTATGACAAGGCGCTGTGGCAGGAATACTTGGACCGGATGTTAAAAGACCGCTGCAACGTGCTGTACATCTGGAGCGGACATCCTTTCGCTTCCCTGGTAAAGGTGCCGGATTATCCGGAAGCTTTGGAAGTCACCGAAGAAGAATTCCAGAAAAACAGAGAAGTGTTTGAGTGGCTGACCAAAGAAGCTGACAGACGGGGTATCTGGGTCGTGCTGAAATTCTACAGTATCCACATTCCGCTTCCTTTCGCACAGGCCCACAATCTGGAACTGCTTCAGAGCAGCATTGATCCGCTGGTAGCTGATTATACCTACAAATCCATTGTAGAATTTATCAAGAGCTTCCCACACATCGGTCTGATGGTATGCTTAGGAGAAGCACTCAGAGGCGATCAGAATAAGGAAGACTGGTTCTTAAAGACCATCATTCCGGCAGTCAATGAGGGAATCCGCCAGGCAGACTTAAAAGAAATTCCGCCGCTGATCTTACGCGGCCATGACTGCAAGGCAGAGCGGATCATGGATAAGGCAGTGAAAGAGTACGGAAACCTGTATACCCAGTGGAAATTCAATGGAGAGAGCCTGACCTCTTATTATCCTACCGGAAACTGGCAGAAGAAGCATCAGGAAATGACCGCTCATGGACAGACTCACATCATGAATGTCCACGTGCTGGCAAACCTGGAGCCTTTCCGCTTTGCAGCTCCCGGATTTATTCAGAAGTGTATGCAGGCTGGTATGCACCGTCTGGGAACCAACGGCATTCACCTGTATCCCCTGTTCTTCTGGGATTGGCCGTATTCCGCAGACAAGACAAGCCCTCGCTTAAAACAGATCGACCGTGACTGGATGTGGTATCAGGCATGGATGCGTTATGCATGGAATCCGGATTATGAGGAGACCACAGAAAAACTGTACTGGACAAAAGAGCTGGCTTCCTATTTTGGATGCAGTGACCAGGCAGGAGCAGAGGTTCTGGAAGCTCTGGAAAAAATCGGAGAGTGCGCACCCAGAATTCTGCGCCGCATCGGTATCACCGAAGGAAACCGCCAGACTATGGCTCTTGGCATGACCATGAGCGAGCTGACCAATGTGAAGAAATACCGTCCCAACTATGAGCTGTGGAAATCCGTTTCCACTCCGGGAGAACAGCCGGATGAGTATGTTCTGAAAAACATCAAGGGAGAACGGCATTTTGGCGAGACACCGGTGGAAATGGCACAGGATGTGCTGCGGTTCTCAGAAGAAGCGCTGGCAGCTATCAAAAAGGCTGGAGAGTCTGTTACCAAAAACAGAGAAGAATATGAGCGTTACGTGACAGATATTCAGGCTACCCGCCTGATCTGCCAGGTGTATGCAAAGAAAGTAGAGGCAGCCGTTAAGGTTCTGACTTACAAATATACCATGGATGAGGAGCTGAAAGGGGACGTTTCCATTCTGGAAGCAGCCAGAGAGGACTTAAAGGAAAGTCTGGAACTTTACCGAAAACTGGCAGAGCTCACCGACAAGACTTACCTGTATGCAAACAGTATGCAGACTCCACAGAGAAAGATTCCGTTCCCCAACGGAGAAACTTATGGCCACTGGATGCAGTGCCTGCCGGAGTACGAGAAAGAGTATGCAGCCTTTGACAAGCATGTGGAAGAGATGAAAACCGGTATTTTCCCCAAGGAAGAAGAGCCGGATGAGAACATTGAACCTCTGAAGAGTGCAGAGTTTACCTTGCTGTGCAAAAACTGCGAGACCTTCCGGATGGAAAAGGGAGCCAGTGTCTTTACGGATTATACATCACCTATCCAGACCCTTGCACCGGAAATCAACGGCCTGACCGGTATCCGCTTCGGTCTTGGCGAAGCCATCGAGGCAGGCGTGAAAGTCAAAGTAGAATTAAAAGAAGACAGCCTGATTTTGGTAGGTTATATGAATGCCAAAGGTGTGGAGTGGCTGCAGGTTCCGGATCTGGAAACCAACACCCATGCAGATGACAGAGGCGGACTGGCTGTGGTTTACGGTTCTGCAGTTTATGCAGAAGGCTGCCCACTGATGAATGTTCACGCATTCCGTTATGAAAAAGGCATCCATGAAATTTACATGGGAACCGGCGGATATACCATTGTGGGAATTGTACCGAAAAACGCACCGATTAAAGTTAGAAATGCCGGATTATCAGACAACAGTCTGGATAAACTGGACTGGCTGTACGAATAAAAAGAAGAATCCTAGTGGGAAAAGGAGGAGTGGAGCATGTGTACCATGAGCGTCCGTCAGACGGAACCGCTGCTTGGACAGCAGGTCCGGAAATATGTGCTGGAGCATCTGGCAGATGATTTCTGCCGGGAAAATATTGCAAGTGCCCTGTATTTTAATCCCTCCTACCTGTCGTCCCTGTTTAAGCAGAAGATGGGGATCACGCTGAATCAATACATCCACCAGGTACGGATGCAGGAGGCAGGCAGACTGCTTTCCACCACCAAGTGCCCGGTGGAAAGTGTGGCAATGTATACGGGGTATGAGAATCCTTCTTATTTTGCAAAACGATTTAAAGAAGTGTATCAGGTGACACCAAGTGAATATCGGAAAAAAGCAAAAATATGAAGATACGCTTGGTAAAAAAGAGGCAGGAGAATGGAAATCATTCTCCTGCCCTTTTTGGAAAGACAGCTTATTTTGCTGCTTCGGCAGCTGCATCAGCGTCAGCATCAGCATCTTCCGTTTCAGCAACTTTGTGGAATTCAGAAACCACTGCAACAGGGGCTTCCAGATCCGTGGTCAGATCGATCTTCGGATTCTTTGCGATCTCCAGATCAGCAACTTTGATGCAGTCACCCACATGCATATGTCCAACATCTACCAGTACCTGTTCTACCAGGTCAGACGGCAGAGCCTTGAAGGCAACTTCATGGAGAACCTGCTCCAGAATACCATCAATGACATGTTCATGGTTGACCAGAACGACTCTGGCGGTGGAGTGTACCTTTTCATTGCTTACCAGTGCCTGGAAGTCAATCTCCTGAGGCTGTCCTTTCAGAGGATCCGTCTGGATCTCCTTAATCAGAACGTCCAGAGACTGGCCGTCCAGTTCCAGCATGATCTGGCTGCCTTTTCCGCTTGTTTTCAGAAGGCGCTCCAGGTCAGGTTTTGCAATCTGTACAGGAACGGACTCCTTCATCTCACGGCCGAAAACATTGCCGGTAACAAATCCTTCTCTTCTTAACTTCTTTGCTTTGACGTCCATGCTTCTTTTCTCAGCTTTTAAAGTATTCATTTATCTTTTCCTCCAAATTCTGATCGCTTAGCATGCCTCAAATCAAACCCGTGGGGCAATACCCGCCCGGCACGCTGCCCGCTGCAGACAGGGGCGTGTACGTGTGGTTCGTTGTTTGACCGGGAAATCAATCGGGGTTGTGTTAAGTTGCTCTTTTTGTTACTCTTTCATTATAAGCATTCTGAATGGAAAGTCAAGTGGGAGAATCGCGGCAGAAAGTATGGAATTCCCAGTAGAAATTCTGTGGAATTTTGGTATAATAGGGGAGTATAAAAAGTCTGCAAGGAGAAAACACAGAGATGATAGAAATTTTAAATGGCATGACAGAAACCATTAATTATGGAAGTTCTCTGGGAGTACGTCTTTATCACAATGTAGACTATGAGGATTATCCGGAACACTGGCACGTAGGACTGGAGATCATCATGCCGGTATCCTCAGAATACACAGTGATCGTGGGAAAAGAACAGTTCCGTTTGATGACAGGTGATATTCTGGTGATCAATTCCGGAGTCGTACACTCCCTGTTGGCGCCGCCTACCGGAGAGAGGATTATTTTTCAGTTTGACCCTTCCCTTCTCTATTTGTTAAAAGAGCTGGAGACACTGATGTCTCTCATGCCGGGAGTGGTGCATATTACTCCGGAGACGGAACCGGAGCTTTACGGGCCGGTGAAAACACAGATGAATCGGATTATCCGGGAGTATGATGGAGAAAAGATGTTTTGCGGAGCAGTCGTGTATGCAGCACTGATTGAGATGTTTGTGGAGATTGGGAGGACAGTCACCATGCGCAAAGTCAGGGGAGATGCAGAAGAAGGAGATGAAGAAGCAGAACGCAGAGGCGGCCGTTATTTGGAAGTGGTGATGAAAGCCTGCGATTATATCAATTCCCATTATCAGGAAAAATTAAAGCTGGAAGATGTGGCAGCCATTGTGGGATTTTCCAAGTACCATTTTACAAGAGTATTTAAACAGTATAAGAATATGACTTTTTATGAATATCTGAATAAAAAGAGAGTGCAGTGTGCAGAAGGACTTCTGTATTCCACGGATATGAATATCACAGACGTGGCCATGAATTCCGGGTTTTCTTCCATCAGTGCATTTGATCGGACGTTTAAGGCACTGAACCAGTGCGCACCCAGCGATTTCCGCAATACGGTGCGGGCTGGAAAAGACATTATCGTAGGTGAGATGGCAGAGACACTGTAAAAATAAAAATACCGCTGCTTCTGTGCAGAATGGAAAGAAAACTCTTTCTGCCTGCACAGAATGCAGCGGTGTTTGTTGTTTCTACATTAAATTACCAGTCCTGACCTTCGTACAGGAACCAGTCAAAGTCTGCATAGTTGTCGGATGCGGTTTTATTGGAAGACGCATACATGCCAAGGTAAGCACCGGTAAATCCTTCATTGACCAGAGAACTTAAGATGGTAGGATCTGCGCCGGTAAATACCGGGATCAGCTCCTGGTCATCCATGCCATAGTAGAAGTCATAGCCTTCTTCGGAAGCTGTGACGGAAAGGTAAATTCTACCATGAGCCGGCAGAATGGCTTTTCCAAGCACGGTGTATTCATGCTTCTGGCATACGGAAACCGTAAGGGTGCGGGCGCCATTTTCCAGAGAAACAGTGAAACGGTAATGGAACCGGTCATCCTGGATCAGGGCAAGTCCTGCTTCCTCGTGCTCATTTGCAGGCACAAAATCCATGGCAGTTTTCAGGCGGAAGGTTTTGTGCTGCTGGCGGCGTCCGATAAATGCAGGCGTACAGATCTCATTTAACACTTCCGGCAGAAGGGAAAGACGCAGGCAGCCGGGGCGTGCGCTTAAAGAATAAAATGGTTTTTCAGCTGGATGAATGGTGTTCCAGCGAAGGGCCAGCTTTGCATTTTCAAAGTTGTCGCTGGAGAATTCCGGTTTTGCACGGAAGAACGGAAGATCCGGGCGGCGTTCATAGCGGTTCACCAGACCATTTTCATTGTCGACACGCAACCAGCCGTCCTCTTCCCAGACAACCGGGATCAGGAAGGTTTCACGGCCCAGGTTGAAATGGGCGCCTTCATAAGGACGTACTCCCAGGAGAACCATCCACCATTCTCCATTCTGTGTCTCTACGATATCGCAGTGGCCGACCACAGAGATTTCGTGGAGCAGGGAAAGGTGGCGGTGGGAAACGATGGGGTTTCTGGGGCAGATTTCATAATCCCCGTCGATGGTTTTGCATCTTGCCATCATAACACTGTGGTTGGTGAAGGTGCCGCCTTCGGCTACCACCAGATAATACCAGCCATGCTCAAAGTAAATGTGGGGAGCTTCGATCCATTTGCTTCGGGTCTTGGCGCCGTCCCAGATCACGGTGCGCTCACCTTTGAACTGGAAAGTTTCCGGGTCCAGCTCGCATAAGTAGATGCCGTGGTGGCCTTCATACAGATCATCGTTGTAGATGAAATTTCCGGCATACCACATCCGGTCATCTTCATCGAAGAACAGGCTGGAGTCGATGCCGTCTGCGCCTTCTACGAAGCAGGCCTTGCTCCAGGGACCGGCAGGATCTTTGGCAGTGATGATATAGTTGTCACGCTGTGCTTCACGGCCTCCGGAAACAAAGGTGTTGATGATGTAGAAAGTTCCTTTGTGATAGCGGATGGTGGGTGCCCACAGTCCGAGAGAGGTCTCGCAGTTTTTATAATCCAGCTGCTCTGGAGAAGAAATACCGTGGCCGATCTGCTCCCAGTGGATCAGATCCTTGCTGTGGAAAATCGGAAGGCCGGGGAAATATACAAAAGAAGAAGTCACCATGTAGTAGTCATCGCCAACCCGGCAGATGGAGGGATCCGGATAGAATCCGCTCAGTAAAGGGTTCTGAAAAGTTTCCTGTTTCATAAAAGCTGTCCTTTCTAAAAAAATAATAAGAGGGTTCCTTTGAATAAGTATAATGATGCCCCACAAATTGCTTCGCTGCGAAGCAGCTCCGCAATTTTGTAAACATTCGGAATCCGCAGATTTTCTGCGAAAATCGCTACTTCCTCATGTAGAGCAGTCCCCAAGGTCCAACACCTCTTTCTGCAAGCAGAATCGGTGTTGGACGTTGGGTCCTTTGGGCATCATTATATCAAAGTTTTGTTTTTTTGTCCCGAGTAGAGGACGATTCGCAATTTTTGACAAGAAAGACGCAAGATTTGTAAAGAACTGATGGAAAAGATAGGATACGATACCATCAGTACGCGGAAGTATTCCGCGGATGGAATATAGAAGAAAACGGGGGTATCGAGATGATCAGACTGCCGAAAATATTTGGGAAAGGATGTGTGCTCCAGCAGCAAGTGCCCACTGCTTTCTGGGGCTGGGCGCAGCCAGAGGAGAACATCCGCGCCTGGCTGACAGAAGATGGCCAGACGATTGCAGAGGTTCAGGGAAAAGCAGATCAGGAAGGAAGCTTTCGGATGGAGTTTCCGCCGCTACAGGCGGGAGGCCCGTTCATACTGCACGTAAAGGGAGAACAGGATGAGATCCAGGTGGAGCAGGTATGGGCTGGAGATGTGTATGTATGCAGCGGACAGTCCAACATGGAACTGCCCATGCGCAGAGTGCGCAGAAGATTCCCGGAGGAATACAAAACAGGAGCGCCCCAGGTTCATCTGTACAAGGTCTATGAGCATTATGAATTTGATAAGCCGTTAAAAGACCATGAAAAAGCAGACTGGACAACGTGTACGCCGGAAAATCTCCAGGAAATTTCCGCATTTTCTTATTTCCTGGGAAAAGAACTTTCCGAAAAACGGGGCATTCCGGTAGGGATTCTAAATTTAAGTCTTGGAGGCACTCCTGCCCAGGCCTGGATGAGCCAGGAAGCACTTGGGGCTTATCCAAACTATCTGGAAGAACTGAAAACCTGCCAGAATCCGGAGTATACAAAAAACTTACTGAAAATAAAAGAACAGGAAGAAGCATCCTGGTACGGAAACATTGCAGATCTTGAAAAGAAAGAACCGGCATTCGAAAAAACCTGGCATTCCATTACCCTGCCTGGCATTTTTGAGGAAGAAGGTCTGAAAGATTTCTGCGGAAGCCTGTGTCTGAAAAAGAACATTCAGATTCCAGAAAAATTGGCTGGAAGAGAAGGGCTGCTGGAATTCGGCACCTTGGTGGATAGCGATGAAATGTACATCAATGGAGTGAAAATCGGAGAAACCGGTTATCAGTATCCACCCAGACGGTATCCCATTCCGGCAGGCCTGTTGAAAGCAGGGGAGAATGAGGTGCGCATTCACCTGATCTGCCGGTATGGCACCGGAAGGGTGACCCTTGGCAAGAAGCTGCAGATTGGATGGTACAATGCAGATGCGGACGGATATGATCCGAAGGCAGAAAAAGAAGATCCGGAAAAGCCCATTTCTCTTGAAGGGACCTGGAAATATCAGATTTTGGCAGCCTGCGGACCGGCACCGGAACAGGTCTTTTTGAATCGGACACCGGGCGGATTGTACCAGGGAATGGTGGCTCCCTGCCAGCCTTATACGGTGAAAGGTGCTTTCTGGTATCAGGGAGAATCCAATGACACCCATCCGGAAGACTACCGGGAACTGCTGCAGAGTTTGATTGCAGACTGGAGAAAAGGCTGGGAAAATCCGAAACTTCCTTTCACTGTGGTGCAGCTGCCAAACTGCAGTGTGGACATTGCGCCGGGAGAAGCCTGGCCGAAGATCCGGGAAGCACAGAGACAGGCGGCGAAGCTTTCCAATGTGGGAGTGAGCATCAATCTGGATCTGGGAGAAGACAATGATCTGCATCCGTTAAATAAAAAAGAAACTGCCCACAGAGCAGCCCTGGTGATGGAGCAGCTGGAAAATTCTTCTGAAACCGGGAAGGGAAGCCCGTGCATACAGGAGTGTATTCAGAATCCGGGCGGAAGTGTATGCCTGAAATTTGATGTTCCCGCAGAAGAGCTGTGTTTTGCCAGCCGGGGCGGCGTGACGGGAGAGCTTGCCGTCAAAGAAACTTCCGCGAAAGAAAAACTGGGGCTGTTTGAAATCCAGGGGCCAGATGGAAAATGGAATGCTGTCCAGGCTGAGATTATCAGCCAGGGAGTATACTTGTCCGTGGGAGAAGCAGCCTTTGCGGCAGCTGTGCGTTATGCATGGAACTGTGCGCCGGGAAGTGTTCTTTTATATAGAAGAAACGGACTTCCTGCAGGACCGTTTATGGAAAAGATCCAAAAGTTTTCTGAAAAATAAAGGATACAAAATCAGTGAAAACAGAATCTGAAAAGGATTCAGAACGGGAGGACTCAATGAAGAGATTATTCAATGATGGATGGGAATTCAGCAAGCAGCCCCTTCATACCACGCTGGAAGAAATGCAGGCAGAACAGGACGCATTTGTGCCAATCGGCCTGCCTCATGACTGGCTGATTTATGATGCAGACAATCTGTATGAAGATGGAACCGGCTGGTACAGACGAAAACTGACCTGGAAGAAAAAAGAAGGAGAAGTTGTTTTTCTGCGGTTTGATGGAATTTACATGGACAGCCGTATTTTTGTCAATGGAGAATTCGCGTTTGAATGGAAGTATGGATACAGTGCTTTTGAAGTGGATCTGACTTCTTATCTAAAGGACGGAGAAAATGAAATCTGGGTATCTGTAGATTTTCAGGCACCAAACAGCCGGTGGTATTCCGGAGCGGGTATTTACCGGAATGTATGGCTGAAAGTGCTTCCGCAGACGCATCTGGAATCCGATGGTATATATTTTCATGCAGAGCCGTCCGAAAAAGATTCCAAGATTTGGAATGTAGAATTGGAAGCAGAAGTGACATTCCCGGAGGCACAGAAAGAAGCACCGGCAGAGGTACAGGTATCCTTTGTGCTGCATTCCCTTTTAGAAAACAGAAATGTTTTAAAAACTGTATCTGAAGAATGGAAAGTAAAAGAAGAGACAGAGGGAAAAACCTGGCTTTATGTTCTGAAAGCCCAGGCAGAAGAACCGCATCTGTGGGATGTGGAAGATCCCTTCCGCTATCTTCTGGAAACTACTTTAAAATCAGGAGGGGTCGTGCTGCAGACAGAAGAGCAGGCAGTGGGATTCCGAACCATCGCTTTTCTGCCAGATGACGGTTTCCATCTCAATGGCCGGAAAGTAAAATTCAACGGTGTGTGCGAGCATCATGACCTGGGATGCCTGGGAAGTGCCTTCCATCCGGAAGCTTTGCGCCGTCAGTTCCGGATTCTGAAAGAAATGGGCGTCAATGCCATCCGTTTCAGTCACAATATGGCAGCAGAAGAAGCTATGGAAATGGCGGATGAAATGGGATTTCTGGTAGATTCCGAGGCATTTGATATGTGGGAATCTTCCAAAACCACTTATGATTATGCAAGATTTTTCCCGGAGTGGTACAAAAAAGATGTGGCTAGCTGGGTGCGCCGGGACCGGAACCATCCCTGTGTGGTGATGTGGAGTATTGGAAATGAGATTCATGACACTCATGCAGGAGAAAAAGGACGGGAGTGGACCAGACTGCTCCAGGCAGAAACCTTAAAACACGATCCAAAAGGAAATGCAAGACCAACCATCGGTTCCAACTATATGCCCTGGGAGAATGCACAGAAATGCGCAGATATTGTGAAGCTGGAAGGCTACAATTACGGCGAAAAATATTATGACAAGCACCGTGAAGCCCATCCGGACTGGATTATTTACGGAAGCGAAACATCTTCTGTGGTACAGAGCCGCGGCATTTATCATTTCCCGTACAGACAGTCTGTGCTGGCAGATGACGACGAGCAGTGTTCCTCCCTTGGAAATTCCACCACAAGCTGGGGAGCAAAGAATCCGGAATTTTGTATTATCACAGAGCGGGACCATGGATTTTCCTGCGGACAGTTTTTATGGACGGGATTTGATTACATCGGAGAGCCTACGCCCTATCACACCAGAAACTCTTATTTTGGACAGATTGATACGGCAGGGTTTCCCAAAGATCCCTATTATTTGTACCAGGCAGAGTGGACAGATGCAAAAAAACATCCCATGGTACATTTGCTGCCTTACTGGGATTTTAACGAAGGCCAGCTTATTGATGTGCGGGCGTTTACCAACGGTGCTTCCGTAGAACTGTTCTTTAATGGAAACAGCTGCGGAGTATGCAGGATTGATCATGTCCATGGAACCAAACTTTCCGGTGACTGGCAGATTCCCTATGCCCCCGGTGAGATTCTGGCAGTGGCATACGATGAAGCAGGAAATGAGATCGCAAGAGAGAGCCATCATTCTTTCGGAGAACCGGTACGCATTGTGATCAAGGCAGATAAAAAAGAAATGGCTGCCGATGGACAGGAGCTGGTATTTGCGGAAATTTCCATGGAGGATGCCGATGGATATCCGGTGGAAAATGCAGATAACCGGGTACAGGTTTGCATAGAAGGAGCCGGTGCCCTGGTAGGATGCGACAACGGCGACAGCACGGAAATGGATGGCTACAAGACCGGAAACCGCAGACTTTTCAGTGGAAAATTGTTAGCGGTTGGAAAGAGCGGCACAGAGGCCGGAATGTTAAAAATCCGGGTATCTTCCGAAGGTATGGAAGAAGCCGTTCTTGCAATTCCGGTAAAGGAAGCGGCAGTACTGGAAGGAAGCAGCCCACAGGCATTTCTGGCAGGAGAGTGTACTTCCGTTGAGGTCAAAGAAAGCGCTGATACACAGAAAGACATACCGGTACGCGCTGTCTATCTTGTAAGCTCCAACGGAACCAGTTTGACTGCAGAAAATAAGGAAACCATTGTGACAGCAAAGCTTGCGCCGGTGGATGCCACAGATCAGAATGTTACCTGGAAGATTGTGGATGATGCCGGCATTCCTGTGACATTTGCAGAAGTTGTGCCAGACGGATTGACGGCAAAAGTAACGGCAAAAAGTGATGGGGCTTTCCGTCTGCGCTGCATGTCCTGTGCCGGTACCGGAAAAGTACGTCTGATTTCCCAGCTGGAGTTTACGGTCAGCGGACTTGGAAAAGCGTTCCGTGATCCCTATGAATTTGTGACAGCCGGGCTGTATGATTACAGCAGGGGAGAGGTTGGAAACGGAAATGAACACGGCGTGGCCACTTCCCGTGATGGGGAGACCCAGGTAGGATTTCGGGAACTGGATTTTGGCTCTTACGGATCCGATGAAATCTGTCTGCCGATTTTTGCCCTTACCAGTGAACCGTACCAGATCAAGATTTATGAAGGAATGCCGGGAGAAGAAGGGGCAGAGCTGATCGGAGATGTGATTTACCAGAAGCCTTCCATCTGGAATGTATATCAGGAGGAGACGTATAAACTGAACAAACGGCTGAAGGGTGTGACCAGCATCTGCTTTGTTCTGTACAACAAAGTCCATATTAAGGGATTTTCCTTTGCGAAAAAGAATCGGGCGCTGGAGAAGCTGCTGGCAGGAGAGTGTGACAAGGTATATGGAGATACCTTCCGTCAGGAGAAAGATGCTGTCCGCGGTATCGGAAACAACGTAACCTTGGAATTCAACAAGATGGATTTCACCGAGAAGGGAGTTTCTTCGATTACCGTATGGGGAAGCACGCCTCTTGCCAAGAATACCATTATTGTGAAGTTTACTTCGGAAGAAGGACAGGAGCAGCAGATGTTGGAGTTCTTAGGAGGAGAAACCTGTCAGACCTTCCAGTTTGAGAAAGTGTGCGGTGTGCAGGATGTGGAATTTGTCTTCCTGCCCGGAAGCAGCTTTGATTTCGAGGCGCTGAAGTTTGCAGAATAATAGATTTGTTGTCTGCGATGCGTACTGGGTACCGGAATGTTAGAAGAGCGCAAGGCAGGAGGTGGATGCGCCGTCCATGCACCATGCAAGAAAATCGTTTGTTTGCTTCGCACCCGGCAGACTCCGGAAATCCGGAAAGCTGCCGGAGTGCATTCGGCAAAAGCAAACTTGCTGCGCTTCGGACAGCTGCTTTTGCCTCATCCGGCACCTTCCAGCTTTCTCGGAGCCTGATCCGGCCGCTCCAGATGATAAACGATGTTTCTGCATGGCGTGCGTCCGGCATCAGCAAGAAGTGTATATAGCGGCAGACGAGACAAAAAACTCTGACATTGCGAGAATTCCAGGTTTCCTGGCGCACTGCCAGCATCTGCGAAAGCGTGTTTGAGCTCCGAAGGGGCGAGTTCGCGAAAGCAGATGCGAAAAGGCGGGCATCTGGGAAAACGGAAACGCAGCATGTTCAGAGTTTTTCTCTTTTGCGGTTTCGGACAAGCAACGAGTAGTGAGAAATTTGGCTTGATCCGTCCATGGAAGCCGCTGAAACAGCAGTATGACTAAAAAAACTTACAAATTTTGAACATTCTGCGAGAGACCTTGATGTGGGGGATGATTTACATACTGTGAAAAATGCATAAAAACAGGCATGCAAAATTGTAAAAAACACACAATGAGTTGAATGAAAAAATGAAAAAGTTTAAAATGGAGCAATATTTGCGCAGGAAAAAGCAACAATTTTGAAGCCAAAAATGAAAAAAATACAATATATTAGATGAGCAAAATACTCCCGAAAGGATCTTACAGGAAGATCTTGCATGAGATACAGAGATTTGTCATATTGGATATTCACACAAATTTTGCGGCGGACTTTTCTGAAAAACGCACATTTGATAAGCAACATGTACAAGAAAAAACCGGTAAAACTGTAAATACGTGATACAAGGCAGACAAAATTCTATGTAAGAAAGCAAGATTTGTATAGGAAACGGCAATATCTTGAAAGCAAAATGCAGAAAGATGCCATATAATAGAACCATACGGGAACGAAAAAAGACAACTTCACGAACTGGGAGGGACGTGAGGTGGAAAATGAAGGAGAGTGATTGTAAAAAATGACGAAACCAAATGCATCTAAAAAAGTCAAGTCAAATTACAAGCAAGAGTCACTGCTTCGTCACGTAAAGAAGAACTGGAAGATCTATTCCTTCCTGATCCTGCCGATTCTTTACTACGTGATTTTTAAGTATGTGCCTATGGCCGGAAATATTATTGCATTCCGTCGCTATAAGGGCGGCCCGAACATCTTCGGAGACAGATGGGTCGGCTTCCGTTACTTTGAACAGTTCCTGACAGATAAGAACTTCTGGCAGGCATTCGGCAACACCTTACGTCTGAGTATTGGATACTTATGCGTACGGTTCCCGGCTACTTTGATCTTTGCTCTGCTGATCAATGAGATCCGCAAGAAATGGTGGAAAAAACTGGTGCAGACCATTTCCTACCTGCCGCATTTTATCTCACTGGTTGTTGTCTGTGGTATGGTAAAAGAGCTGCTTTCTACAACAGGCCCGATCAATATGCTGATCTCTTCCCTTGGATTTGAAAAGATCCAGTTCATGTCTGAACCGGCATGGTTCGATACCGTTTATATCGGTTCCGGTATCTGGCAGGCATTAGGCTGGGGTACCATCCTGTATCTGACTGCTATGACCAATATCGACATGGGACTTTACGAAGCTGCTGAAATCGATGGCGCAAATAAGTTCCAGCAGGCATTGCATGTTACCATTCCTGGAATCCTTCCTACCATCATGACACTGCTCATTATGGATATCGGTAACATCATCACAGCAAGCAACATGCAGAAGATCTTGCTGTTATACAACCCGCTGACACAGTCCAGAGCTGACATCATCGACACTCTGGTATACCGTATGGGTATTTCCGGCGGTAACTTCAGTTACGCATCTGCAGTAGGTCTGTTCTCTGCACTGATCGGACTGATTCTGGTAACCACTGCAAACTACTTATCAAAGAAATTCACAGAGACTTCTCTGTGGTAGAAAGGAGCAAAGACAGATATGAAGATTAAGATGTCAAAGGGATATCGGGTCTTCCAGGTAGTGAATACGATTATCATGATCCTGGTTGTCTTTGTTACCCTGTACCCGTTTGTTTGGCTGGTTGCGCAGTCTTTCAGCAGCGACGCTGCTGTGGCAGCAGGCCAGGTTACTTTCTTACCGGTAGATTTTACCACTGCTACATATAAATATCTGCTGCGTGACAACCGGTTCTTCCGTTATTATGGAAACACCATTATTTACTCCGCAGTAGGAACCTTTATCTCAGTAGTAGGTACTGCACTGCTTGCATATCCGCTTTCCAAACCGGAACTGCGGTTAAACAAGTTCTTTACCCCGTTTGTTGTATTTACCATGTATTTCGCAGGCGGCCTGATCCCGAACTATATTCTGGTTACTCAGTGGCTGCATTTGGGAGATACTGTTTGGGCGGTTGTACTTCCGGGTGCAATCAGCACATTCAACCTGCTTCTTATGAAGTCCTTCTTTGCCGGGCTGCCGGGAGAACTGGAAGAAGCAGCAGCTATGGACGGTATGGGTGTGTATGGTATTTTCGTAAAGATCATCATCCCGCTTTCCAAACCGATCATTGCTACTATGTGTCTGTTCTATCTGGTAGGTATGTGGAATGAATGGTTCGGACCGTTCTTGTACTTAAATCAGGATTCCATGAAACCCATTTCTCTGTGGGTTCGCCAGCTGGTAGAGGGTGCCAACTCCGTAGATACCAGCTCCAGTGCAGAAGCCAGCAGCGTACAGGCTACTCTGAAGTCTGCTACCATGGTACTTACCTCTGCACCGATCATTTGTGTATACCCGTTTGTACAGCGTTACTTCGTACAGGGTATGACTATGGGTGCTGTAAAGGGCTGATGCCCCTGCATTTGAACTGTTTTGTGTTTTTTGTATGATTTGTTCATGATCCGTACAGGTACTGCTGAAGGCGGTAAGACATGCAAGACTCCCCCGCCGGGAGCGGCATGTACGGTATGAAATATGGAAACTCTAACACATGAGATCAAAGACCCATGCAAAGGGCTTCCGAAAATCAAAAGGAGGAATACATTATGAACAAGAAAAGAGTAATTGCTCTGGCTCTGACAGCTGCAATGGTTGGAACCATGACAAGCGGCCTGACTGCATTCGCTGATGAAGCAGAAGGCTACACCTATGGCGTAGATACTACGTTCCATTCTGATGAACCGGTTACTTACACCATGATGTTCTCAGATCATGAGAACTATCCGTACAGCGCTGACTGGAGAATCTGGAGTGCAATCGAAGAGCGTACCAACGTTACCTTTGATCTGACCACTGTTGCCAGAACAGACTACAACGACAAAGTAACCGCTATGATCAACAGCGGAAGCGCTCCTTACATCATTCCGAAGATCTATGATTCTTCTGCATATGAGGACAGCGGCCAGCTGGTAGCAGTAAGTGATTACGTACAGTATATGCCCAACTACTCCAAACAGGTAGAAGAGTGGGGCATGGAAGAAGATTTGAAGCAGATCTACGCTGCAGATGGTAAATACTATCGTCTCCCGGGTATGTGGGAGAAAACAGCAGGCGGCTATTCCCTGATCATCCGTAAGGATATCTTTGAGGCAGCTGGTGTTGATATGAGCACAGAACCGACCTGGACATGGGAAGATTTCTATGATGCACTGAAGAAAGTTCAGGAGTATACCGGAAAAGACAATATCTGGTCTGATCAGTATCAGTTCGGATGCACCATGAACCTGGCAGCTACTGTTTATAATGTAACCGCTGGTAACTCCACTGATGGTGGTGACTGGGGTCTGAAAGACGGTAAGAAGTTCAACTTCGATACCAATGAATTCTACTTTGCAGATACCACTGACGAGTACAAAGAGTTCCTGACTTATTTCCACAAACTGTATGATGAAGGTATCCTGGATCCGGAAACCTTTACACAGGATTCTTCTCAGGCACAGGCTAAATTCTTCCGCGGTGATTCTTATGTCCTGGCTGCAAACTATCAGCAGCTGTCTGACATCCTGTCCAGCAACAAGATGACTGATGAAGGCGCTGAACTGTATTTCATGACTACTCCGTCAGGTCCTGCTGGAAACCTGAAAGTTTCCAGTGCCGCAGGTCGTCTGGAAAATGGTGTGTGCATCAGCAAGAACGCTCTGGATGAGCTGGGCGAAGAAAAATTCATCGAAATGCTTCGTTTTGTTGACTGGCTGTGGTACTCTGACGAAGGTCATGAGCTGAGCCAGTGGGGTGTTGAAGGCGAGACCTACACCAAAGATGCTGATGGAAACATCACTCTGAACTCTGATATTTACTACAACGGATTCAACCCGGGTGCTGAGAAGAAACTGAATGTTGACTATGGTTTCGGCGGCGGCGTATTCGCATACGGCGGAAACGAGCAGATTCAGCTTTCCAAATTCACCGAGGGTGAAAAAGAGTGGAACGAGCGTATCAATGCAAACAAGGTTGACATTCAGCTGATGCCGCCGGTACTGGCAGATGAGCTTGAAAAAGAAGACCTGAACCTGATCAAAGTTCCTCTGATGGATTATGTAAATACTTCCGCTCTGGAATTCATCACTGGAAAGAAGAGTCTGGATGACGATTGGGATGCATACGTAACCGAGTGCATGGATAACCTGAAGGCTTCTGATTACATCGATCAGGTAAATGAAATCTTCAATAATACAAAGGATATCCTTGGTTACTAATCAAACACGGTAAAACCAGCAGAAACGATGGTATGCCATCGAGAGGAGGCTGCCGCAGTATCTGCGGCAGCCTCCTATACTTTTTGCACAGAAAAGTACAAAAAAATGTAACTGTTCAGAGCCAAGCAAAATTTCATAAAACAGGTGTAAAATGC